>JAFTJQ010000026.1 GCA_017456285.1 Lentisphaeria bacterium
GATAAATATTATTTTGATGAAAGAATTATTAAACAAAATTTTAACGCACAACCAGATTCAACCCGTAAATCTTCAAATTTATTAAAAGATGCTAATGATTTTTTTTCAAAAGAATTTGAAAAAATACAAGATATAACAGTCTTGACGACTTGGTACAAAGTAGTTGCTAATGCAATAATTACAACTTTTGTTATGGAAGGTCCAGATGCAAAACTTTTAGCAACTCAAATTTTTGCTTTTCAAAATGACAGAGGAAAAGATTTAACAAAATTGGAAAAACTTAAAGCCTATTGTATGCACAAAATATATTGTTGCGTAACATCCGAAGAAATTACAACACAAATTCAATACATGGAAAAATGCTTCTCTGAAATTTATTCAAAAGTTGAAGAACTAAGCACTTTTGAAGACCATATTCTAAATTGGCATTGTCAAGCATTTACTTCATGGACAAAAAATGAAGCTTTTGAGTGTATAAAATATGATTTTAACAATTCTGATAATAAAAAACAATGGCTTATAAATTTTATCAATTCATTATCTAAAACATATAAATTAATGTCTCAAATTGAAGAAGCAAAAAAAGGCAATCGGGATAGAATTGTTGCAGATATTTGCTATTTAGATGAAGCCAATTCTGTCCCTTTGCTATTGAAACTTCTTCATTATGGTGATAGAAATTTTGACGAATATAATGATATTTTAAATGTAATTGAAAAAATTCTTTTTAAAATGAGATTTACAACTGGTAACTATCGAACAAATAATCTTATAAATTATGCAAGAGAATATTCTGGTAACAATGAAGAGCTAATTAAAAAATTAAAAGACGTTGTTAATTCTGGTTTTCAGTGGTGGTGGAATTTTAATGATTCATGTAAAAAATATTTTGAAGAAAACACATATCATTATCGTTCTGATATAAAATATATCTTATATAAATATGAAAATTATTTACGTAAAGAAGCAAAATTGCCAGAACTTGATACTAATGAGTATTCTAATATTTTTCGGTCCAAAAAATTAGAAAATACTTTAGATCATATAACTCCTCAAAATCCTAATTTTACTACTTATAATGAGGAGTTTAAATCAGAAAGTCTTAATAATATTGGGAATTTAACATTATGCACATGGAGTAATAACGCATCTAAAAATAATTCTAATCCTGCAGAAATCAAAGAGTTTTATGATAACATCTATTTGTCACATAAAGAAATTTATGATACCTTAAAGAATACTGGGAAATGGGGTAAAGAAGAAATTTCTGCAAGAAAAGACAAATTATTACAATTCATAAAAAGGCAATGGGATATTTAAATAGTCTTTTACAATTTTCACTAATCATGATTTTTAAGAAACAAAATAATAAAAATCGGATTTGAAAAGGTTTGAAAGGAGTTGGGTGTGGGAAGAGGGAAAATTTCCTTAAAATTTTCCTTCTTCCCATAAACTCATTCTGTCAAAAATTACGCAGGTTGAAATAGGATATATTTTTTTGACAGGTAGGGTGTCAAAATTTGAACAGTTCAGTGTTTTTTATATGGCACTAATTTATTAGTGTTAGTGGTTATGAATAAAATTTAAGAAAATTTTTTAATTAAAATTTTATGGTTGAGATTTTACTTGCCATGCAACTATAAAATATTCTCTTTGCTTACGTTCTCTAAAATAGCGAAAGTAAGGTATTTAACAATCTTTTGTTTTACAACACAAGTGCTGATTTTGCTCAAAAAGCGTTTAGTCCTGTCAATAAGATATAGATAAAGCAAAAAACAAAGTATAAAAAGTGCCTGATGTCACCTTTCACTGCGAAAGAACTATTTAATTCCCCTCTCTTTGCTTACGTTCTCTAAAATAGCGAAAGTAAGGTATTTAGCAATCTATTGTTTTACAACACAAGTGCTGATTTTGCACAAAAAGCGTTTAGTCCTGTCGATAAGATATAGATAAAGCAAAAAAACAAAGTATAAAAAGTGCCTGATGGCACCTTTCACTGCGAAAGAACTATTTAATTCCTCTCTCTTTGCTTACTTTCAAAGAAAGTAAGGTATTTAGCTTTCTTTTGTTTTACTTTTCTTTCACTGCGAAAGAAAAGTAAATTGGCACGATTCTTGCTATATAGAGTTGGTGCTTGTAAAATTTTTAGAAAAAATACGGCAAAACACTTGTAAATTTAATAATTGGAGTTATCGTATATGGAGCCCATTTTTTTAGAGATGGGGCGTAAAAACAATTATTAGATTTGATCGCACTTTTATAGAAAAACTTGCAAACTTTTTCGGAATAAAAGCAGGTGTGATAAAGCAGGTATGTTCCTGATGTTTTACATTGAGTCGGAGCATGTTTGATTTTGTCGTGTTGCTTTTTAGGTTTTGCAAGTACCTTCTATAAAATACGGTGATTTCGGACATGCTTTTTTGTTTGTCCGGAATGAGAAATAACTAAAATTGTAAAAATTTAAAAAAGGCGGCAAAAATGAGACATATTGATCGATATAATTGGGAAAGTTTCTGTCAGCAATATGAAAAAACTGAAAATGAAATGAAATCTTTTCTATTTAAAGGAGAATTAAGCAAAAAAGAGTTTGAAACTTTAGTTGATTGTTCCAGACATACTATAGATTGTGAGTATTTTATTGATTACGGGAAGTTGTTTACATCTTGTCCTCGTTTGATTGAATGCTGCAACTGGACAAGATTGGATGAATTATCCTGGTCGGTTTTATTATCTCAAAAGCCGGAATTTGCCGATAAGTGTAACAAATGGGATGAATTTGACGGAGATGATTGGAGTCGCTTGTTAAGAAAGCAACCGCAATTCGCGGATAAATGCAATTGGGATAGCTTAAAAGTTTATAATTGGGACAATCTTTTAGAAAAACAACCGCAATTTGCCAATAAGTGTAACAAATGGGATAAATTTAACGGGTTTGCTTGGAGCTGTCTTTTAGCAGAACAACCGCAGTTTGCTGACAAATGTGCTTGGAATAAGTTTGACGGGCATGCCTGGAGCATGCTTTTGCAAAAACAACCGCAGTTTGCTGACAAATGTGATAAGTGGGATGAATTTTACGAAAATGATTGGAGCTGTCTTTTAGCAGAACAACCTCAATTTGCAGATAAATGCGACTGGAATAAACTCGACGGGAATGCTTGGAGGTACTTATTATCAGAGCGACCGCAATTCGCGGATAAATGCAATTGGGATAGCTTAAAAGTTTATGATTGGAGCGATCTTTTAGTAAAACAGCCACAATTTGCTGACAAATGTGACAAATGGAATGAGTTTGATTACATGGAGTGGTGGTATTTGCTTGATTCCCAACCGCAATTTGCTGACAAATGCGACTGGTCTAAATTAGATCTGGATACCCATCATTGGTCTAAATTGCTGCAAAAGCGGCCGCAATTTGCCGATAAATGTAATTTAAGCATGTTCAAAAGTACTGACTGGGTGAAAATACTTATGAAACAGCCGCAACTGATTGTGCATTGCGATACCAATGTAATTACCGAAAAAGGCAAAACCAAACTATTAGCAAAACACCCCGATCTGGCAAAGTATTTTCCTGAAAAAATAGAATTAAAAACAGTTAAAAAAAAGCAAATTAAAAACAAATTAGTTGCATTATTGCTCGAAAATGAAAACGCAGAAGTTGCGAAAGAGGAATTTGAAACCCTTACCGGAAGTGATTGGGTACAGTTATTATCAGAAAAACCTCACATTGCTGATAAGTATGATTGCTATGAAGCTATTGATGATATAGGCATAAGTGTAACAATAAATTATTGGGCTAAATTGACTGCTAAACAGTGGTGTAACTTGCTCATAAAACAGCCGCAATTTGCCAACAAATGCGACAAATGGGAGTTTTTTCGGTATTGGGATCAGGAGAGTTTATTAGAAAAACAACCGCAACTGGCAAAGTATTTTAACGATAAAAACGGTAAATGACAAAAGGTGTGGCTATGGCAAACAAAAAATTAGTTAATCTATTGCTGCAAGATGAAAATGCCAATGTTGCAAATGAAGAATTTGATACTCTTACCGGAGGTGATTGGGTGCGATTGTTGTCAAAAAAGCCTCAATTTGCTGACAAGTGCGATTGTAATGAAATTATCAATAATGATGGTTCAAAAACAACTGTAAGCTATTGGCATAAATTAACTGGCAACCAGTGGAGTGATTTGCTGATAAAACAACCGCAGTTTGTTGACAAGTGCGATTGGAATAAAATGGAATGTTACTTTTTTAAGCTATTGAATAAGAGAAAAGATATAGTCGAAAAAATTGAAATAAACAAATTGCCCAACACTCTTATTGCTTGTTTATTGTCACGACAGCCGCAGTTTGCTGATAAGTGGGATAAGTGGGATTATTTTGCTGCTTATGAATGGCGAACTTTGTTAGCAGAGCAACCGCAGTTTGCCGATAAATGCAATAAATGGGAGGAGTTTGACGGACTTTATTGGTGTCAGTTATTGCAATATCAGCCGCAATTCGCTAATAAATGTAATAAGTGGGAAGAGTTTAACGGCTCAGATTGGAGCATTTTATTGAGTTATCAACCGCAGTTTGCTGATAAATGCAATAAATGGGAGGAGTTTCACAGACTTTATTGGTGTCAGTTATTGCAATATCAGCCGCAGTTTGCTAATAAATGTAATAAGTGGGAAGAGTTTAGCGGTTCAGATTGGAGCATTTTATTGAGTTATCAACCGCAGTTTGCCGATAAATGTGATAAATGGGATGAATTTAACGGAATTGATTGGGGGCTGTTATTGCAATATCAGCCACAATTTGTTGACAGATGCAAATTCAGTAAATTTAATGCAGAGGATTGGAGATGGTTTTTAATGGATAAGGATGAGTTTTGCGATAGTCTCAAAGCACATCTGTTGTTGATACATCCAGAACTTTTTTTAGAAGCAAAGCAAAAATAGATGACAATTTTAATAACCAAACGAAAGGAAAAATCATGGCAAGAGTTTATTGTAAGTATTGCGGCTATTCTCATGTGAATATCCGTACTTTGACAAATGGACGCTGCCGCAAAAATCCGAATAGCGAATGGCACGAATCGCAACGGTAAAAAATTTTTAAAAGCAATTTTCACCCTTGCAAAATTCAAAAAATCAATTATCTTAAAATAAAACCGCAAAAAGGAAAGGGACACGGAGAATGGAAGATAACAATATGCAATTAGAATTTTTGATTTCAGAACAGCAGCGATTAGAAAAATATATAGAAGATCAAGCAGAAAAAACAAAAATTGCCAAAGCAGATTTTAAGCCGATAAAGGATGGTGTCGCAGACTTAAATGGTTATTTGAATTCAAACTTAAAAGTTGCATGGATATTGAAAGAACCATGGGATGATGAAGATGCCAATCATCGTCCAAAGGGTGGAGGGTGGTCGTTGATTAATGATTGTTTCAACCATTTAACATTGGAAAGCCACAAAAAAAATCCTGTTTGGCAAAAAGTGGCTTATGTCATGTATGGATTTCGCAATAATCAAAAATGGCATGATATGCCGTGGATCAGAAATAAACCGGAAATGCTTAATGAAATTCGCTCTATCGCATGGTTAAATGCCAGTAAAATGCCGGGAGGGAAAGTCAGTTCTGATCGTTATATCAGAAATGAGTACAATGAAACATGGCATCCTGTTTTGCAGGAACAGTTGAAAGTTTATAAACCTGATGTTATTATTTTCGGGAAGACATTTCAACATTTTTATAATGAATTTGAAAATAAATTAAAAATAGATAAATATTGTAATCAATTTCTTGATTTTTATGTTGCCAGTAATCAAATTTTAATAGATACATATCATCCGGGCAGAAAAGGCGGAGCTTATGTGGATGCTTTAATAGAAGCATTAACTTATGCTCAAAAAGAATTGAAGAAATAAAAAATCCGGCTTTCGGTTTTGCGGAAGCAAAAGATGAAAGCCGTACTTGAAAAGGTTTGAAAGGAGATGGGTGTGGGAAGAGGGAAAATTTCCTGAAAATTTTCCTTCTTCCCACAAAATCTTCTTGCAAACTCATTTTTTCAAAAACTCACTGATTGCCCGGCTTAACTCTTCGTTGGGGAGTTGGTAGTAGCGGGCGTGGACTTTACGCAGAAAGGTTTTGGTGTACATTCTTGCGTAAAGTTTTTCGTTTATGGTCATATTTTTGCCGCGGAGTTCGGGGATTTTCTGGAAACTTTTGCAACTGCATAATTCGTGTTGCAAGCGGCAGTTGCCGTGTTCCAGTTCCACGATGTAGCGTTTATCTTTACGCAAATCGCGGCGGCTTGTCCAATGTTGGCAAATTATACACGCTTTTTTCAAATCCCGGATGCGGATGTAACGCTCCGAGATTTCGCTTTTCGGGTATTGAGCAACAGTTATAAGATTTTTCATTTTACTTTCTTTCCCGGTGAAAGAAAGTAAAACAAAGAAAATAAAGAAGTTGTTTTCATTCTTGTAATACTTTCAGCATTATTTGTCTAACGAGAGTGTTGGGCTGGATTTGACGGTTGTTTTGCGTAAAATCTTCATCGTCGGCGGTGTTGCGTTCCAGATAGCGGTTGAAGTACCAATTCAGCACCTCTCCGACTGCTCCGCTGCGGGAAATCCCGGCGGTACAATGCACCAATAACGGAAGTTTGCCGTCATCGACAAAACGCATGATCTCTCGTGCCATAGCTTCATTGAACAACACCGTATTACCCAAATCTTCCGAAGTTTCCGGCTCATTGCATATATCGTCAAAGGTCAAGGTCAACAAATGCGGATGGTTGAGCAATTCCAGTGAAAATGGCGGCGTATCGTCAAATCCCCAACTGGAATTTATACTGATGATTTTTGACTTTTCCAATAACTCTGCTTCGGTCGGTGTTCCTTTGACCTTTTCAAAAAATATCCTTGGTAAAACTCTGATTTTCATATTTACTCCACAATACAACCATAATCGTTTTTCGGTCGGCGACTTGCCAATTCCGGTACGATTTTCAGTACTTCATCCCAATCGGCGGAACTCATAGCATTCAAATTCATTTTCCCGACAACTTGCAATGGCGTGTGTTTTATGGCTTTCAAAAACTCCTCATCCTGCAAAGTCTGCCAAATCCGATCCCCCTGAAAGAAATGCCACGGACAGCGGTCAACATATTCAGGACGATGTTTCAGCAGTTTTATCCAGCATCGGGCAATTTCCATATTGGCATGGATACGAACATCACGCATTTCGAGCTTAAAGAGACGTTTGAAGATCGAATTTGCATCACAACCATCGGGGATTTTATCGAGTTTTTCCTCTTCGAGAAAATATTTCCGTAATTGTTCCGCTTCTCTGACTGCGGATGCGTATTTCCGCTTGCCCCACTCGTGGTTAAATCGCTCATCGAGAGCCTCATCCACATCTGATTCATGAGAGTAGAAAAAATCGTGATCAATCAGCAAATCATAATTGTGGAACGGCGCAATCTCTTTGCCCGCAATCAGCAAGTCAGTGAAGGCTTTACGATTAAAATCCGGCAGTTTGATTTTTACCGTAACGGTTTGCATGGTTTTATTCCTTTTCTTTCAAAAGTTTTTTCAGGCGGCGGCGTTGGTTGGGATGGAGTTTTTCAAAGTCGCAGTGAATAGCAAACTGTGGTTGTTTTTTGAGCAGCATATCCCAATAGTGATTAGGCTTTTTTTCGACTTTGCTCCAATCAAAATACTTTTCAAACTGCGGTTGTTCAGAAAGCAGATTAAACCATTCGCCGATGCCGAATTCTTCGTTTAAATCCTGCATTTCAATCAAATTTGCGTATTCCGGAACTTGTGCCAGCAAAAAAGATTTTTCCGACGGGGTTAGAAATGCGTACAAATCCTGCATGTTCCCAAATGGAAACTTACGCTTAAAAATTTCAGGAGCTCTCTCTGCAAGCAGCATTAACTCCAATCGGCTGACACTCTCCCAATGGCAATATTTTTCAAACTGCGGTTGTTTGGCAAGCAACTTACTCCATGGGAGATTACTTAGTGTACTTAAATTAAACCACCAATCGCTATCAGGTTCAAACTCCGGATATTCAGCTAAAAGCAAGAACCAATACACTGGATTTACCGACTGTTGCAAAAATTTCAATTTTTCCACATCGGCATTTTCAACATCTCTTTTCAATTCTTCAACAATTTTCATATTTTCTCCAAACAATTTTTTATAATATATAATAAATTTAATAAATTCTTTTAATGCGGTTCTATTTTTTGCTGAAAGAGTAATCGCTGATCCTAATTCATCTTTGGTTGAATAGTTAAAGAAAATATTCTCAAAATTTTCTTTATAATTTATAATTGCATATAGTTTATAAGGCAAATCTTTACTTGACGAAAATATTTTTCGGCAAGTACGAGTTAAAAATCCCCTGAAATATTTTTCATGAGTTCCTCCGCGCGGTGTAGAAAAACCATTCACAAAACTGTATATTTCCAATTTATCCCAATAGTAGGATCGATAACCAATAATACAATCAATTTTTTCGGAGCGAAATGTTCCAAGCAGAAAATCGCCTTCTTGCTTATAAAAATTTTCCCAAAATTGCTGTAAATCACAAGATATATGCCGATGATTAAGGTCAAAATTATACTGCGGATAAAATACTGCACATCTTATTATCATCCTATCAAGCCATGCATTTGTTTCAAAATCAGGAATACTAATACGATCGCAAGTTAATGAAATTTCAGGATCTATTTTAAAGTAAATCTCCCACCCATCAGCTTGTTTTGTCGGAAAAATAGACTTTTTTTGAAATTGTGATTGTTTGAAAGATATTTGAGTTGCTACGCCATTATGAAAACTCCTGATTCTGAAATGTTTCCCCCATGCCATTAAAAAGGAGAAACTTAAACAAGTTGATGAAGTTCCTACGAATTCCCCTAAAACTTCTTGCTTCAACCATATTTTACTTGATATAAATTCTCTTGAATCTGATTCTACATTTTGACCAAATACTCGCAACATTATTGAATCACGATTGTGAATTATACTGATATTTTTAGGATTTTGCGGATTTGCCTGAACAATAATGTCCAATAATTCCCTAATCGCATAAATTAGATAACCATACATTGTTGGGCGTAATCTCATATGTTCTATTGGTGAAATTTTTTTGTTTTCCATAATTAATTATCCTCATTTTCAGCGTTTTTATCAGTTAAAGCGAATAATATTTTCGCAGATGGGAGCCGCGACCAGACTCCGAAAACACTCTAAATTCTTCGGCACATTCTTTGAGAAAATTTTCTAAAGCCAAGTGATCTTCAGGTGGGATATCTATTTCTGAACCTAACTCACTCCAGTGTGATCTGCTGAAAAAGTAATCTTCATTCTTTGATGGTTTATAGTTTATAATTGCTTCTAATCTGCGGAGCATATATTTTCGTTCTGGGAATTCTTTTTTGCGAATGCGTTTTACCAAGTTGGTAAAATATTTTTCGTGAGTTCCGCCATATCGAGTTCTGCAACCATAAACATAACTTGTTATCTCGAAGGCTGTACCGCAAGGGCAATAGCCGATAACACAATCAAATTTTTCTGATACGAAAACTTTTTTTAGAGGGGTCATGTAATGGATTTTGTCTGTGAAATGCTTTAACCCTCCCGGAATTAATTGCCCCATAAGTTTAAAACTATGTTGAGGATAAAAGGCTGCGTATCTATAAATTATTTCGGAAAACCAATTATAGTCTGTGAAATTTTTTATTTGCGCGGTTCTAATTTCCGGATCCAATTTGAAGTAAAGCTCCCACCCGTCAGCTTGGTTGGTCGGAAAAGTATTTTGCCTTTGTAAAAGCGATTGTTTGCATAATATTTCTTTGGCTGTTCCATTATTAAAAGTTCTCAAACGGAAAAATTTTCCCCATGCCAAACAGATTAAAAAAGATTCATTGTCCGGTAATTGAAAATCTTTATCAAAGATGTTTATATTATATAGAAATTCAACACCTTCCGGAATTATATTTTTACCATAACTTCGCAAAAGCAGAGAATCTTGATGATAGAGGATATTGAATTTTTGTGGTTTTTCTGCCATATCTATCATAAGGTTTCTCAGTAGATAATTAAAATTAAAATCGAAATAACCAAAAAAACCCGGTCGTTTCCGTATTGTTTCAATAATTGAAAAATAAGACATTTTTTATTCCTCGATAGCGTTTGCGTTTTTTAATAATTTATATTCTTCATTGGTGGCGTTTTTATTAGTTAAAGCGATAATAATATTTTCGCAGATGGGAGCCGCGACCAGACTCCGAAAACACTCTAAATTATCTATTGCATCAAATTTTTTGATATTAATGATAAAAGTAAATTGTTCAGCAGAAACATCCTTGTAAGCAGCTAAAACTTCCTTTAAGTTATCGTGCAAACATTGCTCAAATTCAGCAGGGAGTTTAATCGGCTTGTACTCAATAGAGGCACAATACTTGAAACTCATTTGCTTTGGGGCATGATAGACTCCGCAATAAAAATTTTCATTGCTGATACGACTTAAATTTGTGATTGCTTTTGTTTCCATTTTTTATTCCTTTCGTTAGGTTGTTTAAGTTCTCTGCCCTTAATAAAGCAAGAACCGTGCCAAATTATTTGCAAACTTTTTTATCATAAAATTACCTTGAATAACAAAAAAAAACAAATATCACCTTTCAAATTTTGACAGGCTAATAATCATAATTTGACAATCACCTCCAATGGTGCAAAAATAATTTTGAGTTCAAAAGTGCAAATTTAATATCGACAAAAAAATTGGCACGCTTCTTGCTACATATTGTTTGCAAACTAAAAAATGAAAGGTTAATTATGAAAAATTACAAAACAAAAAGTGACTATTGGACAAAGGGTAAAAGATTGATTTATTTCAGTAATTTTATCAAAAATCATAATTCTTTAATTAATGATGATGATGTTTTTGATGTTTTGCAAGATACTATTGAAAATATGGATTGGGTAAAATTTATCCATGATAATTTTTCTAAAAACGCAATCAATCGCATGCAGAAAAATCATTCTTTTCACTCACGCCTTGACTTGGATGATTCGCCGAAAGATATGTTTACAGCGATTTGGAATAATCTTTTTGCCCGAAAAACCTTGAAAAAAAGTATCATTAAATTGATTGATAATTATTTGCAAGCACCATACTCCTTGAAAAAATACGAAAAAGAAGTTTTCCCGACCAGATTTAACGAGCTGAAAAAAACATTTGACCTAACTGAATTGGAATATGAGATTGCAGTTGCAAGTTCATTTATCTCACTTAATTATTTGACTATTCAGGACGACCACGGACACGAAACTCATGCGGAGGACAAAGTAATTTTTCTCGCAAAATGCCTTGATCGCGATTATCACGAAATAAGTGCATGCTTGCAGACAAATAGCAAACTTTTGCGTTTCCGCTGTCTGGACGATGACTTTGACTTTAATCGGGAACTCTGTACTTTTTTATCAGGTTTTTCCGAAGAACCTTTAACAAATTCGTATTTCAAAGTCGCAGCAGATGAAGTTTTACCATGGGATTTTTACGGCAATTTGATTGAAGAGCATGGCGATTTTGTAAAAAAAATTATCAATCGCCCCCACAAAAGCAATGTCAATATCCTGCTTTACGGAACTCCCGGTACCGGAAAAAGCAGTTTTGCTCAAAGTTTAGCTCAACAACTCAATCGCAAGTGCTATATTGTTGCCCAACAAAAAAACAATCGTGACAAATCCGACAGCTCGGTTGATTTTCGTTTTGCGGCATTGCAGATTTGCGATTTTCAAATTGAACCTGAAAAAAGCATTATTATTGTGGACGAATCGGATGATATGCTTGCAACTACAAGCATGAGTTTTTTCGGGATGAATTTCCAAAACGGCGACAAAGGGAAATTAAATACAGTTTTGGACAATTTGAAAACACCGACAATTTGGATTTCCAATACCCCTGCCCAGGCATTGGATGAATCCAGCCGCAGACGTTTTGATTATTCAATCTGTTTCAAGCCGCTGACAGCATTGCAACGTAAATCAATTTGGGAAAACAATATCAAAAAAATGCAAATGGAGCCATTTTTCAACACGGATTTAATTGATTTTTGTGCATCCCGCTACGAGGTAAGTGCCGGTATCATTACCAAAGTTCTGACCAATATTGAACGCCTCACCCCGTCGGGAAATGAAGTCAAATCAACCATTGAAAAACTTATGGGGCAACATTGCGAACTTTTGGAAATTCCAACCGATAATGACAAATTGCAAGTAGCAAAAGATTATTCACTTGACGGTTTGAATATCAAAGGCGATTTACCGCTTAATACGATTGTCGGTGCAGTTCGAAAATTCCGCAATGAAGATGCTTCGCTTGCACCTGACCGCCCTCGCATGAATCTATTGCTTTCAGGACCGCCCGGAACCGGCAAAACTGAATTTGTAAAATATCTCGGTTCGGTACTCAATACCAAAGTTGTTGTTAAAATGGGCAGCGACCTATTAAACATGTATGTCGGCGGCACTGAACGGAATATTAAAAACGCATTTGCCCAGGCGGAAGCGGAAAAAGCAATTCTTTTTTTGGACGAAATTGACGGATTAGTGCAAAATCGTGCAAACGCTAATCGAAGCTGGGAGGTAACACAGGTAAATGAACTTCTCTATCAAATGGAGAATTTTAATGGTGTGATGATCGGGGCAACAAATTTTATACAAAATCTCGACCCGGCAATCATGCGTAGATTTACCTTCAAAATCGGATTTGATTATCTCAGTAATGAGGGCAAAAAAATCTTTTTTGAGCGAATGTTCAATACTGAACTTACTGCAGATGAACTGGCAGCACTTAATAGCATAAAAAATCTGGCTCCCGGCGATTTTCGCACTGTCAGACAGGCACTTTATTACCTTGAAAACAGTTCAAATACAATGCGTCTGGATTATTTACGCCAAGAAAGCGAGGCTAAAAAAATTACAGCAAAAGTTTCAAAAAATATCGGATTTTAGGATGGAGTTAATTATGAATTATATTTTTATGGATGTACTGGCAATTATTTTGAATTTGTCAAGCGGCAGAGAGTTTGAGTCAAAAAAAATTCCATTTGAAAAACTGCCGATTGAGTGCGTCGAAGTCTACGACAAAGATATTCGCGAGTGGCGAAATGAGGACTCAACCGAAGTTATTGAAATTGATCTGGATGACGACCAAATTGCTGAACTACTAATTTTTAATGGGCAAAATGGTTCAGGCGGAGAAGGCTACACAGTCATGCAGAAGCATAACGGCAAATACCGCAAAGTCGGCGAAGTTTTCGGTTGTCTTTATCAAAACGGCAAAGGCTTGATTGTGGAATTACCGCTTACTCCTCACCATGCAGAATGGAGTTATTACGAACTTATCAATGGCAAACTCGACAAGCAATTACAGTTCCATGTCGAGTACGCTCAAGCAGTACGTGAAAAAGTCGAAACAATAATCATTAAAATACAAAAATAATCAACCTGTCCGCTATAAAGTAGTAAGGATAAAAATAAATATTCAAAAAATGAAAGGATAAAACTATGAGCAGTTACTTTACACAATTTGAGATTCCGTCTGACAATCTAATCAAAAATTCTATTGAGTACGAAGATGATTTTCGGGCAAAATTAAGTTTTTTTGAAGAGAATGAATATTATCCCATTGGCTTGTTTTCTGACGGATTGCATTTAGAATTTTCTCCATTGACAATTCTCTATGGGAATAATGGCAGTGGAAAATCGACAATATTAAATCTTATTGCGGAAAAAATGAATATCGGGAGAAGAACACAAATTAATAACTCGCCATTTTTCTCTTTTTTTGCACAACATTGTACTCTTGCAATCCATTCCGATTTTGATGATATTGATAAAAAATGTGATATTATTACCAGTGATGATGTTTTCCGTCATTGCTTTGAAGTTCGTAATATCAATAATGATATTGGTAAAAAACAAAATTCTCTTATCAATTCTGCGTTCCAAAAGAGAACAGAAATGGCATTCGGAATATACAAAATTTCACCATTACGAGGAATGGATGATTTTGATAGATGGAGTCAGGATTATGATGATAAGAAGCGTTTAAAGAAATCATCTTCTGCGTATATCAAAAAATATGCGAGTCATTTTTTGAAACCTAATTCCAATGGTGAAACGGCCTTAGAATTTTTCTTGTCAAAAATTGATGGTGCAGGTGTCTATTTATTGGACGAGCCGGAAAATAGTTTATCGCCGTCTTTTCAATTAAAACTAATGGAATTTATAGAATTGTCTTTGCATTTAGGGATACAATTTATTATTGCAACTCATTCACCCTTACTTTTAGGATTACAAAATGCAAAAATTTTGAATTTAGATATAGATGGGGCTCCTGAGTATAAATGGGATGAATTGGAGAATATTAAAATTTTAAAGCATTTTTTTAATCAGCAGGAGCAGTAATGAGATACTCTGAATATTTTGTGCAGGCTTGCTTGTTGAATCCCCCTGCGGCTGGGATTATGCCGATTGGAATTATTATGAATTAATTGAGGGCAAACTTGTTTTGAGACTGGATATTGATGTAGAATACAATAAGCCAGTTCGCAAGAAACCTTCAAATATAAATATTAAAATAAAAAAATGAAAGGATAAAAATAATGAACAACACAATTATTGACATGCACAACTGCATTACCGCCGATGAATTGGAAAAAATTGTCCGTCATCAACTCAAACTTATTTTTGAAAAGCCGGAAATGGCGGAATCTTTGCCGCCTATGATGATCTGGGGCGCACCGGGACTGGGCAAGTCCACCATTATCCGTACAGTGGCAGAAGATTTGGGTATCGGTTTTATTGATGTCCGTCTTGCCCAGCGGGAGCCGGTGGATATCCGGGGCTTGCCTGTGCCGGATGAAACTTCAGTCCGCTGGCTGGTTTCTGCCGACTGGCCTCGTGATCCCGAAAGCAAAGGGATCATTCTCTTTGATGAACTCACCGCCGCTGACCGTTCATTGCAGGTTGCCGCTTATGAGTTTATCCTCGACCGCCGTCTGGGTAATTTGTACGAAGTACCCAAAGGATGGTATATTTGTGCCGCCGGCAACCGCGTGGAAGATTCTGCTGTGGCAATGACCATGAGTTCAGCTCTTGCCAACCGCTTCTGTCACGTTGAATTGACCGAAGATGCCGAATTGTGGGTGCAATGGGGCTTGCGTCACAATATCCATCCGTCGATTCTGGGATTTATCCGCTTCCGTCCGAATTTTCTCTTTCATCAGGATAATGAAAATCTGGAACGCGGCTGGCCCACGCCCCGCAGTTGGGAACGGGTCAGCACCATGCTGCACACCTTTGATCACGATGAAGAGCGGCTTCTGGATAAAATCATTTATGGCTTGGTCGGTAATCAGGCGGGCGTGGAGTTTTGTGCATTCCGCAAGGTCGCTGAAGAATTTGACAATGTGTATGAATTGATGACTGACCCGAAAAAGAAAATCACTATTCCGGAAAAAGCTGACCGAAAATATGCTTTTTGCTCGGCAGTGGTTTATCACCTGTGGCGTGGCAAAAATAATGAGGAAGAGCAGACTCTTTTGAGCGGATTTTACCGGATTGCTTCAAAACTTACCAGTGATTTTGCCACGATGATGATGCTCGATGCTATGCAAGGTAATCAGAAAGAGGTCTCCAGTATATTTACCGATAAACTTTTTTATCACCCGGATTATGCCCAATGGGCTGAACTCCACGGCAAAGCCATGCGTGCAAGATTGAACAAGAAAGCGATTCTGAAATGAGCAAAGATGATAAAATTAAAGAACTTACTCTGCAGAGTATGGAACAGGATCGGCAGAAACTTCTGATGCGCCAGCCGTTTATCGGGATGATTTTAATGCATCTTGATTTTGTTCCCATAACATCAGGATGCAGAACCGCTTGCACTGACGGCAGCCGGGTCTTTATGAATTGCAAATTCTATGCCCAACTTGATTTGGAAGAACGGTTGTTTGTCCTTGCCCATGAAAGTTGGCATTGTGTTTTACTGCATTTTGCCAGATTGCAGAATCGGAATCCGGATGAATTCAATTACGCAACTGATTTGGAAATCCATTTTATCTTGCAGAAGGAAAAAATGAAAGAACCTTTTGTCTTGCCGCATGATCCGGCATGGGATGGTCTTTCTGCAGAAGAAATTTATGAAAAAATCCATAAAAAAAATCATCCAAATTATGACAAACGCTCGAAAAACGTTCAGAAAGATAAACAAAGACAAGAACAGGAACAACATAAAAAGCCTGATGGTTGTTGCAATTCAACAAGTAGAGAGAAAGATAAAGAAAAAGACAACGGCGGTGAAAGTGAGCAAGTCAGAATAATCAAACAACAACCGAATCCCGGATGTTGTTCCAAAGGTTTTGAAGGAAATTGTGAAAAGGGCAAGGGCTTTGACGAACATATTTATAAAAACGGTTCCGGTACGGAAGACGCTGCCAAAGAAATAAACGCTGGAGGAGCAGGAGAAACTGATCCTGATTTTGCTCCGCAAGTTGATGCTCAAAGCGTGGAAAAAATGCGGCAAATCATCATACAATCAGCCCAGACAATTGAACGTACTCAAGGTCGAATTCCGGGTTTTCTGCAAGGTATCATCGAAAACTTGCGTAAACCGGAATTAAATTGGAAAGAGTTGCTTAAACAGTTTGTGACCAGTTGTTACGGTGGAAGCCGCCGCTGGCTGCCTCCGGCACGCCGGTATGTCGGAATGGGGCTTTATCTGCAAAGCCGCCGTAATGAGAAATTCAATGCTGTTATGGCAATCGATACCAGCGGAAGTACCACTGGTGATCTGCCGCAATTCTTTGCTGAATTATCCAATTTGCTCAAAAGTTTCGGCAATTATGAACTGACGGTCATTCAATGCGATGCAGAAATCCAACATGTAGAAAAATTTTCCGGCGATACGCCGTTGCCGCCAAATTATCAATGGAAAAGTTACGGGCATGGCGGAACAAGTTTTATTCCACCGTTTGAATATGTAAAAGAACATAAGCTCCGTCCGGATATCTTTATTTACCTTACAGATGGATATGGAGATGCTCCGGAAAAAGCCCCACAATTTCCGGTATTGTGGGTGTTGACTGCGGATGCTGATAATCCGGCAAATTGGGGTAAAAAAATGAAATTGAAAGGATGTGAAAATCATGGTTGATCCGCACATGGAGTTATTATATTCTAAAGCCAGACAACTTGATTCTATTCTTTTGACGGATCAACCGTTTTCTGTTTTTGAAGAGTTTTATAAAGCAAACATAGTAGAGATGCATAGTATTATTTGCTTTTCGGCATTTAAGGAAAAGTTATTTTCCGCGGAATATCTTAATAAATATACCCGGAACCAATTACGTACAATCTATGTCTATATAACATTACCGGTGTGTTGTGCGTTGATACTCAATAAGAGTATATCTGATGATGTGAGAGCATTTTTTTATAATTGTTTGCACGAGTTTACCTGTAACTGGGGGCTTTCTCAATCTTTTTATGGAACAGAATTGATTCGTGAATGCAAAAGTCTTCGTAAATCAGAAAACTTACGCTATCAGGAGCAAGAACAAAATTTTATCAAACTTACAAAAGCTGATGCCAAGAAAAAGATTGTATCTCCGGATATCAAACACGCGTTGCGTGAAGATTCCTTTGCTATTTATGAAATAAAATTACTTTTACTTGGCAAAAAAATTTCAATAACACATTTTTTGAGTGCCTTGACGTTTAATGCAGAAAAAGTTGTTGTGTCTATGATAAAAAAATATGAAGATGTAATTTTTAAATGGCATTTACCGGAAGAGTGGCTTTTTATTATCTGTAATAATTTTTGCAATCAAGCGGGGATAGCGGCAGTTCGTGTTATTGAAGAAAAATTTCCCGGCAAAGTCAGACAAACTAAAGACCCATGGGGAGAAGATTTATTGTGGAACACCTTTTTTTGTTCCCCTTATAATACTTATTGCTCTATGGAAGAAATGCAGAATGAGTTGATTCGACTCGGATGTGATCCTGATAAAAAAAATGATTTGGGACTGAGTTTTAACCTGGTAATGAAAAATCCAGTACCGGAACAACCGACTTTGCATCTTTTGAATATCTAATTATATTGAAAGGAGTTCTCTATGATTACAAATACCAGTTTCCCAGAAAAATTTGGAAAAAATGAAATCATCTCGGCTGATCGGGAAGTCTTTCTGTCGTTGCAAAATAAAATATCCTATGAATGTATAAATGATTTATTGACAGATTATGATATCCCTGTGGATAAAAAAGCATTTTTGTATAATATTTACAACGATAGTGCAGGATATTGGTCCGGCGGTTATTATATAGCAGAGCATATTGATTTGGCAATTAAACACTCAAAGTTTCAAAAAAAATGGCAAATCGATCTGCATTACTTTGCTTTAAATAATGAAGAAAAAAACTTTCTGCGGAAAAGCCGCTGTAACTTTCGGGAAAACTCTCTCACTCCTCAAATTTTGCAGGCAATAAAAAGAGATTCTGCCTCTGAATTGGAAATTGCACGATTGTTGAATAACAAAAAAATTTCATTAGGCATAATGTATGCAATTTTGACTTATAATGCAGGAAGCACAATAAATTTTTTGCTGAAAAAATACAGCGATGAAATCTTTTCATTGCGTACGCCGCAAGAATGGTTGTTTACACTCTGCAACTATTTCCACTTGACTGCCGCAATAGATTTTATAAAACATATTGAAGAAAAATTTCCGGGTATTGTAAAAAATGCTATTGATCCCTGGGGAAACGATCTTTTGTGGCACACTTTCTACAATGATAATGTTTGGAATCCATACTATAATCGGACGGTAAATTCCATTCAGCAATGCTTGATCGATTTTGGATGCGATCCCAATAAAAGAAACGCATTGGGATTGAGTTTTAATTCAGTCTTGGAGAATACTCCGGAGGCTTGGGAAGACAACAAAAATCAGTCGGGACGGGAATAAAAAATGGTCAACATAGATATAATTCGCCAAAAGTCAAATGAACTGAACGCTATACTTTCAGGAGATGATCCTTTTCCGGCGTTTGAAAATTTTTTTGAACAAAACACAGATATTTTCTGGGATTGTTATAACTTGATCCATTGTTTGCATTATTGTGATTTTACAGCGGTTCTTTTTGATGAATTTATGCTGAACGCATACTCTAAGGAGCAGTTGTCTTGTATCCTGCAATATAGCAGTTGTGCCGCAAAACATCTTTCTGAAAAATTAAAATCTGACAAATTAACTCTGTCACGGAAAGCACTTATATATGGTTGGATATTAAAACGGAGAGGGAGACATTCAACAAAGCTATACCATGAAATTGACTATTCCATCGCACATAATCCTTGGCGCAGCTGTTTGCTGACAGAGTTGAGGAGTTTATTAAAAAAAGATTTACTTGCTGAATTTGAAATAAAACGCTTGCTGCATGGCGATAGATTTTCCATAACTTATGTAAAATATTGTTTGATATACGAATCAGCAAATATTTTATGCTACTTACTGGATAAACATTCGCAGAAGATTTTAGAGTATATCACGTTGAATGATTTAGTTGTGTTGGTTTGTGAAAAATTTCAAAGCACGGAAGCGGCAATCAAAGTATTGCGTTATCTCGAAAATAAATATCTAACTTGTGTCAGCCAATGGCACAATGAACACGGAGAAAATCTTTTATGGACCACACTGTTTTCTCGGGATGATGCATTGCGAACTGAACTGATTCATTTGGGTTGTGATCCTGATAAAAAAAATGATCTCGGCTTGAGTTTTAATCTGATTATGGAAAATACGCCCGAAAAATGGCAGAAGGAGGTAAAGCAATGAAATCTGAACTGCAGGAAAATTTGGTTACGACGTGTCCGTTACTTTACAAGCATTATAAAGGTAATTCGCAAATGCAGATTGATTGTCCGGATGATCTTTTTGAGTTCATCTTTGAACTTTCAGGCAAGATCGAGGATTTCAACCGGCGTTTCCCTAAACGGCGGGTGCGGGCGATGAAAGTTGCTATGGAATATGGAGAATTTGTTTTTGTAACCAATAAACAAGTATTTACAGTTCAAAAACTTATTGCAGCAACAACTTCACAAATCAGGAGTTACCGCCGCAATCTGAAACAAGCGTTGCTGGAACGGGCGAAAGCCATTGGCACAACCGCACTCTTTGGCTCAAGTTTGATCCCGGATTGGAAACGGTTGATGCCGGATGACACTGACACTTTGCGGAAAATTTTGGAATATGCCGAAAAGCGTGCCATTGTTCCGCAGGATCACACCGATCTGACAAACTGGTATAAGAAATATTTGAAGATTGATAAATCAAAGGAGGTAGATAATGCGATTCTCTGAATATTTTGTGCAGGTGGCTTTGCTGGCGGAAAAAGGCGATGTTGTTGAAGCTGAACGCTTGTTACGGGAAGCAGAAAGCTATTCGCTGAAAAGCATTACCAATCATGCGGCTTTGTGTGCCAAATCGTGGTTGTGGTATCTCAAAAATCCGGATAATGCCGTCCGTTGTCTGTTGGAAGCAGAGTGCAACAACTCCGATGTTCGCAGTCTTTTGGAAATCGCCGAAACTTACATTGAATTGGCATTGCACGAAACGGCCTGCCGACGGTGTATAAAAAAAGCTATTCTGGCGGCAACAGATGAAGAAGATCAAATGCGGATACAGGAATTTTTCACTAAACATTCTCGATATAAAAAAATTGAAAACGAAAGGTAAAAAAATGAGTGAACAAACCCAAGCTGTTATGTGGTATGCCGTTAAAAAGTATCTTGATGGCGAACTGAATGATGATCGCTGGCAATATACTGTTGATGAAAATGAGGCAAACACATTTTTTCACGGCTACCAAGTTATTGACGGCGAAGTGTTGAAGGATGTAAAATTCGGTTTTTATGTGTCGGATTATGTTGTTGTATGTTATTCTGACTTTCAAATGTATGTACCGGAAAATGCCAAAAGCAAAGTTGCCAAGTACATAATTCGGGCAAATTCCTACGATTTGTATGGAGCATTTGATATGACATACGATGATGGGTGTATCCGCTACAAGATTTTGCTCTCGGTAAATGATTTGTTGAATGATTCTTTTGCAGAGGCAAATTTGAGCAAAGCCAGAATTGTCAGCATGATGGCATGGCAAAAACATATTGAAAATTTATTCCGTTTGATAAACGGCAAAACAGGCAACAAAAGTGTTGCCCAGTTGATTGAGGGGGTGTTGATGTAATGACGATGCTTAAATTTTTACGGCTTTATTACAACTATTTTCTGGTAAAGTGGAAGATTCGCAAGGTACTTCCGGCGTATTTTATCAATAAAGTTACCGTCGAGGATTGCGGCGACGAACTTGTGCAATATCAGGGAACCTGGGTGCGTAAATGCGTTGCCGCTATGTTGGAAAACGCTCAAAGAGCGTTGCCAACCCATTTTGAAATAAAGGTCACGAGCGGTTTCCGCAACGAAACCGAACAGCTTGCCTTGCGTGAAAAGTTCGGCAATACGCAACGCGTCGCCGCCGACAGCGGACATACTACCGGCGGTGCGGTGGATGTAACACTTTATTATTGCGGTAAAGAGGTGGATTGCGGAAGCAAATACTTAACTTTTACGCCCTCAACTCCCACTTGGAGCAACACATTGAGCCGCAGTCAGCAGCGTAACCGCTTTATCCTTTACAACGCAATGACCCAAGTTGGATTTGTCAATTATCCGCTGGAATGGTGGCATTTTTGTTATGGCGACAAGATGTACGCCGCTTATAAATTTGAAAAACAAGCAATTTACGGAAAGGCAACGCTCTCATGGCAAGTAGATTTATTCAAGACCGAATGATTTATACCGAAGTTATCGCCAAACTCGTTCCGCAAGCTCAAAAGCGGTTGTGGATTGCCACTGCTGACATCAAAGATATGTATGTGGAGCAGTACGGTACAATGGTTCCGTTTTTGAAAATCCTTGCGGATTTGATTGGCAAAGGCGTAGAGATCCGCCTCATCCACGCCAAAGAACCCGGTCAGCCGTTCAGAGAGGACTTTGACCGTTATCCAAGATTGCACAAGTATCTGGAACGAGTGCTTTGCCCGAGAGTGCATTTTAAGTGCATCATCATTGACGGAAAATTTGCCTACTTCGGCAGTGCCAATCTCACTGGTGCAGGAATGGGAGCAAAAAGCGAAAACCGCCGCAACTTTGAAAACGGAATCCTAACCGATGAACCAAGTTTGATCGAGCCATTATCAGAACAATTCGACTCTATATGGCGAGGAGCAAATTGTCGTGCATGCGGTCGCCGTGAATACTGCCCCGACTGCCCGATAAAATAAATTTTACTGTTAATTATAGATACAAAAAGGAAAATTAAAAATGAAAAATGACACGCAAATCGTAACTCTTCAATCTATTTTGAGCAGCCCACAATGGCAAAACAGTTCAGCCAAACTTCCTTTGGCTATCGGCAAAGATATTAACGGCAATGTGGTTGTTCCTGATTTGGCACGGATGCCGCATTTATTGATTTCCGGTGTAACCGGAAGTGGCAAATCTGTTTGCATGTATTCAATTATTCTTGGACTGCTGAAAAAGTATTCTCCCGCAGAATTGAAGTTTATCATGGCTGATTTGAAAATTGTGGAATTGTACGACTTCAAAGATCTACCTCACCTGCAATGCCCAATTGCCAACAGTTGTGAAGAAACATTAACAGCGTTGCAATGGTGTGTCAAGGAAATTAATCGCCGTTATCAAGTCATGAAAAATGCCCAATGCAGAGAAATATACCAATACAATGCCGACGGACATCCTAAACTGCCATATATCGTTTTTATACTTGATGAACTTTCGGATTTGATGGTGCAAAAACCTGAAATTGCCCACGCCACCGAAATTGCAATCAATAATATTTGCGTAAAAGGGCGAGCGGCAGGAGTTCATTTGATTATTTTGACATCACGTGCTGATGGTAAAGTATTACCGTTTAGTATACGAGCCAATATCCCTGCTCATATTGCATTCAGATTATCTTCAGCAGACAGCAGTTGCGTCATGCTTGGTCAACCGGGAGGTGAAAAACTTGAAAGATATGGTGATATGCTTATACAACTGCCATCTGCAAACACCTTACTTCGCTGTCAGGGAGCGTATGCTGATTATGAAATGATTAAGGATTTTATAGATTTATTAACTCCGCACAAAGAAAAAGAAATAAACCCACTTGACTTGCCGATAGAGAATATAGAATCTGAACCTGAAGAAATTAAAAAATTTATTTGTCCCGACGATACGCAGGGATTTCTGGAAGCACTAAAATTTATTATATCAAATAACAAAGCAAGTACAAGTCTTCTTCAAAGGCATTTACATATTAGTTATAACCGTGCCGCCGAGTATATAAATCTTTGGCAAGAAAGAGTTTTGAAGTTCAAAAAACGATGAAGCAAAACAAAAAAATGGGGGTGAAGAGCAATAATTAAAGTTCGTTGAGGAGTAATGATTGAAGAGGAGAATTACCGAACTTTAATAACTGTCTTACACCCTCGCTATTAATATACGCTATGTTTTAGGAAAAAACAAGCACTTTTAATAAAAAAAATGATTTTTTTTCCTATTTTTTATAAAAACTGTTTAATTTCAAGCATAAATCAAGATTTTTTTATTTAAAACAAAAATCCTTAAGCCTTGATTTTTAACGCTTTGTGCCGGTTATTCGCCCCGAACTGTCTCGGTAAGTGCTGCCGTGTGAATTATGAGTTTCTGTTTGTTCAATTCTACCTGAACCGTCACGATAAATGGTTTGATTGCCGATTTGCGACGAATTACCGACAATTCTGCCCGAACCGTCACGATAAGTTGAGTGAGAACCATTCACGGTTTTTGTTCCGGTGATTCTCCCTGAACTGTCTCGGTAAGTAGTTATATTGCCATTTGTCGTTGAACTGCCGGTAATTCTGCCTGAACTATCTCGATAAGTGGTATGATTACCATTAGTCGTCGCTGTCCCCTGCACTCTACCCGAACTATCGCGATAAGTCTGCTGCTTAAACTCGGCATAAAGACTAAAATTTGCAACAAAAAGAGCAACAACAATGATAAATAATTTCATACCACACCTCTGCTATTAAAAATTTTGATTTTTTACTTCATGCAATTACGGTATTTCTCCATAATCGCATCGCAATTTGCACCGATTGCGGCAACATCTGCTCCGCAATTTACGAAATCATAACCATCTGCGTAACATTGTTCCAGAGACGGCACTGACACAGTTCCTGCAAATTTACCGTATTTATGGGCGGTTTTCACCACAAGTTCGTAAGCTTTTTTTACTTCGGGATGATCAAATTCCGCAGGATGTCCGATTGCGTGACTGAAGTCGCCGGGGCCGAAGAAAATCATATCAATTCCCGGCACCTGACAAATTTTATCTAATTCACTCAATGGCTCCGGGTCTTCAATCTGCACTATCACGAGGCGATTTTCATTCATAAATTTGATATACTCTTTGAAGTCAAACTTACAGAAAAGCCCATCCGCATTACCGCCGTCAACCGGACGCAGTCCCAATGGCTGAAATCTGACCGTATGCACCAATTCTTCAGCCTCAGCCAAGCTCATCAAGTGCGGCACCATAATGCCAGTCGCATCCGCTTCCAGCGGTCGGATATAATCACTGTAACACCCTTTAGCAACTCGAACGATACAATCGCAATCATACGCTTTCGCTGCCAAAATTTGGGCTTCCATAGTCATTTGATCGGTCGGCACATGTTCTTGACAAATCCACACACCGTCAAATCCTGACATTGCGGCGACTTCCACGGAACGGAAACACGCCAAATTTGACTTATAGGAAATCGCCTTTTTTCCGGCACGAAGTTTCTCTAAAATTCTACTTTTTCTGGGAATAGCCATAACCTCACTCCTTAAATTAACTTTTCAAGTTCTTTTGCCAAAGCATTTGCAATTACCGCATGACCTGCAGGGGTCGGGTGAACGCCATCTTTTGACCAATAAGCAGGCTCAGCTTTTTTTACTGCTTCATCAAAAAGCGCTTGAGTATCGATATAGCAAGTATCGTATTTTTTCACCAATCTTCTAACTGCTTCAGAGTAAATTTTTGCCTGCGAAGCAAAATCCTCATCAATCACTCCGCAACCGAGCGTAAACGGTGAAAGCAAAACAAATTTAACATTCGGCAAAACCGCTTTTGTCCAGCTTAACATCATATCATAAACTTGCTCAAAACGCTCAATTTCAACTCCATTCTGCCAATCACGCTCATGCCAAATATCATTAATACCGATCAAAATTGTAATTACATCAGGTTGTAAATTCAAAGTATCAACTTTCCAGCGAGCATATAAATCAACCACTCTATGACCGCTGATACCTCTATTATAGATTTTCAAATCTTTTTCCGGATATTTCTCAAGTAAATTACCTGCCAGCATGGTTGCATAGCCATGCCCCAAACCGCTGTTTTCGTTTAAGTCTTCCCGACTTCTGCCGCAATCGGTGATTGAATCACCTTGAATAACAATTTTTTTCATCTTTTTAATCCTTTACTTTATGTATAAACTACTAAAAAAATCACTACTATAATTTATATCTGCTCTAATCATTTTGCAAATGAAGTAATAATAATTTTAAAAAAAATTCAATTTTTTTTGAAAATACGATTTGTATTCAAGAAAATACGGTGTATATAATTAACGTAGGGGTTGTTTTTATAAATATTACAGAAAAAAGGGAGGAGTTCTATGAAAAGAAAAATTATTGAAATTGATGAAAATAAGTGCAACGGCTGCGGTAAATGTATTCCGAATTGTCCCGAAGGAGCATTGCAGATTATTGACGGCAAAGCAAGACTGATAAGCGATCTATTTTGCGACGGATTAGGTGCTTGTATCGGAGAGTGTCCGCAAGGGGCAATCCACACCGTTGAGCGTGAAGCATTGCCCTATGATGAACGAGAGGTTATGAAAACCATTGTCAAGCAGGGGGAAAATACGATTGCAGCTCACCTGAAACACCTGAAATCTCACGGCGAACTGAAACTTTTTGAGATTGCAGTAAATTTCCTCAAGGAGCAGAATATCCCGATTCCGCAACTTCCACATAGCGGATGTCCCGGTTCATTAATGAAAAAATTCGCCGAGAAAAACAATTCAGCCGAAGCCTTTGCCAGCGGTGCGTCTGCCCTGCGTCAATGGCCGGTACAACTCAAATTAATGAATAGCGAGGCGGCTTATTTTGACAATGCTCATTTGCTGATTTCTGCGGACTGCGTGGCACATGCTTACGGAGCATTTCACCGAGAATTGCTTAATGGCAGAATTTTAATTGTTTTTTGTCCGAAACTTGACAGCGATGTCAATGGTTATATCGACAAATTAGCCGATATTTTCACCAAGCATGACATAAAAAGTGTAACAATTGCCAGAATGGAAGTCCCCTGTTGCGGCGGCACAACTGCAATTGTCGAAGCTGCCATGGCAAAAGCCGACAAAAAAATTCCGTTCAAAGTTGAAATAATAAGTTTAGACGGCAAAAAAATTTAAGTCTCCCTACTGAAACTATAAATTTGTATCTGCCAAGAATTTTTACAAAAAAATTTAATAGTTATATTGTAATTTTGTAATTGGATAGTATATTAAGTTTCAGCAGGAAACAATAATCAGGATTGGGTAATTATGGGACTAACAATTACATCAGGGAAAAAATTTTACGCTTCATCTGCTTACGGACAATTAGCGGAAATAGAAATTTCAAACGGCGGACAATTTTATAATGGCGTATTAAATTCTGGAGCAATCTGCGATGTTCTCAAAAACGGTATCGCCAATTCAACTAAAATTGACGGCGGTCGCATGAATATTCATTCCGGCGGCAGTGCAATCAGTCTCGATGTAAGCAATAATGGTTATGTCTATGCAAGCGGCGGATTAATTACTAATTTAACTATCGAAACAAATGGCAATGTCCATGTCATAAGCGGCAACAAAGTTAAAACTTCGCTCGTCCGTGAGAATGGCACAATGTATGTTTCCACCGGCGGAGTTGTTAGCGAAACCCGTATTGAAGATGGTGGTTCTGTCAATATCGGAATCGGCGGTATCGCTGAAAATACCGTAATCAATAGCGGCGGTTCGATGACAATTGATTATGCAGGCAACGCCGATAATACAACCATTAACCCCAACGGCAAATTGTATGTTTCAAGCGGTGGAAGTGCGGCCATTGCTTTCAATCCGTGGCAAGGCACAGTGACTTCTGAACAAGGTGCAATCATCACTAATTTGGAGCGTGATGCCGATATTTATTACGGAAATACGACCGCCGGAACTATCGCCAAATATCAATCAACTGTAACTTCTTTCACGGTTAATTCGGGCAATTCAGCAATTATTTACGACGGCGGAATTGTCAATGATAGTACGATTGAATCAGGCGGAATGATGATTATTGACAGCGGAGGAATTTTAAGCGGCAAAATTGATATTGAATCAAACGGCAGTATCCAAGCAAGAGAGGGAAGTATTATTGAATTAAATATTGCCGATCACTCGCCGAACAGAGATTTTTTGATTAATGACTTATCACGAATATCAGGGAGTTATAAGTTGCTTTTAGCAAGCAAGTTACAACAATCCTACGGCATATACAAACTTGCAGGCAATTTAAACAGCTTAAATTGCGATATATCAATTAGTTATGACGAAAATAAAACTGCTGATATGGAACTTAATCAAGAACTATATATCGGAAATATCTCATACTTTCTGAATGTTGCTGACAATAATTTGTACCTGACAATTTCGGGGGCGGATACACTTATAGCACCGACGGTAATGGTCAGCACCACGGAATTGACCAATAAAGACGTCATTGTGTCGGCAGTTTTTGCCGGGAATTCAATTCTGAATGAATTTTCTTATGACGGAGAGAATTTTGAGGAGTACACTACTGCCATTACCGTCAAAGAAAATACTGACATTATTTTCCGCTCCAAAAAAATATTTGACGGCGAGGAGATTTTTAATTCAACCACGGTGTCAGTCAATAATATTGACAAGGATAAGCCGACTTGCATCGTTACGCTGTCAGAAACTTTGCCGACCAATAATGATGTAACTTTAACTGCGAAATTTTCTGCCGATGCGGTAGTTAAACAGTATTCATTTGACGGCAAAAATTATGTCGATTACACCAAAGCAATTACGCTCAAAAGTAATGCCACAATCTATTTTTATTGCATCGATAAAGCAGGAAATTTCTCCGATGTGCTGAAATTTGCCGTCACCAATATTGTCGCTTATGACCATGTCAAACTCCCTGACGATAGCGGTCAAGCAATTATGGTATCGGCAAATAATTTCAAGGACTATTTTGAAATTTCTCAAATGGGCGAAGAATTGAATTTTTATGTCGGCAAAGATTCATATTCCTACAAGGGAAGCGACAACAAAATTAATAAAATAAAAATTTATAAAGGCTCAAGCGTAAATAACTTCTATCAAGCAACCACCAATGAAGTTGCAGATATCTTTTTTGCCCGCGCAAATGGAGTTTGGGGGAGTTTGATGAGGGCGGAATATCAGGGAAGTGCTGATGTCGAAGCTGAAGTTGTCCTCAAGGGCAAAAATAAGATTTGTGATATTTTTGTTGGTTCAAGTGATAGCAACATCCTGTTTTTAACCAATGATTCAAACGGGGATGCGTTATTTATTGACGATATCTACAGTGCCTCATTTGATAACTTTGGTGAAAGTAATAGCCGACTTGCTCAAATTAAAGAAATTCAAGCAGGCGACGGCGATGATATTATTGACTTAACCAGTAATAAGTTCGATTATTCAGGCAGTGAAATGACCATTTACGGCGGCAGTGGTAATGATATTATCTGGGCAAATGACAGCGTGGATAATGTTATTCATGGTGGTTTTGGTGATGATACACTTGTCGGCGGAAGTCAAAAAAATACCTTTGTTTTTGAAGCAAACTGGGGCAATGATGTTATTTACTACAATGGTACAGTAACTTTGAATTTTATCGGAGTTGAAGAGGGTAAGTTGATAACCTCCGATAATACCATAAGTTATAACGGCAACAGCGTAACCCTAATTAATTTCGAAAACCAAGACTACTCCATAACTTATAACCAGTTAGCCTAATTGTTTTTGTGGGGAGTTGATTGCACTCCCCACACCCCAGCAACCAGTCATCAGACTGGACGATTGTAATTTGAGTGGGTGTAATATGGCGGTTTGGTGATTGCTTCAATGTGGCAAAATTTTCGAGTTGTCCTCCCGCTTTTTTGCGGAATGACACCTCAAATCTTTTGCCAC
>JAFTJQ010000027.1 GCA_017456285.1 Lentisphaeria bacterium
AAGAGTTATTCCGTAAGCTGCAATTTTATCTCCGTAATCACCTTTTTTAAGTCTGAATTTTTGATTAAAAGCCTTTTTAACTTTTTCTGCATGATTTTGATAAAAGTTTATTTTTTCAACATTATCTGGTTCAATTAAAAGATAAAACTTTGCCATTTTTAATAAATTTGCATAATGAAATGCTGAAACAACCAAAGTATCTTCAACTTTGTATTGATTATCCAAACACGCCCAGTCGCCAAGTCCGAAAGAAACTAAATTATCAACTTCCCGACCGATGCAATAATTTACATAGCGTTCCATTGCGGATAAGTTTTCTTTAATCGGTTCGATATTACCGCTGTAATTATAGATATTTTCTGCCAAAATCAATAACGCACTATCCCATGCTGGTCCATTACCCCAATTAAATCCCCAACCTGCGGAAGGAATAATTCCCGGAAGTTGTCCGTCGGGTCTTTGGGCATCAGTAATTGAAAGTAAAAATTGCTCATAGGCTTTTTCTGATGCAAAGTTGCACAAACCAAGTTCAGATGCCAAATGAGCATCCGCCGTCCATCCATTTTTTTCTCTATGCGGACAATCAGTAGGAATTGCGGTGAAGTTGCCGAGATAACCACGCACACAAGCTTCATGCAATTTATTCAATTTTTCATTTGAACTTGTAATTTCTCCGATTTTCCGGAATGCAGTTGCAACAAAGCATCCTTCTGCTTCAATAATCTCCTCTGCACCGACAATTTCTGCATAACGGAAACCATGATAAGTAAATTTTGGCTCATAAATTTCAACTTCATTTGAAGCAGGAATATACTCATCCAACTGAAATCTTGTATCAGCATGACATTTAGAAATATGTTCTATATCCACATGCCCATTGTCATAAATCCTCTCGCCGTACTGAATTGAAATTTTTTGACCTTTTTGTCCTCTGAATTTGAATTTACCCCAGCCTGTCATATTTATCCCAAAATCAACTACAAAACAATTTGGAGTTAATTTCATTATAGAAACGGGAAAAACTTTTTCAATTACCTTACAGGATTCTTGACGAGATTCACATAAAACTCCCCCCGGTCCATGAGTTAAAATAACATTTTTCCAGTGTTGTGCATCAAAATCTATGCAATTCCAGTTTTTTTGCTCCGAATTTGCATCATAAGTTTCGCCATTTCTCAATTCATCATAAATGATTGCTCCCGTAGAAAAAAGCCAACTTGTATCGGAAACAACTGTTAAGTTTTTATCACACTCCAATTCAAAACGCAATTTCGGATAATCACGCCATGATGCTTTATCAAAGTGCCAAACATCTTTGGCATGGCAATTATAGTAACCATTGCCCAGCATTACCCCAATAACATTTCTACCTTTTTTCAATAATTCAGTTAAATCATATCTAACAAAAAATGCCCGTCTATCATAATGTGACGGCGGCACATCAAGTACATGATCCCCAACTTTTTTACCGTTGAGATAGAGCTCGTAAAGTCCGAGTCCGCAAATAATACACTCTGCAAACTCCGGAACATTTTCGAGTTCAAACTCTTTCCGGAAAAGCGGAGCAGGATTCACCGGAAAACTCCAATCAATCAAAGGACAAGTATCTGCGGTAATCCAATATGAATTATTACTGAAATTTTTCATGTTATCACTCTTCCTTGCGTAATTATTTTATTTCACGAGGCACAATAAAATCATCCCCGATTTTCATTTTGCCATCTTCAAATAATACATCTCCAATCACTACATAACGAGGATTAATTTCCGTATTACTTCTATGAACATGAAAAACAATTCTCAACTTTCCATCTTTATCAGTGAAAAATGAATGATGCCCGGAGCCTTTGAAATTTAATGGCTGACACAAAATCGGATTTTCTTCTGCTTTTACAAACGGTCCTTTGGGATTATCCGCCACTGCATACCCGATTGCATAGTCCGGACTCTTGTAGGAATTGGCACTATAAGTAATATAATATTTTCCGTCATGTTTCAGCATAAACGGTCCTTCAGCAATTCTGCCTCTGATTGTTTCCCATTTTTCCTGCGGTGTAATGCAGTGAAAAAGCGTATCTTCTTTGATAGTAACCAAATCTTTTTCAAGTTCAGCACCCCAGACTTCTGACGCATTTTGTACCCAACGGTTAAAATAAATATAAGCCTTGCCGTCATCGTCAATAAAAAGTGAGTTATCAATGCGATTTTCTTTATCCGCTGCATACATCGGCATTTTATTAACTTGTACAAACTTCCCTGTCGGGCTGTCAGCAACGGCACATGAAATACGCAGATTGCAAGTTAAGTACATCAAAAATTTATCTCCGTAAGGATAAACTTCGGGAGCCCAGAACCATTTTTCACAACCGCTGTCACTTTTGTGAAAAGCGAAACCATTGCTGCCGTTATCTGATAATTTCCAATTCTTCAAATCATCAGATTCATAAACCAAAATTCCGTCTGCATGATTTGTTCCATAAGCATAATACTTATTATTATGAAGCAGAATAAACGGATCTCCGAAAAACAAATATTTATCACTTTGCATTTTATTATTTATTTCTTTTTTTATAGTTCTGTTGATAAAGTCATTAATTCCCATGTGATTTTCAAAAGCAAGTTCCGCCAAAATCAATGCTTGTGCAGCAGTAAGTTTGATATCTCCCTGATTGTGAGACAAGTTTTGCCAACTTTGTTCAGCAATTCTCAACTCTTCATTATTTAAATTCAATCCCTTCAAAATTTCTCGTGCCATAAACATATTTCCGAGAATATTCATGTGGACTCCGTCGGTTGTTAATAAATTTCCCAACAAACCTTTATAACGCTTTTTCCACATTATAATTTCAGCACGCATTGCAGAATTTAAATTAATAAATTTGCAATTTTTTTCTGCTGCTATTTTTTGAAGAGCTTCAACATAAGCAAGAAGTTTTTGATTATTTCTACCACTAAAATTTTCACTGATTAATGTCGGAGCAAGCAAATAGACTTGAACTCCTTTCTGTTGTGCCGTATCAATAATCTGCCGTACATTTTTGCAATAATCATCAAGCATTACCCCTTGATTTCTATCCTGATGCCAGACATCATTGACTCCGCAACTTAAAAACATTACATCAACATTTTTGGATAAAACATCTTTTTCCAGACGGCTTAACATCTGATTAGACTTGTGTCCGCTTATGCCGGCATTAATTTTAGTTGTTTCAATGCCGTTTGCTTTCAACCCGGCAACGACCAAATTCACATATCCGGTCGGCTGCCAGTTGCAATGAGCAGTAATTGAATCTCCTAAAAAAGCAATTTTATAATTATTTTTTACTGCAATTTCCGCAAATGAAATTACTGCAAAAATCAATATTGCTAATATAATTAAGCTCTTCAAAAATCTCATTTTTCTCTATTCCTTATTAAAAAGTTCAACTTTGCCTTGAAATTTATCTTCGCCCCAGTTGCCAAAGTATTTATTATCTTTGATGACCCCAATAACATCTTTCAAAACCAATCTCGAACCTGCTTCTTGCGTCGGCAGCACAAAAGTATTTCCAATTAATTCCAAATCGGCAACTCCCTTTGCCTCAAAAAGCGGCGGATGATTATAATTTTTTACATTATACCAGAATGATGCCATATCAAAAATCAAACGGTTATTTTCAATATAAATATGCCGCATCCATGTTGACGGATCTACCGGATTATATTTTGTTAATTCCATACAGAATGCAGTATATTCAGGCATGCGGACAATATTATTGGAATAAGTAACTACCCGTGGGTACCAGGCTTCATCCCAAGTGCCCATGTATTCATTCCATGAACAGTAAAAAAAGTGGGGGTAACGCATATTGAATACATTATTTTTTAATACGCTGCCTGACCCCATAATCCAACAGCGACCGACGGTATCGGCAAAATAATTATTTTCAATCACCTGCCCTTGACTGTAAAAATCAACAAAATGGACTAAATCATATTTTTTAGCATTGCGAATTTTTGAATATTCGTCCCATTTGATAAAAGGATCTGCAACTTCGAGTTGTCCCGGATCACGATCAAGAGTAAGTTTAATTACTGTCACATCTTGCGGTTCTTTTGTATAAGTTACAATTTTTTTATCGTTAGATTGTGATTGATTCAAATAAGTTTCAGCGTGTTTGATTTTTACTTTTTCTGCTGCCAGAACTTTGTATCGAGTTTTAGCAGAAATCAATCTTTCTCCATAATGAGGTACAATATCAATTGCTTTAATATACTTCATTTTTTCGCTTAAACGCTGTTCAGGAATCCAATTTTCCTGTACATAAATTACATTGCCCTCCTGACGGAGCACCGGCACCATGGCACTATGTAAATTAAAACAGTCGTCCGCCATGTTTTTTACCACATTGCGTGCAACATATCCACCCAATGTAGCAACTCGTGTATAATAAAAATCTGCACAACTTGAAAAACTGAACTTTTCCTCCGGAGCTGCCGCCAAGGTACAATCAGTAACAAACATAGAATCACCTTGATTGTTACGAATTACAAGTCCGCCGATTCTATTCATGGAAACACGCTTAATTCTGCAGCGATTTGAGTGCATAAGCGTGAAAGCCGCCCAGTGATTGCGGGCAAAGTGTACGAGTCTTAAACCCTTCCCCATTACTTTTGAGGCATGTTGTTCTCCTGCCATCGGAATTTTTACAGAATAAAGGTCATCTTTGACATGTTCCATCAGACGGAAGTTCCAAGTTCCAATTTTTCTGGTAATATGTGCCGGCCCTGTATAGAGTATCGGAGTTTTGCCATCTTCGGCAAGTCTGCCGTCATAGGTGCGGAAATTCGGCATTTCACACTCTTTAAATTGAATATCTGTCGGCAATACGCCACCGTCATGTTTAATAATAACACCCTTGCCGTCTTCGGTGTAATCAACAATTAACCCGGTTGAGAAAATCGGTTTCAAAGCAGTTAAATGAAAATTCTCAAAGCGGACATTTTCACACTCTGTCAAGTGGAAAAATGGCGGTTTATTACTTTCCATAACCAAAACAGTTCCGTCTTCACCCAAAATTTTCAAATCTCTTACTTTATTTAACTTAATCGCTGCGGAACGACCTTTATGATTACGTTTAAGCAGATATTTGCCTTTCGGGATAAATACAACACCCTTGCCGTTGGCAACTGCGAAATTAATTGCTTTTTGAATCGCAGGTGCATCATCAGTAGTCATATCGGCTTTTGCCCCGAAATCAAGAACATTTACTCTGCCCATTGCTTCCAAATCCGGCTGTGCAGAATAACGGCGAATTTCATATTCCATACGCTCAATTAAACGTGTCCATTCAGATAAGAGCGATTCAGCATCATAGTCGCCATGCTTCAAACTGTAAGCATAGGCTTTGTTATAAGAATTATGAATAGCCGATTGACTTTTTACCCAATCGGCAAAATCGGCATCTTGGCTTCGCATCGCTTCGGCAGTCACTTCAATCACCTTGATTCTCTGCTGCAACTCCTCAACTTTCGGCAAATCCGCCACTGTGAAAAACGACATTCCGAGAATGCCAAGTAACGCAATCAAAAATTTTAATTTCATTCAATTTCCCTCTCTTTTATTAATTTTTTTGATCTTTTGGAATTACACAATACACCCCTTGCCCGCCTGATTTTTAGTATCAGGCGAGAAACGAAGATTGTTGAATTATAATATTTGCGAATTAAAAACTGATAAGATTTTTCCCGATATAAACTGCATCAGCTCCGATATTTTTCCAGTCCTGCTGTGAAAACATTTGGACACTGCCGTCGGCAAAAGAAACCGGATTAGTATCCTCATGACGCAAATTTATTCTGCTGTGTTTTTCAGTTTCAGGAACTCTGGAAATTCCATAGACATAACGGTTATTAAATTCACTTGAACCTGAATCACTGAGCAATGGAAAAGCTGCAGCATCGGTGATTTTATCTAAACTCAAAACAGTCATGCTTTGGGTTTTAGACGGACAAGCAAAAGGAGTTCCCTGATTTTTTGCTTTTAACCAAGCATTTGCTGAACCGTAAAAACTGCAATTCATCCCATAGGATTGATTTGCCCACATCGGTCGAAGACCGCTTGCAACCGAAGTACGGTTAAAATCCTGCTGACGGGTTGTCTGCGGCTGTTTAAGAATAATATCATTCGGAGAAGCATTAGTTGCCGGACAAAGAAACGACGGCAAAGAACGGGTATATTTATTAGCAACGATAAGCCCGCCCCAGGAAACACTGTATTTCCAAAGTCCCTTTGCCTCTCCACTATCTTTTTTAACCACAATTTTTGAATTATTATCGGCACAGTACGCTTCAATTGCCACGCCTAATTGCCGTAAATTATTAGCACATTGAGATGCTTTAGCATTATCACGGGCATTATCCAGCACAGGGAGCAAAATTACTGCTTGTACTGCAATAATCGCCACAATTATAAGTAATTCAATCAGAGTAAAATTATATTTTTTCATTTTAGCCCTCAAAATAGATTAAAGTGCAGTTTTTTCTCCATTTAACCAAACATTGGTACCGCCGATGTTTTTCCAGTTTTCTTTGCGATAGCTCTCAACATGACCGTCACACATTGCAACCGGAGCAGCTTCACCATGACGCAACGCAGGATAACCTGACATATTTGCATCAGAATCCCAGCATCCTTTTACCCAGTCAAACCAATGGCGGTTTGTGGTACCGCCGCTGCAATCAGAAATAAGCGGAATATCTGAACTTGATTTCATTTTGCCGAAATAAATAACACTTGTTGCGGCATTACCGTCAACAGTAGTACGAGCGATACAACCTGTTCCCCAATTATATGTAGCAATAACACTGCTTGGTCCCCAGTTGACATTACAAGTCATACCATAAGTGAAATTTGTACAAGTATCAGAATAAGTAGTGCCGTTAAGGATATTTTTTAATGATGATTTGCTGTCAGATTGCAGTATGCGACCATCTGTCGATGGGCAGTTAAAAGGATTTAATTCCGTAATATATTTATTAGCAATTAATAAACCGCTCCATTTCAAATTTTTATAAACACCACTGCCGCCGTCAACATTGCTAATCATAATATCACCATTATCTTGTGCATACATAGCAGTAAACAAACCCAATTGTTTCAAATTATTGGTGCAAGAAATTGCACGAGCTTTTTCTCTCGCCTTGTTTAATGCAGGAAGCAGCATGCCTGCCAAAATTGCGATGATTGCAATTACTACCAAAAGTTCGATTAAAGTAAATTTCAAGTTTTTCATTTTTGTGTCCTTTCGTTTGTTTTTTGGTTAAAGTTATCAATAGAAATACCGTTCTTACTGATAACGTGGAATTATGAAAAGACTTCTTTTTATAATTCCATTATTCACTTGCACCCCATGTGCCAACAATTTTATTGAGGAAACGGCACATTATAGAAACAGTTTCCTGAACAATATAAATTGTTTCTGTTATATATTATAGCATATAAAATAAAAATGTCAAGAGTTTTTAACAAAAATATTAAAAAAAATAAAATATTCCTTGTATAATAAGCATTTTAAGCAAAAAAAATTAAATATTTTCAAAAAATAATTTGATTTTTACTAAAAAACGGTTATATTCTTGCGAAAGGAAACAGTTTACATGAAAAAACCTACAATTTACTCAATTGCTAAAGCGGCAGGATTATCGCCTGCCACAGTATCAAAAGTTTTGAATAATCAGGGCGGTATTTCGGAAAAAACCGTTGCGAAAGTTTTAAGCATAGTGAAAAAACTTAATTATCAGCCGCAACAGAGAAAGCAATTAAATCAAACATTAGGTGTAATTGCGTTTCATGTTGATAATCAGCCTTTATCTAAAACCTTTTCGTCATTACTTTTAAGCGGAGTTTGTGCGGAAACATTTAAAAATGACAGAACTTTAACTTTTGTAGCAGTTGAGCAAGTAGCTAAACTCTCCCCTGATGAATTGCACTGTTTTTGTATTAACCACGGAATCTCCGGATTTCTTTTATGTAATATCGCATGGAATCACCCGTTTTGTGCAACAATCAAACAGGCAGGAATCCCCTTTACTATTTTGGCAGACAAAGCTCCTGCAGAGTGTGATTATTCCTATGTTGCAACAAATAATTACGATGCATGTTACGAAATTATGGATTATGTTGCCTGCTTGGGACATAAAGAAATTGCTTTTTTGGGCTTAATCACCGACCAAGTTGAAAGTCACCGGGAACGCCAGAGAGCATATTTTGAGGTTTTGAAAGCCCATAATTTACCAATTAGAAATGAATTTATTATTGATCTCCCTGATGCGCAACTCAGCACAATAAAAAACGAATTAACTCGTTTAATGTCCAGGAAAAATCGACCAACTGCAATTTTTTATTGTTCGGAAGAACTTACAAAAATTTTCGTTGTCCTGAAGCAAATGGATTTGAAAGTACCTGAACAACTCTCAATCGCCGGATTGAAAATGGAAAGCGATAATGAACTGCTTCTGCCTGAAATTTCTTCCGTAATTCAACCGACTTATGAAATTGGGCAAACAGCAGTGAGATTTCTGCTTGATGAAATCGAACACAAAAAGGTATCATCTTCTCTCCTGAAAAATAAAGTTATCTACGGCAATACCGTCAAACGGATTACATTATAAATACAATAGTAACTTATCAGTTTTTTAGAAAGAATGAAACAATGAACAAGCAGAATTGGCAAAAAAAATGTTATGCAAGAATGTTGGTTGACAACCATATTACCGATTGCAAGAAATCTTATATGAGTAAATTCTCCCCTGATGAATATGTGCGGATGATGAAACTTGCAGGAACAGAGTCAAGCATGGTTTATGCATGCGATCACAATGGGAATTGTTATTATCCTACCCGCAACGGTCATCAACATGAAGGCTTGAATGGGCGTGATATATTTGGCGAAACCGTCAAATTGCTAAAAAAAGAAAATATCACTCCAATTGCTTACTATACAGCAACTTATCACAATGATTGTGCCAAAAAATTTCCCCACGCTGTCACAGTCAATCCGTTAGGCAAAACTCACAACGGCCGTTATCACTATACTTGCCCGAATCAAATTGATGCAGAAAATTTTTATAAAGAACAAATTGCAGAAATTCTCTCATACGATGTTGACGGTCTTTTTATCGATATGAGTTTTTGGCCTTTTATCTGCTGTTGTGAAGCATGCAAGAAGAAATTCGGCAAAAAAATTCCACAGACTATTGATTGGTCTAATCCCAATTGGATAGAATTTCAACGCTTCAGAGAAAAATCAATGGCGGATTTTGCTCAAAGACTGACTGATTTCGCAAAGAGCATTAAAGATATTTCCGTAGTTCACCAGTTTTCTCCGGTTTTGCATGGCTGGTATTTGGGGCAGTCAAGCGGTATTGCATTGGCTTCAGACTATGCCTCCGGAGATTTTTACGGCAATATTTTACAACAGCGATTTGCAGTTAAAGCCTTTGAGGCTTTCACGCAAAACGGACCGTTTGAATTTATGACTTCACGCTGTGTGAATTTGTCAGATCATACTTCAAGCAAGAGCAAAGAAGAGTTATATTTAAGCGGGTTGACCACTCTTGCCAACGGCGGAGCATATTTTTTCATTGATGCGATTAACCCCGACGGAACTTTAGAGGAAAAATTCTATACAACTTTAGGAGAAATCAATGCAGCTCTCTCTCCATTCAGAGAGGCAATAAAAACCAATCAAGCCCAGTTAGATGCCAAAGTCGGAATCTATTTTTCAATAGCAAATTGTGTGGATAGAAATTATGACGGCATGAATATGGTCGATATTGCATCAGCACAAGCAAATAATATGAGTGTCAGAAAAAATGCCGTGCTTGATGAGGTGCTTGGCACAGCGGCAATTTTGACCAAACTGCATGTGCCGTACCAAATTATCACCGATTATGAGCAAAAATACTCCAAATTTGAAACAATTATCCTGAATCGAGCGACTTATTTACGAACTGATGAGTGTGAAAAATTGCGTAAATTTGTCGCCGATGGGGGGAAATTAATTGTCAGCGGCGACAGTTCTCTATTTACACCCACCGGCTTAAGCAATGGTAATTTTGCGCTTTCTGATGTTTTGGGTGTTGAATTTACCGGCAAATATTCGGACAGCATTACCTATACAGGAGATGAGAAAATTTTAGCAAATGGCAAAGTTCCGCTTGTTAAAGCCCTGCCCGATGCCCAAGTTAAAGCCAAACTTATTTTTCCTGATTTTCCGGTCGATGATGCCGAAAATTATGCTTCAATTCACTCTAATCCTCCGGGGGAGGCAAGTGAGTTTGAGGGAGTAGTTATCAATAATTACGGCAAAGGGAAAACTCTTTATATTGCAGCACCGATTTTCATACTTCAACAATACACCCAGCAAGAATATGGCAAAAAATTATTGAAGGAGTTTTTGCCCGAATTTATAATTGAGGATGAAAATTTAGCCGCATCTGCAGAAATTACTTGCCTGTCAACTTCTGACAGCAAGGTAAAATTTTTGTGCATAGTAAATAATCAAAATGACTTACCTGTTATTCCGCTTTATGAACTTAAATTAAGTATTAAACTCTCGGAAAAAGTTAAAGAAGTTATCAGAGTATCTGACGGGGAGAAACTCGATTTTGAGTATCAAAATGGTGTTTTAACTCTAAAAATCAATAAAATTATTCATGGCGAATTTTATAAAATTCAGCTATAACCCCAAAAAATGGCGGTTTATTTGATTTTTTCAAGTGTAAAATAAGCACAATATGCTTCAATAAGTTCTGCCGGATAATCATTGCCGTTGATTTCCCGCAAACCTCTATGAATAATATTTTGCACAGCCTCGGCATCAGAATCAGCAAACAAACGGATAAGCAATTTTTCTTTCATCCATAAACCTCACACAGTAATATAATCTTGTACAAGATAAATACAATCACACATACCCCATAAATTTTGAAAACCAAATAAAAAGTTTATAAACATATCCTTTCAAATAATATGTTTTAAATGAAGCTAATTATGAAAAATAAAACCATTCAAAGCAAATTTATTTTAGAATTTTTACAAAAAAAATGGCAGTCCTGTAAGGAGTCGAACCTCAGCTAAATGAGCCAGAATCACTTGTGCTACCATTACACCACAGGACTGTCTGCTATATACAATATCACATTTTTTGAAAATTTCCAGTTTTTTTCTGAAAATTTTAAGGAATTTTTCTGTTTTTATGTTATATTATGAAATGTATCAGTTATAATTTTTTACAAAAAGGTATTTTTTATGAAATTTTTTTTAAGCTGTTTAAAAACTTTCGGGTGCGGTTTTTTTATGGGCGGAGCCGATGTTATTCCGGGGGTATCAGGCGGAACAATTGCCTTTATTTTAGGGATTTACAATCAGTTAGTTGCCGCAATTGCTGAATTGACTTCTCCCGCTTTTATAAAATCAATCATCACAAGAAAACTTAAAATTACTGACTACCTGCGGTCGGATAATGCCTGTTTCCTGATCTCGCTGTTTCTCGGAATCGGATCAGCAATTTTGATCATCTCCACGCCAATGAAGTATATGCTTGATAATCACCCCATGCAAATCTGGTCATTTTTCTTTGGCTTGATTGCAGGCTCTATTATCTTTATTATCAAGGATATAGACTTGCGGAAAATCTCCAATATCATTGCTCTGATTTTGGGTGCTGTCGGAGCATATTTTTTAGTCGGATTAGTTCCTGCAGAAACAACCAATTCGCTGTGGTTTATAATCATCTGCGGAGCATTAGCGATTACGGCAATGATTCTCCCCGGCATTTCGGGTTCATTTATTTTGCTTATCATCGGCAAATATGATTATATAATTTCGGCAGTTCACAACTTAAAAGAGGGACTTTTGACCCAAAACTGGGAACTTTTCACTTCAGCATTGGTTATACTCATATTTTTCCTTATTGGGATAATTATCGGGATGTCGCTTTTCATCAAACTGCTCTCCTATCTATTAAAAAACTACGAAGCATTGGTGATTTCTGCCATGCTCGGCTTCATGGTCGGAAGTTTACGGAAAATTTGGCCATTCAAATCTGCTGACGGCGCAAATATAATTCCGCAACAACTTAATGCCGAAAAAGTTATTGCAATCGCACTATTCATCATCGGCATTATCGCCATCGTGGCAATCGAATTAATTTCCAAATCAAAATCTCAAAAAGGAGCGAAATAATCATGCACCCGATTTTTCTTCAAATTGGACCTCTGACAATCAGTTACTATGGTTTTATGGCGGCTTGCGGTTTTTTAGCGGCACTGGCACTATTGAATTTCAATCGCAAACTTGCTGATTTAAGTTCTGACGATGCGAGCAATTTAATTTTCATCGCCCTAATCGGCGGAATCATCGGTGCAAGAACATTTTACGTCATTCAATTTTTTGACCAATTCCGTAATGACTTGGCAGATATAATCAGAATTGACAAAGGCGGACTGGTTTTTTACGGTGGTTTTTTCCTGGCATTCGTATCAATTTTAATTTATTGCCGCAAGAAAAATTTTGATACCATCAGAGTTTTGGACGTTTTAGTTCCATCTCTGGCAATCGGTCACGCTTTCGGCAGAATCGGCTGCTTCCTGCATGGCTGCTGCTTCGGCAAGCCGACTGAACTCGTTTGCGGAGTTATTTACCCCCAGGGAAGCGCACCGTTTTACCGTTACGGAGCCACACCGCTGCACCCGGTACAAATTTACGAGAGTCTGTGCAACATAATTTTGGCGATAATTGCCATGATTCTGCTCCGAAAAAGCAAACGCGGAGTCACAATGTCTTTTTACTTAATCAGTTACGGACTTCTCCGCTTCCTCAATGAATTTCTCCGCGGCGACCACCATATTAGAAACAACAACTTTACCATAGCACAGTTAATCGGTTTCTGCATCCTGCCTGCAGGAATCATCTGCTTAATAACTTTTTTACGCAAAAAGGATAATACCAAAAATGATTAATACTTTTGAAGTAACTGAAGAATTTGTCGGCGACAGACTTGACCTTTTTCTCTCAAAAAAACTCGATTCATTCTCAAGAAGCCAAATTCAGGAGATGATCAAAGACGGCAAGGTCAAATGCAATACCAATATTACCACCCTGCCCCGATTCGCCGTTAAAGAAAATATGACCGTCTATATCGAAACACCCGATGAGGTCAAAGTAGAAGCCTTGCAGGAAGAACCTTTTAATTTTGAAATACTCTTTGAAGACGACTCAATTCTGGTTATCAATAAACCCGTCGATGTCGTGGTTCACCCGGGTGCAGGCAATCAGACCGGCACAATCGTTAATGCCCTCATGGGCAGATACCCTGCATGGAAAGAACTTTATGCCGAGGAGAATGTTCGCCCGGGCATCGTTCACCGCTTGGATAAAGATACATCAGGCTGTCTGGTGATTGCAAAAAATCCCGAAGTGCAATTCAAACTCTCAAAAATTTTCGCCGAAAGAAGCTGCGAAAAACATTATCTGGCAATCGTCCACGGAGTACCACGCAAACACTCCGGCGAAATCTCTAACTTCATCGGACGCCACCCGGTAAACCGCCAAAAAATGGCTATCGTCGAGCGTAACGGCAAAGAGGCAATCTCTCAATACAAGGTGCGTCAATCAGGTTTGGTCGATAATATTGCTTTGAGCGTAGTTGCGGTAAAAATTCTTACCGGCAGAACCCATCAAATCCGTGTTCACATGTCAAGCATCGGACACCCGGTTTTGGGCGACAAACTCTACGGCGGAGCGAAAGGGATTGCAGTTGAACATCAAATGCTTCATGCTCATACTCTGCGTTTCCCGCATCCGATTACGGGTGATGACATGACCTTTTATGCACCGATTCGAGCCGACATTCAAGCACTAATCGACCGCTTCGAGCCGCTCAAAAACTTAATGAAATAACTGCACTGCAAAAATGCAGAATTAAGAATGCAGAATTAAGAATTATGGCAGGTATCGCACGTTTTTTTAAATCGTGCGATGAATACCCCCAAAAAATATCACCTCCCGACCATAATTTCAGCGGAGAACTGATAAGAATGCAGAATTAAGAATGCAGCCATACAGCAGCTCATGTTGTTTAAAAAATCAGCAATGGCTTTTATTATATCTTGCAATTTTTATTTTACATGCTATATCTCAATTTTTCAAAAATTATAAGCACTCTGCGAAAAAATAGATAATTATTAAATTTTAATTTGACTTTATGAAAATTATGAATTATATTAACTGTGCTATTGAATTGTTCAATAGCGGCTAATTAAAACTGTTTGCATTTTACGGTAAATACGTCCAAAACCGACCAAGTAAAAAACGTTTATTCCGTACCCTTTAGGTGAATTGTATCCAGTGGGATTGTGCCTTTTTTTTTCGCATAATCTTGCCGGATGCTTCTATTTGCATTGGGTATGGGGGCTCTTGGTCGGGCCTTGGACGTAGTGCAATTCTGGAGTGTTCGGCTTTTTCTTGTCGAAACTTTCTCTTTTATTGCACATTATTCATTGAAGACCTGTTTTGTCCTTTGAATTTTTTTATTGTTTTGTGTGAACGGCAAAAAAATATGAGGTACAAAAATGAAAAAACTCGTAATGTTGGTAACTGCTGTCGGTTTCATCGCATTCTTCAGCGGTTGTGTGCAAGTTAACAGTAGTGATGCAGGAAGCATGAATCTTCATCCTCAAACCGAAGGCCCGGTAGACGGATACCGCCCGATATATGAAGTCGGTAAAGAACGCATATCCGCTCAAAGCGACGTAAAATGTCTATTTTGGTTTTTTGTTTGGGGATCAGATAATGCGTATGCAGACAATGCTTATGCTACTAAAAATCCACTCGGCAAGCTTTTCCCGTTCTTAAATGCAAAACAAACTGCTGCACAAGCCGCATTTTATAAGGCTTGTAAAAACTCTAATAGCGATGCGATTGTAGCTGCGCGTTATGAAATTACATTTGAGGATTATCTGTTTTACAAAAAGATGAATGTTGAAATCAAAGGTTTCCCCGCTCGAATAACCGGCGTAGAAGAAGTTAAACCGCAGGCATTTTATGTTGATGGTGAAGGAAAAATTATTCTGCAAGACAAGTTAGTAAAGCCGGTTTTATTGTATGATGCCCAAAATAAAGCATCATCGGTGAAAAAAGGTTTTTTGAGTTCCTTAACTGATTTTATCTTCGGCGAATAAAGTTAAGTTTTCAAAAAATTTAACTAATAGAGTTTAGTAAGAAAATTAAAATTATAACAGAAAAGAGATTTATTATGAAGAAAATAAGTTTAATTATGCTGATTTCAGCAAGTATTATTTTAACTTGCCAAGCTGATGCTCAAAGAGATTTCGTTATGCAAGTCATTACACAACCGACAGGAGCATCTAACATTAATGATTTCCTCAATAATATGAATGAAGTGGAAAATGCTTGGAAAAATAAAAATTATTCAAGAGCAATTCGCTACCAATTGAAAGTATTAGAAGATGATAGTGTTTCAGTTAACGTAGCAGCTAGCTACTTCCAACTTGCCATGTTATACTGGAATGTCGGACAAGTTAGTAATGCCATAACAGCAATGAATAATGGAATTTATGTTTGCAGGAACGGAAAATATTTAGGTGCCGGCTGTGAAGCAAGAGCTGTCGTTTTTTTGAATAAAATGCGGCAAAGAAAATTACCTGATTATTTTACTTATAATGATACTTTAACCGGTGGCGTTTTAGATTATTTAACCGAAATTCCTTATGCGATTTTTTCTAAAAATTGCGAAAGAGATAAAGCAAAATGGGCAGCATTGGAACGAGCTTATGGGTCAATGTTATATAGTTACCAATTACAAGGTGAATCACAAGCAAGAATGGCAAGAACTTATGCAAGGCAATCCTATTTAGAAGCAACAGGCAATACTTTTTCTCCTAATAATCCACCTTATAACAGCAGCGATAGAGAAGCGTGGAATAGATGCAAAAAAGTTTATGACATCTTTGAATAAAAATATGAGTAGTTAAAATTAAACCTGACAAAGACTGTTGCATCTTTTAGTACAACAGTCTTTTTTTGATGGACACATGGAGGCATAAAGTCTGACCAGCCGAAAAATTCAGGCACTCTTGCTCCCAAGTCTCCCAGATTTATCAGGCTTCTTATAATTATAGGTGCAACCACCGCACTTTCGACCTGTCGGCGGCACCCTCCATGCCTCTTATTAAAAAAATCGGCAATGGCTTTTATTATATCTTGCAATTTTTATTTTACATGCTATATTATTTATGAATGGAATAGTAATGTAACAATAGATTTTTTTAAGGAGACAAAATGCAAATAAAATTTTTTAACACCTTAAGCCGTAAAGTTGAGGAGTTCAAAGCTTTAGATAACTCCAATGTCCGCATGTACACCTGCGGTCCGACGGTTTACAATTATGCACACATCGGGAATTTCCGTGCTTACATGTTTGAAGATTTGCTCCGCAGAGTTTTGCAATACGGCAACTACAAAGTAACTCAGGTGATGAATCTGACTGACGTGGATGACAAAACCATTCGTGATTCACGCAAAAACAACATGAAGTTACAGGACTTTACCCGCATTTACAAAGATGCTTTTTTTGAAGATTTGAAAAAATTGAATATCGAGAGTGCCGAGGTCTATCCTGCTGCCACTGAACACATTAAAGAGATGATCGACTTGGTTCAAACTTTGATGGACAAAGGCTTCGCTTATCAGGCAGAGGACAAGTCTATTTACTTCTCTATCGATAAATTCCCTGAATACGGCAAACTCGCCAGAATCGACCGTGAAAATCAGCGTGCCGGTGTCCGTATCAGTACCGATGAATACGCTAAAGATTCAGTCGCCGACTTCGCCCTCTGGAAAGCGTGGGACGAAAACGACGGCGATGTTTTCTGGGAGAGCCCGTGGGGCAAGGGCCGTCCCGGCTGGCATATCGAATGCTCGGCAATGGCGATGAAGTACCTCGGCAAAACTTTTGACATCCACACCGGCGGAGTTGATAATATGTTTCCGCACCACGAGGATGAAATTGCCCAGAGCGAATGTGCAAATAATTGCAAATATGTCAATTACTGGCTGCATTGCGCCCATTTGATGATGAACGGCGAAAAAATGAGTAAGTCGCTCGGTAATTTCTTTACTTTGAGAGATTTGATTGAAAAAGGTTATACCGGTCGTGAAATTCGTTATGTCCTCATGGGAGCGCATTACAGAAAGCAATTGAACTTCACTTTCGATGCACTGGCACAGGCAAAAAGTTCACTCCGCTACTTCGATGAACTCTCTATCCGCCTGAAAGAAGTTTGTAACGACAGTGCTGAACTTTTGAGCAATGATTTCTTTGCCGCCTTTGAGGAAGAATTTGAGAAAGCAATCTCTGACGACTTGAATATCGCAGGGGCTTTGGCAGTGATTTTCAAAATGGGCAGCGAAGCAAATAAACTCCTTGACAACAACAACTTGCACAAATCAGACGCCGATAAATTCCTCTCGCTTTTCCGTAAGTTTGACCGAATTTTCGGCTTCCTTAATGTCGATGAGGCAAAAAAAGATGAAATCCCGGCAGAAATTGTCGCTCTCGCCGAAGCTCGGGTGCAGGCAAAATTAAATAAAGATTATGCCGAAGCCGACCGTATCCGCGAGGAGATCAAAGCAGCAGGTTACACCATTGAAGATGCGCCGAAAAATGCTTATCGGATAAAAAAATCTTAATTTTATCTCTTTAAGTATTTGCATTTTTCAAAAAATGGATTATATTAATTAATCGTTATATGTTTTAATGAATAAAAAAATGGTAATTTATAAATAAAAATTTGAGGTGATATTATGGCACATAAGAAAGGTCAATCCAGCAGTCGTAACGGTAGAGACAGCAATCCTAAGTTTTTGGGAGTAAAGGCTTTCGGCGGTGAATTTGTTTCAGCAGGTTCAATCATCGTCCGTCAGAGAGGAACTAAATTCCACCCCGGCAAGAACGTCGGTTGCGGTCGTGATTTCACTCTTTTCGCTCTTTGCGATGGCACAGTTGAATTTCACAAACCCACTCGTACCGTGAAAGTTGTTCCCTCTTGCTAATTAAGCAATGGGACAGGGAGTAGCTTGTTAAAATTTTAGCAAGGTACTCCACCAACTCTGAATAAAAAATTTTTATTCAGTATTTTATCGGAAAAGATTGCTCGGGAATTTACATTTCCGAGCTTTTTTGTTAGTTTTATTAGTGATTTTATTAAAAAATTTAGTGCAATTCGGCGGAAAAGTGCGAAATTCCGCCGGCAAATAGATCTTTATCTGTCTCCCAACTCATTGATCTTTAATGCATTGCAGAAATTTTTTAATTTACGGCAAAGAAAGGACGGTTCGTTATTATGTTTGTGGATAAGGCAAATATCAGCGTTACCGGAGGACACGGCGGTCATGGCTGCTGCAGTTTCCATCGAGAGAAGTTCATTCCGCTCGGTGGCCCTGACGGCGGTGACGGCGGCCCCGGCGGAGATGTGATTCTCGTTGCAGACAAAAATGAACAGAGTTTAGTTACCCTCATGTACAATCGTCACTATGAGGGCAAAAACGGCGTTCACGGCAGAGGCAGCAATATGCACGGCAAACGCGGCGAGGATACCTATATCCAAGTCCCTGTCGGCACGGTAGTTACCAATGCTGAAACCGGAGAGTTCATTGCGGATATAAGCGAACTCGGCATGCAAGTAATCGTTGCCAAAGGCGGCAAAGGCGGCCGTGGCAATACCCGATTTGCAACCAAACAGATTCGAGCTCCGCATGAGCGTGAACTCGGCGAACCCGGAGAAATGGTTAATTTACATTTGGAACTAAAAACCATTGCCGATGTCGGTTTGGTAGGTTTTCCGAATGCGGGTAAATCAACCCTTTTGAGCAAACTCTCGGCGGCACGTCCTAAAATTGCACCATATCCGTTTACTACGCAGCACTCGATTGTCGGAATTATCGAATACCCTGACTTCTCGCGAGTTACGGTTGCAGATATTCCGGGTTTGATTGAGGGTGCAAGTAACAATGTCGGTTTGGGTCATGAATTTTTGAAGCATATTGAAAGAACTTCGGTGTTGCTCTATGTGCTGGATATGGCAGGAACTGACGGCAGAACTCCGTGGGAGGACTTCAGAAATCTTCAGAATGAATTGGAGCTTTATATGAAAGGACTCTCCAAACGCCCCGCATTGGTTGTGGCAAACAAAATGGATGTGGAAATAAGTCAGGAAAATTTGGAACTTCTCCGAGAGGAGTTGTCAAGTGAGGTTTTGGATATAATTCCGATCTCGGCAAATGAAAATAATTTAGGCGATTTGAAAGAGATTATTCAGAAAAAAGTCGCTGAAAACCGCACAAAAAAGGTTGTTTATTAAAAAAACACAATAATATTTGTTATTTGACTTGAAAAATTCCAAATTTGATGTAAATTAAATATGATTAAATTTTGAATGTAAATTATTTTTAATGTATAAGGAGTTAAAAAATGTACGCAATTATTCAAACCGGTGGTAAGCAGTATAAAGTTAAAGTCGGTGATTTCGTTGAAATCGAGAAGTTGGACGCTGAAGTAGGTGCAAAAGTTGTTTTTGATACCGTTCTCGCAGTCGGCGAAGAGGGTGGCAAACTCAATATCGGTACTCCAACTGTTGCTAATGCAACTGTCGATGCTGAAGTCGCAGATCAGTTCCGTGGCAAAAAAATCGTTGTTTTCAAAATGAAAAGACGCAAAAGCTATCGCAGAACTTACGGACACCGTCAGTCTATTACTCGCGTAAAAATTAATGCAATCAATGCTTAATTTGATACAATAGATTATTCGAGGCATTATCGCTCGGTCAAAAAACTGAATTGATAGTGCCTTTTTTAATTTTATAACCAATAAATTATAGGTGATGTTATGAAATACGATCGTAATAATGCTTTAATCGGAACTAATCTCCCCGGAATTAAACTCATTAATCAGGGAAAAGTTCGTGATGTTTATGATTTAGGCGACAGCTTACTTTTTGTCGCAACTGACCGCTTGAGTGCTTTTGACGTAGTCATGCCCAATGGTATTCCACAGAAAGGCGAAGTGCTTACCCAAATTTCCAAATTCTGGTTCGATTTGATGAGCGATGTGCCTAATCACTTGATTACTTGCGATGTAACTACCCGCCCCGAACTCAAAGAGTACGCTAAAGATTTGCAGGGCCGTTCAATGATTGTCAAAAAGGCAAAAATTCTCCCCGTAGAGTGCATCGTGCGTGGCTACTTGGTCGGCAGCGGTTGGAAAGATTATCAGAAAACCGGTATGGTTTCAGGGATTAAACTTCGTGACGGCTATCAGCAGGCTTCCAAACTCGATGAACCGCTTTTCACTCCGTCAACTAAAGCCGCAATCGGCGAACACGATGAAGCAATCTCTTTTGAGCAGGTAGCAGAGTTAATCGGTATCGAAAAAGCAACCAAAATTCGTGACCTCTCACTGAAAATTTATACCACAGCCCGTGATTATGCAGAAGAAAAAGGCATCATCCTCGCTGACACCAAATTTGAATTCGGTGAAATCGACGGCGAAATTATCCTCGCTGACGAAGTTTTAACTCCCGATTCAAGCCGTTTCTGGCCCCGTGACCAATATCAAGTCGGCACCAGTCCGGTAAGTTTGGATAAACAGTTTGTCCGTGATTATCTGGAAACCTTGGATTGGGACAAAGTTGCCCCCGGTCCGGACATTCCTGATGATGTAGTTGCAAAAACTCAAGCAAAATACCTTGAAGCCTACACCAAACTTTCAGGCAAGACCTTGTAATAAATTTTATTACAGAACTGTTGCATTTATTAGCAATGCAGCAGTTCTTTTTTTTGTTCAAGGCGTTAGCCCTCACAAAAAGAAATTGCCGAATTTTTTATAAGTTAGTACAATAAATAGAATTTATTTTCGTTTCGTATTGGTAAGGTTATAGCAAAAAGGAGATTTTTTATGTTGATATTCAGTATAATTTTTGCGATTTTGATTATTGTACGAGCGATTATACCTGCACCGATGACCTTGAAAAGCAAAATCATTCTTTCGGCGATTGCCTGTTTGATTTCGCTTAAATTTTTTATCTCCTATCTGATTACCGGGCGAATGTTTTACGAGCCTGCGATACCGAAATTTTTTATTATTTTCGGAACTTGGCTGTTCGGAATAGTTTTTATTTTCTTTTTTCTGATTATTTTCAAGGACTTATGTTTTCTCCTTGTCCTGCTGATTAATTCCATGACCAAAAAGTATCAGAGTATTCAATTAAAAAGTTTTTTTAATATTTTTACGTTGGTTTTGCTGGGATTATCAATCATTGCCGCGACATTCGGGCTTATTTCCGGGTTGGCAGTACCGAATGTGAAAGAGCAGAATATTACTATTAAAAAACTTCCATCATCGCTTAATAACTTTACAATTGCGGTGATTACAGATCTGCATATTGACCGCTTAACTGATAAATCAAAAATCGAAAAAATCGTTGAAAAAACTAACAATCTGCATCCGAATATCATTGTTATTTTGGGGGATGTGGCTGACGGCAGCACTACCGAACTTGCAGAATTGCTTGCTCCTTTGCAGAATTTGAAAGCCAAAAACGGCGTGTACGGAGTTGTCGGAAACCACGAATACTATTCCGGGTATGAGGATTACCAGAAACTATTTAAGCAGTTCGGCGTGAAGATGCTCAATAATAAATTTATTCCGCTGATGAATAATCAAATTGCCTTGATCGGCATTACCGACCGAGCCGCATTACAAAGTCGCTTCAAATCCAAATTGCCCGCCCCGAATTTGAGAAAAGCCGCCAAGGGCAGTGAATTATATCCTATCAAAATTCTTCTTGCTCACCGTCCTGCAATTGCTTCAAAGGCTAAAAAATTCAATATTGATTTACAGTTATCAGGACATACTCACGGGGGGTCAATCATCCTATTTGACTCCATTGTAGCAATGTCAAACGGTGGTTTCAGTTCAGGTTTGTATAAACTTGACAACTCAAAAACTCAACTCTATGTATCTAACGGCAGCGGCATTTGGAGCGGTTTCCCATTCCGAATCGGTCGGGCAAGTGAGATTACACTAATCAGATTAAAGAGATAATTTTTTACTTGCGATTTGCAAAAAGCCCACTTGTGTATTATAGTATTGTCAGCAGAAATTAATTCGGAGATTTTTTATGACAGATATTGAATATATGCAAGTCGCCCTGCTTGAAGCGGAAAAAGCAGCCGCAGCAGGCGAAGTTCCCGTCGGAGCAATTGCGGTTATTGACGACGAGATAGTTGCAAAAAGTTTCAACTTGATGGAGCAAAAAAAAAGTGCTTTGGCTCATGCGGAAATTCTTATTATCCAAGAGCTTAATAGAATCGTCGGCGACTGGCGATTGGACATGGCAACTATCTATGTAACCAAAGAACCTTGCCCGATGTGTGCAGGAGCGATGGTCAATTCTCACATAAAAAAAGTTGTGTTCGGCATGGCTGACAACCGTTCCGGGGCGTGCGGTTCATCTCCGCATAACATTGCAGACAATCCGGATATGTTGTGGCAAATTGAAGTTGTGCCGAGGATTTTAGAGGATGAGTGTACGATGCTTTTTAAGCAATTTTTCAAAAAAATTCGAGAGGAAAAGCAGAAGCAAAAAAAGGATAACTTATGAGTAAAAAAAGTTTTTTAGATAGATTTTTAGAGCATGCGGAGAATTTAGACCCGAATAGTCGCCAAAGTTATATTTTGCGATTATCAAAGGAACGAGGTTTTTTTGAAACGGTTTTCAACTCAATCGAAGAGGGAATTTTGATAGTTGACCGTAAACTTCATATAAAATACTTTAATTTGGCAGCGAAACAACTGCTGAATCTACCCGAAGACCTGACTCGAGTCCGATTATCCCAGTTTTTACCCGATATAAACTGGCGAAGAATTTTGAGCAATGATGCCGATGAATGGCTGAAAGTATCACACCAAGAGATTGAAATTCTCTATCCTGAACGGCGATTTATCCAGTTTTGTTTGATGCCGATGGAGGAAGAACCGTCAATGGCGGCAGTTGTGATCAGAGATGTAACGCGTGAACGTTCGAAAAAAATTGCTGATTTCGACGTGGAGAGCAGCAAACAATTGGCAATGCTGGCAGGCTCAGTTGCCCATGAAATCGGCAATCCCCTGAATAGTTTGTACTTGAATTTGCAGTTGCTTGAGCGTTCAGCCGACAACAAAGAACTTTTAAGCGAATCTGAAATGCTGGAGATGATCTCCGCATGCCGCAGTGAAGTTGAGCGTTTAGACGGTATAATCACCCAGTTTTTGGGGGCAATCAGACCTAAAGAATTGGTTTTTGCTCCGATTTCCATTGATAAAATTCTGCTTGATTTATTGAGTTTCATGCAGCAGGAGTTGGAACTGAAAAAAATCAATGTTGAGTGCGACATTGCGGAGAATATTCCAAGCATTCAAGGCGATGAAAAGCAGTTGAAGCAACTTTTCTATAATGTCATTCGCAATGCAATTCAAGCAACCGGAGCAGACGGCAAGTTAAATATAAAAATTTCAGCAGATTTGGAATTTGTGCTGATCGAATTTGCCGATTCCGGCCGTGGAATCGAGAAAAGCCAGATCAATCGAATTTTTAAGCCGTTCCAAAGTTTCCGAAGCGACGGCAATGGTATCGGTATGATGATTATTGAACGCATTGTTCGCGAACACGGTGCCGAATTATCAATTGACTCCGAAGCAGGAATCGGTACAATTGTCTCTATCAGATTCCGCCGACATGCAAAAAAAGTGAGAGTGCTTAATTCCTGAATAGCCGGAGGCATAGAGTTGCCGTTGACAGGTCATGAGGTCGTTGGTCAAAGTTATTGTTTTTTTTGTGGGGACTAACGCCGTCCCCACTCCCCTACGCAAGGTCAGCGACCTTGACCAAGAAGAGATGCGAAAATTTTTCAAATTTTCACATCTCAAAATTTTTATCCATATTCATGGACGAAGGCAACAACTTTTTCAACCTTCTGCAATTTTTGCCAAAATTGCAGAA
>JAFTJQ010000011.1 GCA_017456285.1 Lentisphaeria bacterium
CCCGCTGTTTTGCGGAATGACACCTCAAATCTTTTGCCACGAGTTGCCACACAACGGGGGAGATTGCCACTTGTCTAAATTACTCCAAGCTACTCTCCCCCTTTGTATTCCCCCTCTTCCTTGCCGTTGACAGGACAAAAGTACGAATGTCCTCATAATCAACACGATTGTTTTTTTCTGGATTCTTCGCTTCGCTCTGAATGACGAGTTTTGAATCGCTTTGCCACCGAAGCAAAACTCTTTCAACGTCATGCAGAGGAGCAAAAGCGACGAAGCATCCAGTCTACAAGCCGTCAGGCTCGCACTTCGTCGCTCCGAAAGAGCGACACCTTATTCCACACACAAAATATCGGACAGAAAAAATTTCTGCCCGATATTTTTATATCACACTCAAAACTTTACCAAGTTACACCTAAACTGTTTAATGCCTTTTTAGCAAATTCATTTCCCTGATTTGCCGCCATGCGATACCATTTTGCTGCTTCGGTATAATCTTTCGCTATGCCGTAACCATTCTCAAAGCAAAGACCTAAATTATATTGAGCCTCTGCCAATCCTTGCTCTGCCGCCTTGCGATACCACTCTGCAGCTTTTGTTAAATCTTTCGCCACACCATCGCCCAAAGAATAACAATGTCCTACATGATATTGAGCCATTACCTGTCCCTCGCGGGCTTCTTGAAGATATTTTTCAAAAATATCTTCTTCTTTTGTTTTCGCATTTCTTTTTTTATTACTTTCTCGAATTTTCTTTAATACTTGTTCATCTTCAAATGAATCATTTTTATTTATTGTTTTTTCTGCTTCGGCATAATTTCCTCGTTTAAAAACTTCATCTCCCATTGTTTTGGAAAAACTATCAATTGTAAAAAAAATGTCTAATATTAACAATATTAAAACTAAAACTATCGCGATATTACCTAATTTCAAATGATAACTTTTATTATAATGTAAATTTGATAAATGACGGTTACAAATGACTCCCCCCCTTATTCGGTCACAAATATTATCAATTGAAGAATGTGTCAAGGAATGCTTTCCCCATAACAGACTTTCACTCCAAACATATGTATTTATTATTATTATTGAATATCCTATGAAACATACGCAGATTAACCAGATACCAGTGGCTGGGGATGATAATATTATAGAAAGTAAGCTACCTCCTCGTGTAGAATCCATATAAGGCATACAATATAACGATATAAAAATACCTATTATAAAAAGTAGAATCGTTAAAAAGAAATAACAAAAGTATTTTGCAAAATTACTTCTTCCAAACCAAAATATATAACTTAATGCTATAAATTCACTAATACTAAAGAATTTACCAACACCATCACAATATAATATTGACTGTGAAGAAAACAAATATTCTCCGCAACAAACAATTAATGAAAGTACTAAAAAACATATTGATAAACATCTTAATATCCAAGAGCAAACATAATCATTTTTTATACTTTCAAATTCAATCATTTTTTTCCCACAATTAGGGCAAATCCCAGATGCTCCTGTTTGTCCGCAGGCTATGCAAATTTTATCTATTGTTTCATTATTCATTTCTCCACCTTAATTTTTTTATGAATATTGTATTTTCAATTTTTTTGTTCAATTAAATAATATTATTTTATTTATTTTTTCAATTTCCACTCTGATGTGTAGGATTTTTTATTTATGCTCTTTATGGTAAAATAAATTGCCCCAACATACCCATCCACTTTTATATGACCATATTCCCCTGGATCAAAATGCCAATCCATTTCCAAAACTCCAATTTCTTTTATTCCATTAGGTTGTACCGAAAAACTAAAATGCTTTTCTTGATTATATTCATCATTATAAACTGAAAGATGACACATTTGACGATTTGATGAGGTATTATGAACTTGCATAACACCTCCGGTAAAACCCTCCCTAAAAGTAATTCCTATCGGAGGTTTTATAATATTTTTTGAGTTGTCAATATTGACAAAAAATATTATTCCAATCACAATTAATACACCAATTACAATTCCCCAAACAATATTATTCATAAAAATCTCCATTCTGATTAATTTTATTTTTAATTAAATTCTTATATCTTACTTGCTGCAATAATTATTTTTCTTACTCTTAATTTTATTTTTTCTTAATTTTTTCCTTTCTTGTAAATAATATTAATATCTATTCTTATGATTGAATTTTTTCAAAAATGGGGCTTTTTAACAACAAAAAAAGGCACATTCCGAAGAAGTGCCTATCTCCACGTTTGCGACAACGTACAACAACTACACAAAACCAGAACGTGCCAATCAACTTGGACGTTTTGATATAAACGATAGTTGTTGTAAATATGTCTGTTTTCGAGGTCGCAATTCGGAGATAGACGATTACAATCAGTTTTATTTATCTTTAATTTTTAATTATTAAAATTTTACTTTTTAATTTTATAAATCCTTTCAAATTAGATTGTAATGTAATATAATATCAATCTAAATAAATTGCAAATAAATTACATTTATTTTTGTTGTTTTTTTCGAATCGGTAAATAAATTACAATTGAGAAGAGATTTCGCTTTGCAGGGCGGTCAATAATTCATTATATTTTTGGATGCCGATTTTGATTGATTCATTTTTTCTCAAAAATTCACAACTATCACAATTACGTTTAGGTTTCTTCAAATTTTTACAATCAGAGCATTTTACTTTTTTTATTTTTTTATCAACTTCCATGCGATCACTTTTGGGTAGTTTACTTGTTTCATACTTCATTGTCTGTTCATAAGGCATAAAGCAATACAAAAACTGATTTAATTTACTCGCTAATGGAAAATTGGCTTTCAGATTATGCAATTTAGTAATTTTTATAAAATTTTCCATACTCAAAGTTAATATATCGCCATTTTTGCATTGCTTCAAAACCCGTTCTAATTCATGCAAAGTTTCAAGATCATAACTTTGTGGAATTTTTTCCTCTACAATCGCTTTTTCCGCAATTTGGGTGACTGCCGGAGTAGTAGAATCTTTTTTATTTATTTTAGGAGCAGGCGTTTTATTGCTTTTAACTATTTTCTTTTCCTCTTTAATTGGTTGCACTTCTTGAACATCCTCTGCTTCCTCAATAGCAACAATCTCTTCAATTTTTTCCTCTTCTTTAATTTCTCGTACCACACAATCAATTTTCGCTCCATGGGCTAATTCAAGTGTTATCACATCACCGACCTTTGCCGCTTTAATTTTTTCGTGAAAATCTGCATTTTTCAAAGCAAGTCTCATGCCGTTTGTTAATATCGGATTATCAGAAGCAATAATCTGCCAAGAATCCATTTTTGCAAAATCTTCTTTGTGAAATCTTTCATAAAGAAGTGGTTTTTCTATCATAGAAATCCCGATTCCGCCATGTTTCCAATACTCTTTTTGGGCATTAACATCCTCCATGAATGCTGCACGATGACTCATAGTCTCGTAATAATCTTCAAAATTTCTCATATAAGCAAGTGACGGATAATAATTATTATGGGTTAAATTATAAATTTGCCCGTCTGCACCCCTATAATCACTATGATAATAAAATAAATATTCCGCATCTTGTCCTGTGGTTATCTGAATTTTGGGATTCTCTTGGAGAATTTTTAATTGATCTCGGGTAAAATAAAATCTATTTAAGTTATAGAGATTATCTACACGACCCCAATCCCCCACGTTAATTTTACCATGATCCTGACGACTAATAATATTATTACAAAATCGCAATGAGTCCTTCCCCCTAATCCAAAAGGAAGTTCGATTGCAATTTATTGCTTCTATATACACTCCATGAACTTTGGTCGGGAAAGTAAACTCAAAGAACAACTCATCCCGCAAATACCACTCAATAGTTTTTAAGAAAAATCTCGGTACCGCATAAATTTCACATTTTTTGGTATCTACATCAAAAAAATCTATTGCTTGACGGGGATATTTGCAGAGGAACTCTTGGAGTTTGGGGTTTAGGGGGGCAAATGGATTATCGCTGCCTTGATATTTATCAATTATGTGAGGAGCGAGGATAGTTAAAATTTTTGTCTTAAATTTTCTATACTCATTCTTATTAAGTTCCAAATCGAAATTAATTTTAACTTGAACTTGTTCATCATTCAAATTATCATTTGCATCAAGTTCAAACTTACCTTTCTGCTTCATGCTGTACAAATAACTATAATCACTAAATATCTCTCCCAGCTTGTAAGCAGCTTGTGTCATTTTATCTCTTTTATTCAAAATAGATTTGACCTCTTTGGCACTAACTTTGAATTTTAATTTTTGTCTATCTGTGAAAAATTTATTTTCAAACTTTTGCAGTTCTTCTTCAAAATCGAGCAAAGTGTTGCCCTCATTCCTATCATAATTATATTTCTTAAAAAAATTCCGCCACACGACAGATTCATTTGCTTCCATATAGCCTGAATTTACAAATAACGGCAAAAAGTCGGCACGATAAAAATTAGTATCATCAAAATTTTTGACTCGATAATATTCGCCCCTTGCCCCGGCAAAAACATTTATCTCCAAATCCTTATCCGCCATTGATTGAAATTGTTCTTCATTAAGACAGAAAACCAAATAATTAGGCATATCGCCTTTCGAATAATAAAGATCTCCATCTCCGGGAGTATTTTCCCTCATAGTATAATTATCTGTAAATATAATTATGTTGTTTCTATCATATCCTAATGGCATATTATCAGATACAGAATTCTCAAAAAGATAAATATAATCAGCAAGAAAATGACAAGTATAAAAATATTGATAACGCTTTACAGGCGGCAGTTTTTTTCGATGAAATGAAAACTCTATTACCCCGCCAAGATGTAAAATTGACCTGATTTTATCAAAAATTTGACTTGGCACTTCCCATAAAGTATAAACTTCATTATCATCTTTGAAACCAATAATTCTATTTTTCCCCTTACGAAAGGTATAATAATTGTCATCACCTATAATTTTAAATTCACTTACAGCACATTTTTTTAAGATAGCAGTTAAGTCCTGCTGCATTTTTTTATAATTCTGTCGATTGAACTCTACTTTGTAATTGAGTTTCAACATCATATAAAAATTATCGGCTTCATCATTATAATCAGAAATTTCCAAATCACCGACTTTTTTGACTGTAAATAATTTAGTATCATAGTTTTGCATTACCTTTTCTATATCTTGAAGGCATTGAGAGAGGTTATCCCTTTTTTCAAGAATATCATTTGCCTTTATCAATAATGGATTAAGCAAAAACACCGATAATAAACATACTGTAAAAACTTTTTTCAACATATTTTACTCTCCTGTAAATGGAAAATGATAGACTTTTGCGTCTTTAAAAAATTCACTATCTATTAATTTGGCAAAGGTAAAAATTGACTGTTCCGCATTTTTTAACATATTTAAAAACTTATTATAATTTATTTCATCAAGTTCACCTGTGACATCATCAATCAAGGCAATAACCGCCTTATCCTGCTCGCAACTTAATTCAAACTCTGCCATTCGCAAAAACAATGATGTCAGTCGAATTTGTCCGGAAGAGCCGAAAGTTCGCAACAACTTCCCATTCAAAAGAAAATCAAATTCATCTAAATGAACGCCACTTGAAGTGTAAGTTCTTGCCAAATCTTTTTCGTAATTTTCAGCAAAAATCCGCAAAAAATCTTCTTCATTATCAGCATTTATTTTCGGGGCATATTCAAGCGAAAATTGGTTCTCGCTTCCCCACAATTCGGCAACTTTAGTTCCGATAATTTCTGAATATTTGCGGCGATAATTCATTATAACAACCGCACTTTCAGCCATAATAAGTTCAAACGGATACAGAATTTTGCCGATAGAATTTAAGGAAATACTCTTTTTCAAAATCGCATTGCGGTTTATTAATGCATTGTTATAATTTTTCAAAGCATTCAGATACTCCGAACTCTCAAGTGAAATCAGAATATCAAAATATCTTCTGCGAAATGACGCCGATGAAGCCACAATCGCTCGATCTTCCGGAGCAAAAATCACTGCCCGAAAACGTTTTATAAATTCACTTGATTTGGCAATATTTTGGTTATTAATTGCCAACTTGCGACTGTTTCCGTCAGAATTTTGAGTAATTTTCAAAATCTCTTTTTCTCCGCTTTCAGAATCAAGCAATTCCGCCATAAGCAAAAATTCAGATTCACCGAGTTTGACAAAATCTTTCGGTTTCGCGCTTCTGAATGATCTCAACAGACTCAAAAAATAGATGCTTTCCAGAATATTCGTTTTGCCGCACCCATTTTCTCCCAAAAGCACAGTCACCCCTTCGGCGAATTTCAATTTTAATTCGCTTTGATTTCTAAAGTTTTTGAGATAGAGCTTACTTAACATGATAGATTATTAAAAAAAAGAGCTGACCTTACCAATTTTTTATCGGCAATAATCAGCTCGTTATTTGCTAAAAAATAATTACTTGCGAACCGGCATAATCACACAGAGGAAGCCCTCTTTGCCCTCAATTGTAACCGGATTAAACGGATCATTTAATTTAAACTGAACATTGTCGGCACTGACCACTTTTAATGGATCAGCCAAAAATACCGGATTAAATGACACGCTTATCGGCTCGTCGGTGTATTCAATTTCCATTGAGTCCGCACCTTCGCCGACCTCTGAACTTGAACCTTTGATCGTCAAATTATTATCTTCAAAATTCAATACCACGAAACTGCTGGTTTCTGAAAGAATTTGAGACACCATTTCAATTTTCGCAAGCAAGGTTGCTGCCGGGACTTCCACAGTGTGTTTAGCACTTGCCGGAATCACCTGACGGAAGTTCGGATATTTACCGTCAATCAACTTGGTGGTAAGTACGAAATTTGTACCTTTGAAACAGCAATAATTGTCGCCGATCAAAATTTCCATAACTTCATTGCTGTCAATTACACGCTTAACTTCATTAGCAGCCTTTAACGGTACTACGCACTCTCCGTCATTACCGGCAATGTCTTCAATCATTTTTTCCTGCAATGCCAAACGCTTACCGTCAGTTGCAACCAAAGTCAACATATTCTCTGCAGTTGACATCAAAATACCCGTCAAAACCTTGCGGCTGTCATCCTGACTGACTGCATAAGAGATTGAAGAAAGCATGCCTTTGAACTCAGACTCTGCAATTTTGATGGTTTTCAAAACTTTGAAATCACTTGCTTCCGGGAAATCAGCCGCCGCAAGTCCGAGCAAGGTGAAGTGACCTGTACCGCAATCAAGTTTAATGTGATCATTCTCATTGACGGTAAATTCAACCTCATCGGCGATGAAACGTGAAACCAATGCCAATAACTTTTTAGCAGGCATGGTAGTTGAACCACTCTCAATAACTGCACACTCAATTTCGGTGCTGATTCTAATCTCTAAATCAGTTGAGCAGAGGCTCAATTTGTCATCTTCGGCAGTGACTAAAACATTGCCCAAAATCGGCAACATGGAACGGCTTCCGATGATACTGCTGACTTTCTGAAGACCCTTCAAAAGTTTTTCTCTATTAACTGTAAATTTCATGCTTAACTCCTATTATTTTAATTTAAAAAATCTACATACCATATTATACCCCAATTTTTCATAAATTCAAATAAAAAACTGTATTTTTTTTAAGTTTTTTGAAATAAAAAATCTTTTTGGATATTTGACATGGATTTCAGGGCATTTGAACGGAAATTCGGAATCTTTTTTTCGAGCGTTTCAAGCATTTGCTTAAAGTATTCTCTATCGCCGTTTTCAGCTAAAAATTTGTCGTATTTGCACTTTGTGCCGCTCGGAAGTTCAAAAAATTCGGCAAACTCGGCAATCCAACTTTCTGCAGTTAAAACCAGCGGTCGGATTATTCGCAATTTACCGTTATCGCCCGGCACATTCGGAGCCATACTGCTAAGCCCCTGCCCTCTGAAATACGACATCATAAATGATATAATCGCATCATCAGCGTGATGCCCTAATGCTAATTTATTGCATTTAAGTTCTTCCGCAGTTTGATAGAGCAATCCACGACGTAATCTGGAACACAAAACGCAGGGATTATCTGAAAAATTCTTCTCTTCAATAATTTCAGCGACATTCAAGGTTTTAATTGTATGTTTCCAATTTTGTTTAGCGGCATATTCAGCAATTGCTTTTATATTGAACTCGGCAAATTGCGGATTAAATGTTACAACTTCAAGTTCAAATTTTATCGGTGCTTTTCGCTGAAACTCATGCAGGATGTGGGTCAAAATCACACTGTCCTTGCCGCCTGAAAGTCCGATTAAAATTCGGTCATTTTCGTTGATTAGCTTATACGACTCAATAGCCAAACCCACCTGACGACTGATTTTTTTATAAATTTTTGAAGCAAAAGGATTTACAGATTCTGCCATGTTATTTCTTATGCTCCGATAAATTCAGCAATCGTTCTGATGTCTGCAACTGAGCATTTCGTAATTTCAAGCACCAAGTAATCAATACCGTATTTCCGCATTAAATTAAAACTTCTTGATAAGTCAATCTCGTTTTTTGCTGAAATTCCCAAGTGTCCGTCAGTAAGGAGATTTTTCGGAGTTTTGTGGGTCATTACCGAATTATGAAAATGAATCATTCGCACATCGCTTTCCGCCAAACCGATCTCCAATTCGCGGTAATAATCAAAATCTATTGCCAATGAACTCACCCACAAGTGACCGATGTCGATACAAATCGGATGTTCTAATTTGACCATATCACTTAACTTCATACCGCCGTACCCATAAACAGGTAAATCATTTTCAATTGAGAAAATAACATCCGGAAATTTTTCACGAACAATTTTCAAATTATCTTTCAATGCTTCAAAGCGTTCAAAATATTCAGGCAATTTTGTAAAATCATTATTGATAACACTATCAACTGCATTTTTTAAATCATCTCTTTTGAGCAAAGACAATTTTTTCGCATAATCTGCTTGACTTTTCATGCTGCCAATTAGAATATCCGTCATAGCAAACCCGTGAAAAACCGTTAAATCAACTCCGATTTCTTTCAAAAATGCGTAATTATCTTCAAATGCTTGAAAAATTATCGGCAAATTCTCTCGAGTCGATAAATTCAAACTGTAATCTCCTCGAATCGGCGAATGCACCGTAAATTTCACACCGCTTTTTTTCACATAATCAATAATTTCATCATCAGAAGTATTATGCAATTGTACGCCGAAGTCAAATCCGTATTTTTTACACGCTTCCTGACAAGCAAAAAAATTCTCTTTCCCTGCCTCGCCTAAAATTGAACTTGAACTTATATCAATTCTCATTTTTTGACCTCAATAACTTAAAACTTCAAGTTGAGTTCCTTGATAATGGCGTCAATATCCTTATCCCCTCGTCCTGAAAGAGTTACAACGATATTTTTGTCTTTCGGGAGTGTTGATGCCAATTTGACTGCATAAGCAACTGCGTGAGCACTCTCGATAGCAGGAATAATTCCCTCCATGCGGCTCAAATTCATAAACATATCAATCGCCTCTCGGTCGGTACAGCTCTCGTACTGAACTCGATTCAAGTCACGGAGCAAGCAGTGTTGCGGGCCTACTCCCGGATAATCAAGCCCTGCCGCAACTGAATAAACCGGCAGAACTTCACCGCGTTCATCCTGAAGCACATAGCACTTGAATCCATGAATCATGCCCTTGCGTCCCTTGTTCATCGTCGCCGCATGGAATTCGGTATCAAGACCTTTTCCGCCCGGTTCAACTCCGATTAACTTAACCTCATCGTCAAGCAAAAATGCATTGAATAAGCCCATAGCATTACTTCCTCCGCCAACGCAGGCAACTGCATAATCAGGAAGCCGTCCGGTAAGTTCAATCATCTGCTCACGAGCTTCTTTGCCGATCATGGTTTGGAAGTCACGAACCATCTTCGGGAACGGGTGCGGCCCGACCACCGAACCGATTGCATAGAAAAAGTTATCAGGGTCACGCAAAAGTTCTTCAAAGGCACTGTCAACTGCATCTTTGAGTGTTTGAGTTCCACGGGTAACTGAAACAACTTTTGCTCCGAA
>JAFTJQ010000028.1 GCA_017456285.1 Lentisphaeria bacterium
AATTTTCAAGTTGTCCTCCCGCTTTTTTGCGGAATGACAACTTAAATCTTTTGCCACGAGTTACCACACAACGGGGGAGATTGCCACTTGTCGCTAAATCGCTCCAAGCTACTCTCCCCCTTTGTATTCCCCCTCTTCCTTGCCGTTGAAAGGTCATGAGAACGGTGGTTACGACTATAATTATGGGAAGCCTATGACGCCTGGGAGACCTGGGAGCGAGAGTGCCTGACTTATCCGACCCGTCTGACCAAATGGGTTATCTCTGCCCCCGCAGCAAAATCAAGTCGACGTCATGCAGAGCGGGACGAATGTCCTGCGAAGCATCCAGCCTACGAGCCGTTTAGGTTCGCACTTTATCGTTCTTTAATGAGCAACACCTACAATAATTTATAATTCCCCTGTCCTCCATAGCCTTTGGCGAAGGAGGATAATTCTTAATTCTGCATTCTTAATTCTTAATTCCATGCCGCCATGCCTCACCTGATAATTTTTTATAAATATATGCCAATTAAAATTTGCAATTTTCTCTCTCCTGCGATATATTAAAACGTATTTATTATTTTTTTATCAAAAAAAAGGAATTTATGAAAAAAACAAATTAAATATTAAAATTTTTTAACAATTAAAACATAAATTAGGCTCACAGCACAAAACTAGCACCTTTGTATTACAGCCATATCTTATGAAGCAAGAATTTATGTACCATGTTGCTATCTAACATGGTGCGTTTCTTTCGTGTATTCATAAGATTGGGGTTGCTAGTTCCAGTGCTGTGATATAGAGAATAGGAATGCACCTTTTTTTATTCCTATTCTCAAAGAAATATAAACGGCGAGGATTCTATGGCAAAAAAGGAAATTAAAACCGATCTTTGGGTGTATGATTTATTAAAAGAATCAGGGATCAATCTTGAAGCACAGGGTAGCTCTATCAAAGAAATTAATGAAGCTCTAAAAACTGCTTCCAAAAAAGGCACCGGGAATGTCGGATTTCCGGAATATGTCGGGGTAGTAAAAGATTTTTTACTTGTTATAGAAGATAAATCCGATTTATCAAAACATATTAAATACAATGAAAAAGATTTAATATGTACAGAAACAAAGTCTATAACTGATTATGCTGTCAATGGTGCTTATTTTTATGGCAAACATCTTATTCATAACAGTTGTTACAAAAAGGTCATTGCTTTTGGAATATCCGGCAATGAAAAACATCATAAAATAACTCCACTTTTTATAAATGAGCGTGAATATTGTAAAATAATGCCCGAAGTTGAATCTTTTTATATCTTTAATGAAGAAAATATTGAAGAATATTACACCAGAGAAATTTTAGGAGAAAATACTGATTTAGAAAAAGAAACCTCGGAAATTCTTAAATTTGCTAAAAATTTACATGAAGATTTACGCAATTACGGTAATTTACAAGATACCCAAAAACCACTTGTTGTATCAGGTATTTTACTTGCTTTAAGAGAAATTGAAAAAGGTTCTTTTAATCTGGAACAATTAAATGGTGATGATATTGATACCGACGGCAACAAAATTTATACTGCTATTGACAAAAATTTACAACGGTCAAATGTATCTCCGACCGTTAAAAAAGATAAATTATTAACTCAATTTGCAGTTATAAAAGACACTAAAATTCTCAATGAAAAAAATGCAATATTAGGAAAAACTCCGCTCAAATATTATGCGGAACAAATTTATAAAAATATTTACAAAACTATTAAATACACTAATTCCGCCGAAGATTATTTAGGCAGATTTTATGGTGAATTTATGAGTTATTCCGGCGGAGACGGACAGAATTTGGGCATAATTTTAACCCCGAAACACATAACGGAATTATTTTGTGATTTGGTAGATTTGAAGCCAACCGATATTGTACTTGACCCATGCTGCGGAACAGCAGGATTCTTAATTGCCGCAATGCACAATATGTTACAAAAAGCTCAAAATGATAATCAAAAATACAATATTAAAAAAAATCAACTTCATGGCATAGAACTTCAACCTTATATGTTCACTATTGCAACATCAAACATGATCATCCGAGGAGACGGAAAAAGCAATCTCGAAGAAAAAAATTTTTTACAATGCAATGCTAATGAATTGCAATTAAAAGGGGCAACTATCGGCATGATGAATCCCCCATACAGCCAAGGGTCAAAGGCAAATCCTGCTTTATACGAAATAAGTTTTGTTGAGCACTTGCTTGATTCTTTGGCAGAAGATGGCAAGGCGATTGTAATTATTCCTCAATCATCTTTAACCGGAAAGACAAACGATGAAAAAAACTATAAAGAAAGCATCTTGAAACATCATACATTAGAAGGAGTTATAACTTTGAGCGGAGAAACATTTTATGGAGTAGGTACAAACCCTTGCATAGCCGTTTTTACAGCACACAAACCACATCCTCAAAATAAAAAATGTAAATTTATCGATTTCAAAGATGATGGCTTCAAAACTGCTCCACACATTGGATTAGTTGAAACAGAATATGCAAAAGATAAGAAAAAACACTTATTAGACGTATGGTTTGACCGTATTGAAGCCCCTACAAAATTCTGTGTAAAATCAACCGCCGAGGCTACTGACGAATGGCTGCACGCATTCTATTATTTTAATGATGAAATTCCAACGGAAGAAGATTTTGAAAAAACTATTACTGACTATCTAACCTTTGAATTTTCTATGGTCACACAGGGGAGAAGTTATCTGTTTGAAGAGGTGAAAGATGAATAGATTTTTAAGTGATATAGACTGGAAAGAATTTCATCTTGTTGATATATTAAATAAAGCTAACAATTCAAAAGCATACCATAGCAATAATTTAATATCTAAAAAAAATGGCATCCCATATATCACAAGAACAAACTTAAACAATGGTTTGTTTGACATAGTAAAATATAGTAATGACTTAAAGATCAATCCTGCAAATACTATATCTTTTGGTGCAGAAAATGCGACTTATTTCCTTCAACCTTATGAATACATTACTGGTAATAAAATGTATTACTATCAAGTAAAACAACTGTCTTCAAATGTATTAAAATTTATAACAATTTGTTTAAATAAATCTCTAAAAGGCGGAGGATTTGGCTATGGCCTTGGTTTGACAGGAACTCGTTCAGATAAACGAAAATTTATGCTTCCTGTAAATTCAAAAGGTGAGCCAGCTTATGAATTTATGGAAGAATACATAAAAGAACGTGAAGAAAAACTAAAAAATCAATACAAAAATTATATTTCAAATAATATTAGCCAATTCAAAAAAGTTGAATTAAATAAAGAATGGAAAGAGTTTTTTGTTTCAGAAATTTTTAATACCATACAAAGAGGGAAACGGCTTATAAAAGAACATCAAAAAAAAGGTACTATTCCGTATATTTCATCAACATCGCTAAATAACGGTATAGATAATTTTATCAGTAATGAAAATTCTGTAAGAAAATATAAAAATTGTTTGAGCCTTGCCAATTCAGGCAGCGTTGGAACTTGTTTTTATGAACCTTTTGAGTTTATAGCAAGTGATCATATAACTCATTTAAGTGGCAAGTATTCCAAATATACATACTTATTTATGGCATCTATGCTTAATAGATTATCAGAAAAATATAATTTTAATAGAGAAATTAATGATACAAGAATCAAAAAAGAGAAAATTTTTCTACCTATAAATTCCAAGTGTGAACCTGATTATGAATTTATGGAAAATTACATGAAATATCTTGAACAGAAAAAAATATTGCAATATTTAGAATACATAAAAAGGCAATAAGTATTATTCCTCTTTTATTTATCATTTTAGTTTGGCAGAGACATGAGGAGGAACGGCAATATAGATAGCTATTTTGCAAAAAAATAATGTACGGCACTTGAAAAATAACCATAATATGTTATATTATGTTGCAATTAATTTAACTTGGTAAATAAGAATTTTTTAATCAAAACTTTGCAGGATATAATAGATGAGCTACAACAAAACTCAAAAAAATAATACTAATTTCTCTTTTATGTTGTTCCTTATTGTAGGACTTGCCGTTGCGGTAATGATTTTCCTGTATCCACTATACAATCGGTATCGCAAAGAACTCAAAGAACAACACCGCCTGCAAAAAATTTTGGAGTCTAAAAAAATTGAAAATGCCGCTTTGATTAAGGAAAGAAATGACCTGAAAAATAACCCTAAAGCTATCGAAAAGGTCGCTCGTGAGATTTTTGAATACTGTCGGGACGGCGAAGTTATTATGGTTTATGACAGCAGTGAAATAAAATCTGACTCCCAAAATTAATGCTGCGAGGCTATACTATTTATGAATGATGATACAACTTCTAACTTGAATCAGACTACTCAATCTATTGAATCCGGCGATACCACAATTGCTTACAGCGAAAAAACTATCGTTCTTTCAGCAAAACATTTTGAGAAAAATATTGACCGCGCAGAAAAAATCGCTAAAGATTTCGTGAAAAAAAACAAAATCTCCGCCTCAACTAATTTGAAAAACTTTTTCCAAATCTCAAACAGCCCCATCGTTTCAACCATTTTTAATGAAAAAATAATGCTTGAAGAGCATTTGAAAAATAATGCAAACAATACTGACAAACGCAATAAACAGGCGATTTACGATATTTCCGCAAATACTGAAAATTCCCATAATATCCACGATGATTTTGAAATTGTTTCCAAACTTGCCGAGGGCGGACAGGGCTATATTTCCAGTGCGGTAGATAAAAAACTCGGCAGAATTATTGCCATTAAATCACTCCATGACAACTTAAAGGAGAGTGATCAGGCTCGCAACAACTTCATTACTGAAGCTAAAATTACCGCTCAACTTGACCACCCCGGAATTGTATCAGTGTATTCACTTGCCGGAGATGATTCCAATGGTTTGCACCTGGCGATGAAACTGGTTAATGGCGAAACCCTGTCCGAATACCTCTTTTCGGTAATCAAAAACTACCAAAAGCACGGTATCAAAAAGTTTAATGAGAAAAAATCAATCTCCAAACGCTTGAATATCATCATAAAAAGTTGTGAAGCAATTGCTTACGCACACAATCGTAATGTCATGCACTGCGACTTGAAGCCCGACAATATCATGATCGGAGAATACGGCGAAACCTACATCATGGATTGGGGAATTGCTAAACTGATAAAAAATATCAACAATGAAACTTTAGGAACTAAAGTTACCGCAGGTACTCCGCAATATTTTGCGCCTGAAACCTTGCGCGGCAAAACTATTGACCACCGTTCAGATATTTACACCATGGGAATTATTCTTTTTGAAACGGTATATCTCAAAAAAGCTTTCAACGGCAATAATGATAAAGAAATTATGACCAATGTCAAAAATCACCGTATCAATAGCTTCAAACACACTTTCCATGTCCCCGTCAGCCGAGACTTGAGGGCAATTATTATGAAAGCAACCGCTTTCGAGGTCGAGGAGCGTTACCAGTCAATGAATGAATTAATTGAAGACCTCCGCCACTTCCTGAACAATGAGGAGACCTCTGCTTTGCCCGATAACAGTATCGCTAAAGTTTTCCGCTGGAGTGCAATGCATATTAAATCGCTTTTGCTCATAATTCTGGCAAGCATATTCGGAATTGCGGTTTTGGCATTTTTCAATATCTACAATCACATCAAAGCATCTTCCGCACAACTGCAGCAGGAGATTGCTTTAAGTAACGCCTACTCAAAAAATTTGGCGGCAGCGGCAACGATTAATTTGCAAATGGGCTACATTGAAGATGCGGTTAAATTTTTGAGTTCAAGTATAAGTTTTCTCCTGACCAATGATTACAGCAACAAAAACGATAATACCCCAAAAAAACTATACTTTGATAGTCAAAATGCCGCAAAAAATCATCTGCTTCCTGCTCAAACGACCTTTGATAAATTTTATCGACGCAACGTAAATTACCACTTGCTCGGCTACTTAAATACTGACAACTTGCCGAAATCAAAGGTGGATGCGACTTTGAATAAAATTCAAGTTTTGCTCCCAACTTTGCAAAAAACTATTCGCAATAGCGACATTTCTTCAAAAATTAAACTCAATAGAGACCGTAAAACATCTCAAACTGCACTTGATAGTAATTTACCACCGATTTTTATGCTCTATTGCGGATTTGATAATGGGCTTTTCATCACCTATCCGGGATTCATTCAGGAGATGGCAAACTTCGTCCCCAAAAAGCGTGACTGGTATGTAAATGCCATGAATCACTGTGAGGAAAATCAAATCGCTTGGAGCGTACCGTATCTCGAAGCAGTTACAAACCAAATAACAATCAGTTGTTCTGCTCCGATTGTGGTAAATAATCAGAAAATCGGTGCTTTCGGTGCAGATTTAACAATTTCAGCACTTACTTCATTATTAAAGCAGACGGGAAACTCTCGGGTCTATTCAAGAGATAAGTCAATTATTGACGAGGATGGCAATATTCTCCTGAGTACCTTGATAAATTATGAAAATATTGACCAAGCAGAGTTTATGAAAAAGAAATTCGCCTCTCCTCGAATTTTAGGTATTATCAAATTACGCAAAAATGGTTACTTCATAAATGAAGAGAAAAACGTCAAATACGTTTACTTATTCAGCTACATTCCGCAACTTAATTACTATTATGTCGAAAAAGTTAATTATGAATTGCTGATGGACTCGGTCAAGAAAGAGGCTGAAATCGATGAACTTGGATAATTTAGCGGAAACTGCAAATAAGTTGCAATATTCTTTCCCCGAAAATTTACCGATTAGTGCCAAAGTCGATGAGATTAAAAAACTTTGGCAAAATCATCAAGTAATTATTTTAGGCGGTGCCACCGGTAGCGGTAAAACCACTCAATTACCCAAAATCGCTTTGGAAATAGGACGGGGCAGAGCAGGACGAATCTGCTGTACACAGCCTCGCAGAATTGCCGCAATGACCATGGCAAGGAGAGTCAGTGAGGAGCTTAAATGCACTTGCGGTCAGGAAGTCGGCTATCAAGTTAGATTCGATGACCGCTCAAATGCCAATACAGTTATAAAATTTGTTACCGACGGGGTGCTTTTAGCTCAAACTCACCATGACAAAAAACTCCTTGAATATGACACCATAATTATTGATGAAGCTCATGAGCGAAGTTTGAATATCGATTTTCTGATGGGATATTTGAAAAAACTTACTGCGAAACGAAGTGACTTAAAAATCGCTATCTCCTCTGCTACATTGGACTTGCAAAAATTTTCTGAATTTTTTAATGATGCACCGATTATCGAAGTTGAGGGAAAAACCTACCCGGTCGAGAATATCTATCTCCCCCCTATTGATAATGATGAGGATTTAGAGGAACATCTTTTGCGGGCAGTTGAATTTATTAATGAAAATTCTCCAGTCGGCGATATTCTCGTTTTTCTTCCGGGTGAGCGAGAGATTAATGACTGCAAAAAAATGCTTGAAGAACAGAACTACCGAAATACGGAGATACTTCCGCTCTATGCCAGATTGAGCAGCAGTGACCAGCAGAAAGTTTTCAAACACAGCGGAAAAAGACGAATTATCCTCTCCACCAACGTCGCAGAAACTTCCGTCACCATTCCGAATATCAAATACTGTATCGATTCGGGTTTGGCAAGAATCAGCCGTTACAACGTCAGAACCTGCGTGCAGGAGTTAAAAATTGAGCGAATCAGCAAGGCATCTATCAAACAAAGAAGCGGTCGTTGCGGCAGAACTTCCGAGGGTGTGGCACTCCATTTGTACAGCGAAAATGATTTTGAACGGGCGGAGGACTTTACCGCTCCTGAAATTCACCGAACCTCGCTTGCAGGTGTGATATTAAAAATGCTCGCATTGAATTTAGGCGACATAAATAAATTTCCCTTTATCGACCCTCCGAGCAAAAATCGAATCAATGAGGGAATCAAAACTTTGGAAGATTTGGAACTTGTAACTCACCACGGAACTAAATTAACCAAATGCGGTTACACCCTTGCAAAACTCCCGATCGACCCGCACTTGGGGAAAATGATTGCACAGGCGGCAAAGGAAAAAGTTGTCGCAGAAGTCATTGTAATTTGTGCTTTTCTCTCAATCATGGATGTCCGTGAGAGACCGCTTGAGAAAGAAACATTAGCGGATGCCGCTCACAAAAAATATTTTAATACGCAATCGGACTTTTTAACAATTTTGAATCTTTACAGCGGAATTATTGAGGGGACGGAGAATTTTAAATCGCATGGAGCGGTACGCCGCTTCGCTAAAGCAAATTTTTTGAATTACCGACGGATTTTGGAGTGGCAGAATTTAATTAATGAACTTTTTGATCGGGCAATTGAACTTGACTACATTCAGCAATTACCCGAAAGTTTCATTTTTGACAATACTCCTTATGAGCAATTGCACTCCGCAATTTTGTCAGGAATCCCCCGACAATTTGCCAAATTTGACAGCGAGAAACAACTCTATTTGAGTACGGCAAATCGGAAATTCACCATCTTCCCGGGATCTTCACTTTTCGGTAAAAAGAAAAAATATCCCGAATGGATAATTTCTTTCGCCATTGTCGAAAGCAGTAAAGTTTTCGGCCGCATGAATGCAGAAATTCGACCATCTTATATCGAGCGGGTCATTCCCCATATTTGCAAAGCAGTCTATGATAAACCTCAATACGACCCAAACAATTTATTTGTTTATGCCAATAAAAAACTCATGGCAGGCGGATTGACCATTGTGGATAATCGGCGGGTTCACTATGGCAATATCAATCCGATTGAAGCGAAAAAAATCTTCATCCGTGAGGCTTTTATTAATAATCCAATTAATATACCATCAACTTTTGTCAATCGGCATTTTCAGAAACTTGCAAGCATCAAAAAACTGGAATTGAAATTGCGAAAAGTTGATACTTTGATTGATACGGAAGCGATTTTTGACCACTACATGCAAGTTTTGCCGCCTGATATTTTTTCAGGAAATAACCTGAAAAAATTTATCAGCCGTAATTCTCAAGATTACTCAATGCCTCGCAATTCCATGATTTACGAGTATTGCCGTAATCACTTAAACGAGCAACATTACCCCGATTTTTTAACTTTTAACAACCAAAAATTTAAACTCAATTACAAGTACAATCCGGGTGAAACAGATGACGGAATTTTCCTCATGGCAGAAGAGAGCAAAGTTGATTTGCTCCCATCGTATGCACTTGATTATTTAGTTCCGGGGTATCTTGCGGACAAAATTGAACTCATGCTTAAATCACTCCCCAAAGTAATTCGACAACGGCTTACTCCGCTGTCAGAGTGCTGTGCTGAATTTATTTCCGCACTGAAAAATAATCAACTATTTACCGACAGCAATCTCGCAAATTTACTCTGTGAATTTCTGAACGACAACTACAATGTCGAACTTTTTGTCAGGGATTTTGAAAATTGCCGACTGCCTGAATACTTAAAAATGAAGTTAATAGTGCTTGACGAAAATAATCGCGAAATCGATATTTTTGAAGAAATGCCGAACAAAAATAATTTCAGCAGCAAAATCAGCGTAAATTCTCAAATTATTATCGATTATACCACCATCGGCGAAAACGATTGGCGAAGCGACTTGATTTTGCCCGAAAGTTATGAAATTTCTGACAGTAACGGCAAAAAAGCCTACTTGGCTTTAATTGACGAGGGCGAAAATTCTATCGGGTCTCACGGTTTTTTGAACCTCACCGAAGCACAATTAAATCATCGGAAAGGCGTCATCAGATTATTTAATATCCGCAATCGGGAGCAGATTAAATTTATCAAGCGAACCATTAAACTCCCCCGTGAAGTTCTTTTAAGTTTCTTTGTCGGAGATAGTGACAAAAATTACCTTGATGATTTGATGAGCTTAATTATTGAAGATGCTTTAGGCGGTAACTTGTGGAGTGATATTCGCTCTCCGAAAGAGTATTCGCAACACGAAGAACAGGCGATTATGAATTTGGGAGAATCTGCCGACCTCGTAAGTAGCGAATTAATTAAAATCTATAATCAATACGAAAAAATTACCGCTCTATTAAAAAATGTCAAAATGCGTCTCCGTTCCAAAATTGACGACCTTGAAATGCAATTGGACTTTCTTTTTGCTCATGGTTTTTTGAAACGCCCCGACTTTAGAAGCAATTATCCTCGATACCTGCGAGCAATTCAAATACGGCTTGAGCGGCTCAATTCCGATTATGCCAAAGATTGCCGCAAACTTGAATCAATTGAAACTTACATCACGGAATTTCATAATGCCGCTGCCGATCGAGATGATATAACTGAATCAGCCGAGTTGTATGAATTTTATCTGCTTTTGGAAGAATCAAGAATTATGACTTTCACGCCTGAAATTCCGCTGAAAATCAAAAACGCAGTAACCAAATTGACTCAAGCACTTAAAAATTTGCCCCGATAGTTTTTTTATCCTCTTTCGGGCAATTAAATTTTGTCTCTAATAATTAACTTCAACTCCCAACTTTTTTGCGCCCATTAGAAAAAGCAGAAGCGACGGAGTATAACCACCCCTGACAACCATAGTAGGCGTTTTCCCTGTAATCGGATGAAGTTCCTGCACAAATGGATTATCAGGATTCAATAATGCCCTCGTCCAACGAAGAAGCAAGCGTCTTTTTTCTTCGGGGCGATTATAGTAATCAAGCCACAGCATCGCTCGCAAAGCAGTCGGAGCCTGACTATTTGAACCCCATGAATTTCGTGGATAAGTGTGGTCAAATGAAGGGTCGGAAAGTGCTACCGATGGATATGGCCATGGAGCTGCGAACTCTTTCTCATCTTCAAAATAACGTTTATAAATTCGGTCAAACCTCTCCTGACTGCAAACCCGATTAAGAAAAACTCTCGTAATATGTTCAGTACGGTATTTTCTGAATCCCTGCGGAGAGCGGTCGTAATAGAACTCATCCTCTTCACAATAGAGCAACTCCTCGATTTTTGCTTGAAGTTTAGTTGCCTTGTCTCTCTGCATTTTGGCTTCTTCGAATAAGCCAAGTTCCTCAGCAAGTTCTGCCAAAGCCTCCAAATTGCCGTAACGCATACAACTTAAATCAACTGACAGAATCGGCATAACCTCCAAATCAGGCATATTTGCGGCATTTTTCCCCGGACAAGTTTCAGGGATTCCTCCGTCAGTAACTCTTTTGTCATTGTCGTGTCCGGTATCCCATTCGCAGTACATTTCCACCAAACCCGAACCTGACTTATTGCGGTTTTTCTCCAGCCACAAATCAAATGACGCCCCTGCCCGATAGATTTTTGCTAAATCCTCTTTCGGACGATTAAGTTTTTTCGCAATCTCATAAGCACAGCGGGTAAATGACCAAACGCTTTGAATATGCCAGAAATCAGATTCCTGATTTACCAAAGTCGAAAATGGCAAAAGCCCGTCCTCTCTTTGGCGTTCCATAAAAAATTTAATTGAATCCCAAGCAACTTTGGGGTCATAATCGGCTAAAAAGTAATTATCCTGATTGTGTTCAAGCCAGATCCCCGGATAGGTATCACCTGCTATCAAAAGCCGATATTCAGGGTATTTTTCAAACTGACGGATATTACCCTTTAACAACTCAACAGCAACTTTTATTTTTTCTTTAATCGCAATTAAATCTGCTTCACTAAAAGTTTCAAGTACAATCATTTGCATCACCTTTTTATACTTTTTTATTATTACGATAATTATACATTCTTTCACTAAAACCTCCATTTTGGAGGAAATAAGAAACTTTACTTTGAATTTGTCTTTTTAGAAAATATATTACTGTATCAATTAGCAAAAGTACAGCATTGGCTGCAAGTACGGATTTATACGGATAATTACGGATTTGTACAGAATTAGAAGTATGCTTTTCCGCCCAAGCAATAAACTCTTTAAATTGTAATGCTTTACAAACACGGCGTGCAACAAATTCTTTATACAAAACCGATTCTTTTTCCCAAAGTTTTTCACCATGTTGACGCAAATAATCTTGATAATCAAGTCGTAATTCTTCTAATGAGCCTTGAGCAATATTATATAATTTCAGTTCAATTTTAGTTGAAGTTGCGCCATCAACTGAACCCTCAGCGATATTTTGAACTCCACTGCGAGCAGCTTGTATCATTTGATCGCAAGTTCTTGAATTACAAGGAATATATAAATTAACAAAATGCACAGTAATATCATACACCAACTGGGCTAATTGAAAAGATTTCAATTTTCTATATCCACTATTTGGCAATAATAGTTTGTAATTGTCATCCATATAATATTTTGTCCTTATACTTTTTTATTTTTCTGTACTAATCAGTACAAATCCGTAACCATCCGTACTTCTATATATTCCCACAAGCGGTAGCAAAAAATCGGTAATGTCCGTAACTATCCGCCACGGGATAAGGCACAGTTTCAAGCAACTCCGGAATTTCATAATAATCAGAAAAAAGATATTGTAAAATTCTTCTCTGCAACTCTTCCAGACGGGCAATTTGCCCTGCATTGCGAATCTGGATTACCTCATAGCCGTAATGTTTATAGTAAGTATCCCACATAATACCGAAAGACATACTTAAAACTTTGAATTTATCAATCAACTTCGGCAAATCTTTTTTGGCAATCTGGGTCAAAGTTTTTACATCTTTTTCAGCATAAGCCCTGTCAAGTTTATCTTTCATCCCGACTTTGAGGAGCAAAACTTCCGCTAAAAGTACGGCATGTTGCAAATCTTCTCTTTTTTTACGTTTCAACTTGCTTATAACTTCACGGTAATTTGCAGTAACAATCTTCACAAAATCGGGATTAACCAACTTCTCATTTTTCCACAAAATACCTAAAATCGGATCGTCCCATAGCATGCAGGGTGTTCCAATAGACTTAATTCCGAAATGCAAGTCGCCGCCATACTGGTAATCCTCAATTTTAGCGGCAGTAATTACATCATAATAATTTCCACCACAACTTAAAGCGTTAAACAATTCTGCATCAAATTCGCAATCATAGACTTTATTAAAAGTCCAGACCATACCGGCAAGCACTGAATCAATATAGCATACTCCGCCATTATCATGCCACATGGTAAAAAGTAATTTTTTTACTCCCTTATTACGACACGCCTGCAAGCACGGTTCAAGTGTCGCAACTGTCTGTTTGTGGTCGTACCAAGAGCGAGTCCAACTCCAAATCCCACACGCTACCCCCGTATCACTGCATAGTGAAGAGTTTATATCCAACATTTTTTCGTAAAAATCAACCTCGGTACTATAATAATCCCAATACCACATTTCAACATTATCGGGGATTCCCTTTTTGGCGGATTCAGGAATAACCGTTTCAGTGTAAAAATAATCATGGGTCGGATTTCCCATGCGATAATACATATCGCTCCACATCATCGGCTTAATTCCACGATTTTTTACCATAGAAGCAACTCGATTCAGATGTTTGGTAAAAATCTCAAAACGGTCAACTTTGCCGTGTTTATCAAAGTAAGCTCCCCTGCCCATTCCATGAGCCTCATCCATGCCGATATGGATTCGCTTGGGGTTCAATGCCTCCTGCCAAAAATCAAGCATTTTTTCAATAAGTTTATAGGTATCCTCACTATCAGCAAGGAGGACATTTTCAATATCTTTGACATAACCGTATGGATCCCACTTAAGCAGCTGCTCCATGTGTCCCAAAGTTTGAATTGCAGGAATTAATTCAATTCCGTATATTTTCGCCCATTCGGCAAATTTTTTCATCTCTTCAAGGGTGTATCTGCCTCGCAAATAACCGAAATAAGGTTCATCTTTAAGTTCATAGACATCTTCGACATAAAGCACCACCGTATCCGCCCCCAGCAAAAATGCTTCTGCAAGTCTTCCTCTCAAAAAACCAAGTTTCATCACCGCATTTCTGGAAACATCAAACCACAATCCCGCACTCTCAAAATCACTTCTTATTTCACCCTCTTTACCTGACAAGGCATAAAGAATCCCACGCCCCGCATACTTCAATTTTGAATAGGAAATGACCCATTTTTTATCCACTTTGCGGCATGAAAATACTTCATTTTCTCCGATTTTTCTAAATTCGAGATTAACCCGACTGCCCTTTGCTGCTTCGATTGGATAAAGTGCTGCTCTCAACTCCTCTAAAATTGCCAACAACTCTTTATCTTCCTCATTCCATTTATAAAATAATTTTGCCATATATTCTCTCTTATTTCATCTCTTCCAAATTCCAAATACGAGCAAAATTTTCTGCCAAGCGGACAGGATATTGCAATCCCTCTTCATCACTTGAAATATCATTATCATTGGTACTTGTAGCAGAACACCAGCCGCAACCGACATGTACCATTTCAGTTCTATCCATCCATAACATCATATCTGTCTGGGCCCCCAAGTGTCCCCAACGACGGGCAACGGTAATTGAGCCAGCAAGTTTAGAACGGAAACTTCTGCCATGTGCTTCGCCCAAAAGTCCGCTTCTATCCATAAATGTTTTCATTTGAGCAGTAACTGAACCATAATAAACCGGGCTTGCCACAACAATTCCGTCTGCTTCTTCCATTTTAGCGACTAATTCATTAAGTCCGTCTTTCTGAAAACACTTATTAGTTTTGAAACAAGCAAGACAGCCTTTGCACATTCCGAGATTCATTTTTTCGAGATTGATAATTTCAGTTTCGATACCGAATTTTTTAGCCGCTTCGGCAAAAATATTCAACATTTTTTGACTATTATTCATTGGACGGGGACTGCCGTTAATAAGGAGAACTTTTTTCATTTTACACAATTCCTTTGCTTTTTTGCCATTTTTTAAGACCATTCATAATAATTTCAGGGGCTTCATTTCCCCGATAAGCCATTTCAACTAAAGTTTCTGCCGAAGCAACGCCCTGATAATCAAGCAGATAAAGTTCATCAAGCATTTGCGAACAGGGACTATCAAGTTCACCCTCATACCAAGTCGGATGAATTTTTTCGGGCAAATATTCTTTCACATGCACATGAGAGATTACATGGAAAAATCTTCTGATAACTTCCTTTACATCGAAATTTGCTCTGACAAAATGAGTCGGGTCGAAATTCACTTTCAAATTCGGCTCATTCACATCACTTAAAAATTTCTCCAGCGAATCAGGTGTGCCAACGGGAAAATTATATTCTGCTTCAATAACAATTTCCAAATTCTTATCCTGTGCCTTACGGCAAATTTCTGCCATTCTTTTAACCATTTTTTCCCACGGGATTATGTCGCAAGCCGGAATTGAAGTTGCCATAAATTTACTTCCCAACTTCTCGGTTACTTCTAACCCCGCCAGCAAATAATCACTTGTGTACTCAAATTCCGCTTCACTTCTACCGTAAAATCCATGACAATCAACTGCCGAACAACCAAGATTATTGGTTTGCAAAATTTCTTGAATAAATTCAATTTCTCGCGGCGAATTTGCTAATTGCAGAGCATTATAATGTGCAAAATAATTTTTAACACAATTTAATTCAATATATTCATAGCCGAGTTTTTTTACTTCCTGACAAAACTCCGCTAATCCTCGGCGATGTCCGATTAGAGTCGTAATTCCCCACTTCATCATTTTGTTTTTACCCAAATTTCTTTCTCCATTGCCTCGTAAATCGCCAGCTGCAATTCCAATGCTCGTCTGCCATCTGAACTGCTGTCAGCACCACGACTTTCAATCAAGTCGGCAAAAACTTCCAACTGATTGGCAAATCTCTTCATCGGATCACTGAAATTATATTCTACAGTTTTATCGGCTTTTACCACTCGCACGCTCTGCACACCGCCATTAACCCACGGCGTATGCAACCGACCGAGAATTGTTCCCTTTTCACCGTAAACTTCAAAAGTTTCCGCCTCATTTTCCGGACGACGATGCCGCCAACTATTACGCAACAAACCGATAGAGCCATTATCAAACTTGAAAAGCACCAATGCTGAGTCATCAACATTCTGAAAAGGGGAATCAAATGCACTTATTCCTGCCGCTGCCACCGAATTAATTTCTCCATTTAAGTAACGCAAAATATCAAGCCAATGCACTGCCGAATCAGCAATAATTCCTCCACCCGAAGCCGCAACTTCAGTACGCCAATTTTTGTAAAGGGCAGGACTACCTGCCCAATATTGAGTCATGCTGACACTCATTACTCTACCGATTTCGCCCGAATCAAGTAACTCCTTGATCTTCAACCAGCAAGGAGCATAACGCGACATAAAACAAAGTTGCAAAATTCGATTATTTTTCTTGGCAGCCGCAATCATATTATCTGCTTCTTCCAGGGTCATTGCCATCGGTTTCTCACAAAGCACGTCACGCCCCGCATTCAAAGCGGCGATACTGATTTCTGCATGTGAACTTGTAGGAGTGCTTACCAGAACTGCACCGTCCGAGTGGGCTTTAAGCATATCCTCGACACTGTTATAAAGTTCAGCGACATGAAATTTTTTGCCGAATTCGGCTAATTTATCTTTATTTGTATCAGTAAAGGAACGCAACTTAAAATGGTTCGGCAACCTTTCAATCCCTGCTCCATGCGCTCTTAAAAAAATATCTGAACACCCGACAACATCCAATGGTATGACTTTCATTATTCACCCCTGTTCCATTAAAAAATTTATAAAAAAATTGCTTTGTAAATAATATAACATCGCTTATTTACAAAGCAATCAAAAATTTAATTTTTTTTATTATTTTTTCTTGCTCCAGCGGCTCCAAATAACGTACTTGGAAGCCCCCTCTTTGGCTGAACCGGTCATGATACTTACAATGTAACCGACAATCAGAATTGTCGCCATCGGATACCAATTAATAACCATAAAACTCATGCGTTCATCGCCTTCTTTCAGAAGATAACAGAATACATAAGTGTAAATCGTTACCGGAATACCTGCAATTACCCCGGCAATGATACCTTTGGAATTAGCCCGATAAGTAAGCAATCCCAAAAGGAAAATTGTACAGGTGAAGTTTGAAAGCATACCCAAAATTGTATTTGATACTTCCAAAAGCGGAATATTTCTTCCTTGGAAAATCACATAGACTGCTATACCGAAAATACAGGTAAGCGTACCGATAAGCAAGGTAGTTCTTTTCGCTGCAACCACATACTTGTAATCTTCCAAACCCGGACGCAAAACACGTTGATAGACGTCTTTTACCCAGACGGTTGCAAGCGAATTCTCAACCGCACTGATGGTTGACATAACCGCCGCCAGAATACCTGCAATCAAAATACCTCGGCACCCAATCGGCAATTCATGTGAAACAAAGTAACAAAAAATTTCATCACCTTTAACTCCTTGTGCCAACTCAGCAGGAAGTTTATTTACATGCAAAACATTGTAGTAGGCAAAAACCGCCAAACCTGCAAAGTAGAAAATAAAGCAGATGAAAGGATTAGAAATGGTTGAAACGCTTACTGCACGGGCAACTTCATTAAAGTTTTTGCAGGTCATACAACGCTGCAAATTGATTTGATCTGTTGCAGGCATGAAAAGTGCAAATGGCAGACCGATAAGCAATGGCCAAATGGTAATTCTTTCAATCATATTCATATCCCAGAAGCCTGAATCAATACCTAAATTAAAAGTTTTACCGTGTTCTGCCGCAACATCCCAAATTCCCAAAATACCGCCATCTAATTGCCATGCAACAACTCCGATAATCAGCAAAATTCCGCCCAAAAGCACGACAAACTGCATAACATCTGTCCAGATAACTGCATCCATACCGCCAAAATAGGTATAAATTGTCGAAACCACTCCGACCACAACAATCGCCATTAAAGGAGAAATCCCGAATGAACGGGCAAGCAGCATCGCCGTAGCATAAAGCACCACTCCAATATACAAGCAGCGTGCGAAAAGGAAGATCCCTCCGCAAAGAATTCTAACATTGACCGAAAAACGATTTTCCAAATACTCGTTAATTGTCCATAACTTCATATTATAGAAAAACTTAAGGAATACATAAAGCATCACCGGAAGTGCAATAACATTAGTCAATCCACTAACCAACATAGTTGTACCATAATTATATCCCTCTCCGGGCATCGCAATATAACTGATAGAACTGAACAATGCTGCAAAAAGTGCAATCGCCACCGGAAGCCATTTCATATTTCTGCCGGAAAGAAAATACTGCTCAGTGCTCACTTGTTTTTTGCCCAATCTGCATCCCAAAAGCAATGAGAAAAGCATATACAATGCAATTACAATATAATCAACAGTGGTCATAATTTTTAACTCCCATATTATTATCCAATGTAATCATCTAACCCCGCATCTGAAAGATCTTTGCGGAAGGCATATTCCTGTTCTTTGGTCATGTGAGTTACAGGAGTACGCATCGGACCGACATCAATACCTGCGAACTTCATAAATACCTTAATTGTTTCAAGACCGTATTTAGCAGAAATTGCCACTGCTTTCTGAGATAAGTCCATATAACGGCGAGCCTCTACCATATCACCTTTTTGGAAACTATCGATTACGCCGTGATAAATTTTGGGCAAATAGTTAAAAGTTGTACCGATACCTGCCTCTGCACCCATTGCCAAAGCCCCCAAAATCATCTCGTCTTTACCGAAAAGAACTTGTACTTTATCACAAGCATTTACAGCCTGCTGGTACTCAAAAAGGTTCATATTAGTATATTTCACACCTGCGAAATTCGGAATTTCCTCTGCGGCCATTTTAATAAATTCAGGAACTGACGCACCATAACCGGTAATACCCGGAGCATGATAGAGGAAAAATGGTTTACCCTCTGAAGCTTCAGCAATCGGTTTCAAGAAATCAACCAAAGCACGGTTATTATCAGGTCTGAAGTAGAATGGAGCAAGTCCGCAAACCGCATCGGCACCGTCAGCAACGGCAGTTTTGGCAAGTTCGATTGAATCCTGTTGACAGCATGAAGCGACATTCACGATAATCGGGATACGGCCATTAGCAGTTTTTACATACTCACGGGCGACGGCTTTGCGTTCATTCATAGTCAAAGAGCAAAACTCACCGGTTGAACCGACGGCAAAAAGTCCTGCCAATTTTTTATCAATTGAGTACTCAACCATTTTGCCGACTACATCCAATGCGATAGACTCATCTTTATTCATCGGGGTGTAAGCTGCTGCGACCAGTCCTTTAATCGGGAACAAATAAGACATAATTTATCTCCTTTACTGTTTTATTTTCATCAATAACTTCTTTATTTTTACGACATCTCTTCATTAACAATTTTTCCGATGATTTAATATAGCATATTGCATGCAATTTTGCAAATCATTTTTTGATATTTTTTATCATTTTTATTGTAACTCGTTGATTATCAACAAAATATTTTTTTATTTTTTTGAATATCGCAAAAAAATATAAAAAAAATTAGATTTTTTTTCAAAAAAACTATTGACATTTCTTATTTTATATGCTATAATATGTTACAGACTCTTCATAACAAGAAAGGCAATACTAATATTCAAGCAGAAAGGAGGATGTTTTTAGGTGCATTGATGCAGTCTGATGTTCAAATAAACAACATTGAACTAACCACTGTCACTTCAAGTGCCGATATTTTTATTTTTTCAATAGTATAAAAAACGATACATTGTGAGTTCTTAAGCTCAAACAAAAAAATTAACCTTACTGAAAACAAAAACAAATCATAAAG
>JAFTJQ010000029.1 GCA_017456285.1 Lentisphaeria bacterium
AACGGCTCGTAGACTGGATGCTTCGTCGCTTTCGCTCCTCTGCATGACGGCGACTTGATTTTGCAACGGCGGCAGAAATAAACCCATTTTGACGGACTGGGCGGAAAATTTTAGATACGCTTGCTCCCAGGTCTCCCAGGCATCTCAGGCTTCCCATAATCATCGCCGCGACCAACGCACTTTCGACCTTTCAACGGATTTTTTGAAAGCAGGTGTCGAGAGGCGAAAACTTTTTAACTTTTCTGCAATTTTGTCAAAAATTGCAGGAGGTTGAAAAAGTTGTTGCCTTCGCTCACGGATGTGAGGAAAAATTTTGAGATGTGAAAATTTGTAAAATTTTCGCATCTCTTTTGGTCAAGGTCGCTGACCTTGCGTAGGGGTGTGGGGGCGGCGTTAGTCCCCACAAAAAAAACAATAACTTCGACCAACGCAGTCATGACCTGTCAACGGCAACTCCATGCCTCTATAGATAATTTTTTAATTTTGGGAGCGGATGAGGTCGGATACTCTGACAATTTCCAATGCCTGCTCAAGTGTAATCGGAAATTTCTCGATACCTTTAATTGCTTTATACAATCTCCCGTAAATATCGGTCATTTTTGCCCCATTTGACGGAGCAACGGGAATTGTTTTATTTATGTAATTAAGTTTAATTTCACCGCCGTATCCCGAAGTCCAAGCAGGAGATTCACTTTTTGCCCCTTTCGGCGGAAGCGATTCACTTGGTTCAAGATAACTAATTTCAAACTCTTTTTCATTGTAGGAAACCAAACTCCCCCTGCTCCCGTAAACAGTATAGACAGGCGAAGCAATTCTGACGCAATCAGAGATTTCCAAATCAATAACACGTCCGTTTTCACCCCGAAAAATTACTTTCAAATGGTCTTCGGCATCACCTAAAGTAACGGTATTTTTGAGGTCGCTCCAAATTTCTTTGATCGGACTTTGCATGAGAATAATTGCATGGTCAATCAAATGCGGGCCCCAATTATTCAACTGTCCGCCGTTACAAGCTTTGATTGTCTGCCAATCATTACGCAACTGAAAGCGGTGACGGCATAGCTTAACTTCATAGATTTCTCCTAAAATTCCGCTATCCATAATCTCCAGCAGATGATTGAAAGCCGCCTCAAATCGCCGATTATGACGGATAAATATTTTATTCGGATATTTTGCTTCAAGTTCTTTTAGTTTCAATGCTTCGGCATAATTTACCCCGATCGGCTTCTCCAAAAATAGATACTTTCCTGCTTCAAGCACCATTTCCGCATGCTTGACATGCTCGCTTGAATAAGTTGCCACGCTGACTAAATCAATATTTTCATCAGCCAGAAACTCTTTATAATCAGTATAACCCTTCGCTCCGGGATAGCGTTCAACTAATTTGTCGCTCCGCTCCTTAATTAAGTCGCACCCTGCAACGACCTCGAAAAATTCGGGAAATCGGTCTATTTCCGCCAAATGTCCGAGCCATCCTGACCGTCCGATTCCCCAAAGACCGATTTTTATTTTACCGCTCATTTGATACCCATTTTAATCATATTGTCAAATGAAATTTTCATTGACTCAAAAATATCTCTCTCGCCGAAAGGCAAATCCTGCTCAACGACATAAATTTTTACGCCTGCTTCATCACAAGCTTTCAAAATTTCCTGCCAATCCAAATTGCCCTCGCCGACTTCGCAGAAAGTCGGATTGCCCTCGTAATGCACAAAATCCTTGAAGTGAATTACCGGCATACGATCAGCATATTTTCTAATCCAAGTTGCAGGACTGCCGCCACCTCTGGTAATCCAATGGACATCGAGTTCTACCAACAACCGTGATGAATCGATCCGCTCATAAAGATTCTCAAGGAGAGTTTTTTTATTCGCCATTTTCGCAAACTCAAAATGGTGGTTATGGTAAGCGAATTTAATTCCGTTATCGGCTAAAGTTTTGCAGCCTGCATCCATGATTTTAACAAACTCTTCAAAGCCCTCTTCAGAATTATGGTATTCTTTTGGCATCATTCCCAAAGCAGCAAAATCGCAACCTAAAATACCCAGTTTATCAATCAAGCGATTAGGTTCCTGAACAGAAATAAACCCCTCATGGGTACCGATACACTTAATACCGTGGTCGTCAAGTTGTTTGCGAATAACTGCAGGGTCTAATGACACACCTGATACTTGCACCTGTCGGTAACCGATTTTATAAATTTTGTTCAGAGTTGCTGCCAAATCCTCTTCGGTTTTGCAATAATCTCTTAAATTAAATAAGGTTAAAGCAATTTTACTATCCATTTTTCAAATATCCTCTATTTTTTTAATTTGACAATATCAACTACATTAATCCATTCAACTTCGGGATCTTCATTTAAGCGTTTGAGTTTATCCTCATATTCACGCCACATTTTCTCGTCCTCCATGAGTTCATAACTATGTCCCCAGAAATAGAAAACTCCTGATTTTTTAGCCTTTTCAAAAATATCCCAGAAGTTTTCATTCAAAACATGGCAGTTACTCGGAAGTGCCATAAAGTCATCACAATCAAGCACATTCTCCACATTTTCACAAGTTCTGCCATAGAGAAATCCTGCTTCACGAAGAAGTTTCATCGTTTCAGGAGTATATTTACCGCAGGGCCAAGCAAATCCGCAACATGGCTTCTGAAAGAGGTCTTCCAAAATATTTTTTGCTCCTACTGCTTGAGTTAAAAATACTTTATCATCAACCTCTCCCGCATTGCAGTGATCCATGGTGTGCGAAGCAACTTCAAAACCATCAAAGACAGTTTTTATCTCATTCCAAGCAAGTCTGCCGGTAATATATCCCTTAAAATTCCACTGGTCAGTAATCCTCTCCTTTGCCTTATGACGGGCGGGATTCAAGTTAAAAGTCGCCTTGGCATTATATTTACGGCATAACTCTGCAATTTTGACGTCATTTAATACTCCGTCATCCCAACATTGTGCTACTTTAATCATATTTTTCTCCTATTTTAACAGATAATCCGGCTTATCAGTTCTAAATGGACAAACCGGAAAACCCTCTTTATTGTACAAATTCAAATTATCCGCAAAAGCACAGAAAGCATAACGAACTTTGGTGGGTTTCTTGATTAAAGGCGAAGAAACTATCAAATCATTACCATTAACGATTTTCACCTCCGCAACTTGCCAATTTCCTGCATCATCACCGATAGCAAAACCATTAATTTTATTGCCATCAAAAGTAAAACCATTATCCGCATTTATGAAACTCAAGCGAATTTTATCCCCCTCAATTTTCATTGATTTGTAGTAAGGACTTGCCGTAATGCCTTTTGCCCCGAATGATAACCGCATTGCTTCCATGGCTAAACGCTCTCCGATTTCAGCTTTGTTTGCGGGGTGAATATCGTATTGATCGCCTCTATCCATTGAAACTGCCATCCCGGTAAAAGGAACTCGCAAGGTTGCCTCCTGAACTTCACGAATATATGAGAAGCCATCGGCGGAAGCATACAATGGCTTAACTTGCATCCACGCATTTTCATCGACTCTTTGATCAGGCACATGTTTGCGGAATGCAGATAATTGCACGAAAATAAAGGGCATTTGGGGATTATTCCACCTGTCACGCCAGTTATTAATCAACATCGGAAATAATTTCATATAACGCACATAAGCCCCTGAATTTGCACATCCCTGATACCAAATTACGCCTCGAATCGGATAGACAGTCCACGGATTGACCATACCATTATAGAGAGTTGAATTCCATCTCAATTGTGCATCATTTAATGGTTGCGGACGAGAGCCGATTTTCGCCATATCAGCCACAAACTCCTGCTTAATTCGCCATTCACCTGATAAATCAATAGAATTTAACTTGTCAGCAGTAGTGATTTTCATTAGAGAACTATGCCCATTAAATCCCCCTGCTCCGAGGTAGTTATAGACTCTGCTTGCAATAACATTTTTGCCTTTTTTGACCAGTTCGGCAGGAATTTTGTAAACTCTCAAAGTCTGCCAATACTCATTGTGGGTAATCTCAATTGACCCGACTTTAACACCGTTAAAATAAGTATCATCACAATCATCAATCGGCCCTAAATTCAAAATCAAATCTTTGCCGACCATTTCATCAGGGATTTCGACCGTTTTGCGTACCCAGTTAATATCAGGTTGATTTGCAATCAATCCCGGCAAATTTACAACGTCCCAATTTCGGTCGTCAAAGTCAAAATTTTTCCAATCGGCACTTTTTTTAGTTGCTTCCAAGTTTGAATTATGGAATTTTGCCGCCCATATTTTAACACTTTTTAAATAGGAAACTTCCCGTTCTTCCTTACTTAAATCATAGTTCACAAACTCTTCAATTGCAATTTTGTCATCCGCCGCAAAAAAAGCATCTTTGCTGATCCATGGTTCAATCAAAGTTCCGCTCCAAGGACATTGAATAATACCAACAGGCACTTTCAATTTCTGATGCAACGTTTTAGCAAAATAATAAGCAGTCGCACTGTAAGATGCTGCAGTTTCAGGTGAAATTACTTCCCAAATTGCATCTTTTTCCACCCTGTCGGCTTCTTCGCCATGCAGAACTTTTCGAGCAACCTTAACAAAACGGATTTGCGGCAAATCTGCCTTTGCCGCCTCCTCATCGCCTTTAAAACTCCGCCAAAAGGCTTGATTACTCCATAATGGCATCTCCATATTGGATTGACCTGAAGCAAAATAAACTTCCCCGATTAAGATATTTTTTAGTTTAATCTCATGATTTCGGCTGTCTGTAATTTTTAGCGTATATGCTTTGCCGTCAGCAGGCATTTTTGGAAAAATAAGTACAAATTCACCACTTTTGCCAACAATAGTTTCTACTTTCTGCCCGGCAAATTCGCCTGTAATTTTTTCACCGACAGCGGCGTATCCATAAATTTTTATCGGCACATCCCGCTGCAGAACCATATTATCTGAATAGATATTACGCAAAGCAAATTCTGCCATTACGTCGAATGATGACAAAAATACAAACACTGCAAATACGATTAAAAATTTTAATTTCATACTCTTATTTCTCCTAAATAGATTAATTTATAATTGGTAACTGCAAATAATATAATCTATTTTTTTAAAAATTCCAACCGCAATCACGCAAAAGTTTCTCAAATCGTTTACCGTATTCAATGTAACTATTGTAACTGATTGCAGCTTTATCTTCAGAGCGAGTTTCCGCATGATAAACAGAAGCAATATGAGGTTCTATCGAAAAACCGCCGTCATACCCGCTTTTGCGTAAGTCAATCACAATCGCACGCACATCACCCTCGCCGTCGCCTGCATAACAAAAATTACACTCCGGACGAGTTACTCCGTCTGCTTTCGGCAAAGCAGTACCATCCTTAATATGAATATAAGCAATAAACTCTTTAACATTTTGATAAAATTCCCAAGATGACTGCAACGGATAGGGTTTTTCGCCGATCCAGCGATAGTTAAAAACGGGATTACCGGTATCAAAAATCAACTTCAAATTCGGACTTTTTATATTTTCAAGCAACTTCAAAGTATGCTTAAATGATAATCCGCCGTAGTTCATGCAGTTTTCATGTCCGTAAATTATTCCAGCATCTTCACAAATTTTTACAAGTTCATTCACTTTGGCAAAAATAATTTTTTCCAATTCAGGCGAATCAGGTTCTTCATCGGTCGGAGTTGCAAAACTCATACCGCGCAGCATTTTAATTCCAAGTTTCTGCATTCTCGGAATTGCATTAAGCAGTTCCATTTTACTTGCCTCAAAATCCTCCTGCTTGCGGGGGTGCTTTGCCCAATTGGCAATGGCACTGCCGTAACAATTAATTTTAATTCCCGCCTCATTGAGTTGTGCAGAAACTTTTTCAAACTCCTCATCGCTCAAAGTTGCCAGATTTTTGCCGTTAATGCCTCTGGACTCAATGAATTTCCAGCCTAATTCTTGAGTAGCCTTTATTTGAACAGCCAAATCACCGCCTGCCTCATCAGCAAATCCAGTAAGAAACATAATATCCTCCTAAAGCAATTAATGAAAAGAGTTAGCAAAACCTGAATTATCTGCATCTTGAACTACCGTTTTTTTCACATAACGGCTTGCCGCAATTAACTTCTCTAATTCAGCGGCAAAAACTTTTGAATCGATCGGCAATTCAATAGTTTTGTCCAGCAAACCAGAAAGCAGCATTGAATTTCCGAGTTCCAATCCTCTGATTCCCTCTTCCATCGGTGCAACCAAAGGAGTATCTTTCAAAATAGCATTAGCCACATTTTCAATAATCTGACGGTGTTTACTTACACGGTCATCGACAGCAGGGATTTCACACTTCCAGTTATCAGAAATTCCGAATGTTTTTTTAGTAGTTTTGCAGAAAGTCGAAGTTTCAACTTCATTGCGGATAAACTCGATTTTGCCGTTTTCATAGACCAATCGACCCTTTTCGGCAGTAATTTCCAAGCGATTTGTTCCGGGCATTTCACCAGTAGAAGCGATAAAATTACCGACTTTGCCATCAGCATATTCCAAGTAAGCATTGACCTCATCTTCGACTTCGATGTCATGATATTTACCGAATTTAACCGCAGCACGAACCTTGCAGGGCAATCCAAAGAACCACTGCATCAAATCCAATTGATGCGGACACTGGTTGATCAAAACTCCGCCGCCCTCGCCTCGCCAGCTCGCACGCCAATCGCCTGAATCATAATATTTCTGCGAACGGAACCAGTCAGTAATAATCCAATTGACACGAGTAATTTTGCCGAGTTCACCATTGTCAATTAACTTTTTAATTTTCTGGTGAGCAGGAATAATTCTCTGATTAAACATGAGTGATTTTTTCAAATTCGGATATTTTTTTGCCTCTGCAATCAAGCGTTCAGCCTCAAGTTTATGAACTGAAATCGGTTTTTCTACAATGATGTGCTTGCCTGCTTCCATTGCTTTAATTGCCAAATCCACATGGTCATAATGCGGAACTGCAATTATCACCAAATCGACATCGGCTTTAGCAAAAAATTCATCTGAATTTGTGAAGCAAGCAATATTTGCTCTAACTTTCTCATCAATGCGTTTAAAAGCATCTGGGTTAATATCACAAACCGCAGTTACTTTACCATTTTTCATCTCTCCGATAAATTTAACGTGAGAAGAACCCATATTCCCAATACCGATAACACCAATTTTTACATAATCCATAATTATTTATCCTCCATCATTTTCAAAATTGCATATTCAAGTCCGCGAATTTCCGCTAATCCCTTAAGTCTGCCGATTGCAGTATATCCGGGATTCGGGCATGCAGGTTTATTCAAATCATCAAGCATAGTATGTCCGTGGTCAGGACGGAAAGGAATCCGCCAATCCGCACGACCTGCTTTTTTGCGTCGAATCTGTTCTTTTATAATTTCTTTGACCAAATTGTACATATCCACGCTTCCTTCAAGGTGATTAGCCTCAAAAAAATTACCTTTGCCGTCATGCTGGGTACTTCTTAAATGGATAAATCCGACTCTATCGGCACACTCTTTGAACATCTCAACAATATTATTATCCAATCGACCGCTGAAACTGCCTGCACAAAAACAAATTCCATTTGCCGGAGAATCAACCATTTTCAACAGATTTCGGACATCATTAATGTCGCTGAAAATTCTCGGCAAGCCCAAAATCGAATAAGGTGGATCATCAGGGTGAATTACCATAATGCAACCGACTTCCTCTGCAACGGGACAGACTTCTGAAAGGAAAAACTTGAGATTATTCTCCAAATCTTTTCGGCTTAAACTTTTGTATTTTGCCAACATTGACTTGACATCATCGAGCGTTACTCCTTTGAATCCGGGGAAATTATCAATTAAATTAGAGGTAAATTTCGCCACTTCTTCTGGAGTCATGCTCTCATAAAATTCTTTCGCCTCTGCGACCTTTTCAGGAGTATAATCACTCTCTGCACCCTCACGCTTGAGAATAAAAATTTCAAAAGCCGCAAATTGTGCCTGATTAAAGTACAACGCCTCTGACCCGTCAGGGAGTTTATAACGTAAATCAGTTCTAATCCAATCAAGTACCGGCATAAAATTGTAGGTAATTACCTTAATTCCGCAAGCACCCAAGTTACGCAAACTTGTTTTGTAATTTTCAATATACTCCAAATAACGTCCGCTCGCAGTTTTAATATCTTCATGAACGGGCAAACTCTCAACTACACTCCAAACTAATCCTGCATCTTCAATGGTTTTCTGATGCTTTTTAATCTCTTCAATCGTCCAAACTTCCCCGTAAGGGATGTGGTGCAAACTTGAAACCACCCCCGTCGCCCCGGTCTGACGGACAAATGCCAACGGCACAGGATCTTTCTCCCCATACCAGCGAAAGGTCTGTTCCATATTATAAGATTCTTGCATAATTCAACTCCTTAAAATTTACACGCCTGAAAATGCCGAAAATGCCCCGTCAACCGGCAAAACTATACCATTCACGAAACTTGCATCCTCATCGCACAAAAAGAGTAATGCACCATTCAAATCCTCCGGCTTTCCGAATTTACCCATTGGAGTATGAGCGAGAATTGTCTCACCTCTCGGAGTCAAACTACCGTCGGCATTGGTCAAAAGTGTGCGATTTTGTTCAGTCAAAAAGAAGCCGGGAGCAATCGCATTTACCCTGATTCCGACCTTTGAAAAATGTACTGCCAGCCATTGAGTAAAGTTGCTGATTGCCGCTTTTGCTCCGCTGTAAGCAGGAATTTTGGTAAGCGGAGTAAAAGCATTCATGCTTGAAATATTGATGACACAGCCTGACTTTTTTTCTGCCATTTTTCTGCAAAATGCCTGACATGTAAGCAGTGTTCCCAAGAAATTCAAATTAAATACAAATCCAACCCCTGCCATGTCAAGGTCAAAAAATGTGGTAACGCCCTCAACTTGATTCTGTAAATCCTCCGCAAAAAGATACTCCTTGCTGGTTGTTCCTTTAGGATTATTGCCCCCTGCTCCATTGACCAAAATATCACAAACTCCGAAAGTTTCTGAAACAATTTTTTCGGCATTTTTCAAACTCTCGATATCTAAAACATTCGCACTTACGGCAATTGCTTTGCCGCCTGATGCATTAATTTCATCCGCAACCTTTTGAGCTGCTTCTAATTTCAAGTCAAGTATTGCGACACTCGCCCCTGAATTTGCCAATGCTTTAGCCATGACACTGCATAAAATTCCGCCGCCCCCGGTAACAACGGCAACTTTGTTTGTTAAATTACTTTTCATTAAAAACCTCCATTTTTCAACTTGTAAAAACTTTATGTAATAATATAATTACTAATTATTTATTTTGCGAATATTTTTTTGGTTTTTTTATACAAAAAGTTGTATTCTTGTACTTTCAAGTGTAAAAATTTATCGTTTTTTTTGTAAAAATGACTTGAAAACTTGTATTCTTGTATTATATTTATCGAAGAAACAAAAGCAGGAGATTATCATGTGGAACAAAACTAAAGAATTAGAAAATTTTTTAATCAATGAGTTTTTGAGCGGCAAATATACCCCAAATACCAAAATTCCGTCGAGAAATCAATTAGCAACCCGCCATAATTGCTCCAGAACCGTTGTCGAAAGAGCAATTAAATCACTAACTCAACAAGGATATATCAAAAGCACCAAGGGCAGCGGCACTGTTTTCGTAACTGCACAACCGGATGTTAATGAAATCAAAGAAATCAGAACCATATCTCCATATGACATCCGAAGCCATGAATTTTCGCCGTCTTATCTTTTTCTGGGTGAAGATCTCTACCAGCAGCCGCTTCTCTGGTTTCAACCGCAATTTATCAATCGGGATATTGATCGCTTAATCGAGCCAAACGGAGCAATCGTTTGGGTAATGCCGAGTTACGAACATATCTATTATTTGAATTATCTGAAAAGTCACAACGTCCCATTATTATTGATAAATCGTAACTACGAGGGCTTTGATTATATTCGTACCGATCCCTATTCAAGTATCCATGAGGGGTTATCATGGTTAATGATTGAGGGTGGACGGGATATTGCCTTTGTCAGCAGAGAAGCAACTTCAAGCAAGCCATATTTGCATGACCGAATCATTGCTTTTTATCAATCCTGTACAGACTTGGGAGCTAATTTACAAAGCAAATGGAACTTTGTGCGTCCGTTTAAGGACATTCCCGATGAAATTGCCGAAATCGGACGAAAACTTTTCGGCGGGCACAAAAAAGCGAAAGCAATTTTCGTGCTTGAAGTCGATTTGGTACTGCCGTTAATTACTTGTGCCAAAAATTATAATTTGCAGGCAGGGAAAGATTTCAAAATTCTGACATTCGACTTTATCCAATCGCTTGCCAAATACCCCGGAGTCGGCATGATGCAGCAGCCATACGACTTGTACAAAAGCGAGATAAAAAACTATATTGAACATTGCAATGCTAAAAAAACTACTCCATTTAAAATATCCCTCAAAACCAATTTAATTATTGAATAATCTTTTTAACAACTTTAATATTAAGAACTTAAAACAAAAAAACAGGATTGAGCAAAGAAATTTACTCAATCCTGTTTGATTAATCAAAAATATCTAAAATTAATATTTTTTGTCCGCATATTCAACCCAGCCCCCGGCTTTGACTAATTCAAGGTCAAAAGGTCCGATGGTGAATTGATATTCTTTAGTAACTTCGCTGTTTTTGATGATGAACTTCAAATTTTCAAGTTCAGTTTCACAAGTTGCTTCGCTTCCTGCAAAAGTATCAAAAATATCTGCAATCTGCTCTTGAGTTAAACTGATTGCCATCATTCCGCAGTTAAACATATTCTGGCGGAAAATACGGGCAAAATTCTCTGCAATTACCAAATTAATGTTGTTACAGCCGAGAACCCACGGAGCATGCTCGCGGGAAGAACCGCAACCGAAGTTGGCACGGGTAACAATTACCGCTTTGCCCTCAATATCTTTTTTGGGGTCAAATCCTGCCAAAGAGAGGTCTTCGAGACAGTACGGCTTCAAAGCCTCTTTGGTAAGTTCGGTAAGATATTTAGCCGGAATAATCTCATCAGTATTAATATCTGAACGGTCAAGAAATAAAATTTTACCACTAAAATTTTTCATAATATATCAAATCTCCCAAATTCTTATTTTTTGTACAAAGGTGAGTTGGTAATAACACCGGCAATCGCAGTTGCCGCGGCACTGGCAGGACTCATCAAGTGAACCATACCGCCTTTACCCATGCGTCCGTTGAAGTTGCGGTTAGTGGTTGAAGCACAGCTCTCACCATTAGCGAGAACGCCGTTACTCATACCCAAGCAAGCACCGCAAGTCGGATTAGTTACACAGAAGCCTGCTTCCATGAAAATCTCAATAATTCCCTCGGCGAGAGCCTGCTTATAAATTTTCGGAGTAGCAGGAGATACAATTGCACGAACATTCGGGCTGATTTTGTTACCCTTAAGCACTGAAGCAGCCACTCTCAAGTCCTCAATACGTCCATTAGTACATGAACCGATGTAGATCTGATTAACCGGAGTTCCGGTCATTTCAGCAACGGTTTTAACTTGATCGGGTTTGTAGCCGAAAGTAACCATCGGCTCAAGTTCAGCAACATTGATGTCAATAACTTTTTCGTAAACAGCATCTGCATCAGGCAGGAATTTAGAGTATTCAGCCAAAGCCGCTTCTTTAGAGGCAAATTCATCCTTGATAAAATCCCAGAGATAATCAACTGTAACCATATCAGGATAGCAAATACCGCAGGTACCGCCCGCTTCAATCGCCATGTTGCAAAGGGTCATACGGCTTTCCATGCTCATTGCGGCAACAGTTTCGCCTGCAAATTCGATTACACGGTCAGTTGCACCATTTACGGTCAACATTTTAATGACATAAAGAATAACGTCTTTAGCGTACACGCCTTCAGGAAGTTTGCCGTTGATATTAATTTTAATAGTTTCAGGGTCACGCATTGAGCAGACGCCCTTCAAAATACCAACTTCGAGGTCAGTAGTACCGACACCTGCGGCAAAAGCACCGAAAGCACCGTGAGTACAGGTGTGAGAATCGCCCATAATCACAGTAAAACCGGGACGAACAAAACCCTTTTCCGGAAAAATAGCATGACAAACACCATTTGCACCGATGTCAAAAAAGTCCGGAATATTGTGACGTCTCGCCCAATCACGCAAAGTTTTGCCCTGCTCGGCAGTTTTTGAATCTTTTGCTGGGGTAACGTGGTCAATAACTGCCTTGATTTTAGAGGGGTCAAATACACGATCTTTGCCGATAGCTACGAGGTCATTAAGCGCAATCGGGGTTGTGATTTCGTGACAGAAAACTCTGTCCAAACTTAAAATTGAAACTCCTTCGGCAGGAGAATCAATACGGTGTGCGTCAAAAATTTTTTGAACTGTTGTTTTTCCCATTTTTTTATCCTTATCTTAATAAATTAAATAAATAACAAACATTTAAGTAATATACTCTCACAATTACAATTTTTCAAATTTTTTTCAAATTTATTCTGCAAAATTTCATCAATATCCTCAAAAGCCTAAATTATAAATGGGGACATACGAAACGACATGAAAAATTATTTTTTATAATAATAAGGCAAAATATTTGAAAATTCACAACTTTATGGTATATTAAATTATTAGTTTTTATTAATCAAAAAAATAGGAGTTATTACTATGGCGGCTTTTAAAAGTGATTTGGAGAATATGAGCTATGCTCTCGGTATGAATATGTGTGAGTATTTGGCTCATTTGCCGATCAAAATTGACACTAATACTTTCGTTAAGGCTTTTCAGGACTTTGACAATGATAAAAAATTCGAACTTTCAGGAGAGGAATACTCTAAATTTATGAAGATGTTCCAGGAAGAAGCGAAAAAAGCAAGCGAAAAAGCTATCGCTGAAATCGCAGCAAGAAATGTCGAAATCGAAAAAGAATTTTTAGCTGAAAACAGCAAAAAAGAGGGTGTAAAAACTACTGCAAGCGGTTTGCAATATGAAGTAATCACCGAGGGTAAAGGCGATAAACCGGCTAAAACTGATGTGGTAAAAGTTCACTACACCGGCATGTTGCTTAATGGTCAGGTTTTTGATAGTTCAGTTCAGCGTGGCGAGCCTGCTCAATTCGGGTTGAATCAGGTCATTGCAGGTTGGACAGAGGGACTTCAACTGATGACTTGCGGCAGCAAATACAAATTTTATATCCCTGCTAAACTTGCTTACGGTGAGCGTGGTGCAGGCGAAATGATTCCGCCGTCAGCAACTTTGATTTTTGAAGTTGAGCTTTTGGATATTGTCAAGTAATGAAAAAATGTTTGATTATCGGCGGTGGGGCAGCAGGTTTGATGTGTGCCGCCAAATTGGCAAAGTCGGAACTTCCCGACTTGCAAATTACGATAATCGAGCAGAAAGATAATATCGGCTACAAACTGCTTGCCAGCGGTAACGGGAGATGCAATTTAACAAACATTCTCCCGTGCCGTGAGTTTTGCGAGTATGGTTTTGCGAAATCACAAGCGAGATTTGTTCGCAATGCGATTTATGATTTTTCACCTGCCGAGCAGTTAAATTTTTTTGCTGAACATGGGGTTGAAGCCTCATTGGTTGATGGGTTTCATTATTTTCCGAAGTCGCAAAAAAGTGTTGATATTTTGAATATTTTTAGAGAAATCATCTCTAAAAATAACATTCAAATTCTTTATAATCAACAACTTAAATCAATTATCACCGAAAATAATTTAATTAAGTCGGTTGTACTTGATAATCAAGTACTTGAGTGTGATTTTTTAATAATTTCCTGCGGTGGAGAGAGTTATCCATTAACCGGCTCAAACGGCAAAATCTTCCCGATTTTACAACAATTGGGTATTTCGCTTATTGACAGAGTTCCTGCTTTGGTCGGACTGCAAACGGCAAATGAAGCAATCACCGCTTTGGCAGGAAATGTTTTACTAAATGCTTCAGTGTATATTGCAAGTGAACCGAAATTGATTGACCGGGGGGAATTACTTTTCACTCGTACCGGAGTATCGGGGCCGGCGATATTGGATTTATCGGGGAGAGTAAATAGAGTGCTTCACGAGGGAGCGGACAAACTTGAAATAGTTATCAACTTAAATTGTGATTACGATAGAGATTTCTGGCATAAATTTTTTGCTGACAAGCGAAAAAATTTCGGCAAAAAAAGCGTTAGGAATTTATTGCATGAGTTTTTCTTTTTGAATTTAGTTGATTGGCTTTTGGCTGAAAACAACATCAATTTTGAACGAAAAATTTCCGAATTAACTAAAAAAGAGGAACTCAATTTAGTTGAAAGTTTGACAAACTTAAAATTGGAAATCATCGGTAATGACGGGTTCAAAAAAGCAATCGCAACTGCAGGCGGAGTTGATTTGAACGAGGTTGATTCAAAAACTTTAGCGGCTAAAAAATTCAATAATCTATTTTTTGCCGGAGAAGTTTTGGATATTGATGGCAGATGCGGCGGATATAATTTAACTTGGGCATTTGCTTCGGGAGCAAAAGTAGCAACCGAAATAAGAAAGTTGTGTAAATAATGCAGAAAAAACAGAAAAAAGCAGGTAAATATACTGTAGGTTCAATTAAAATTACAATGTTAAAAACTGCCTTTGCTATGCTGGCAGGAACTTTGGCATTGTCAGGATACAATATTGCTGATACTTACTTTGTCGGACGCTTGCCGGGAAGTGACGCATTGGCGGCTATGGGTTTTACATTCCCTGTAATTATGCTGGTAGGCTGTCTTTTCAGAGGTGTAGCAATCGGCATGGTAACTCCGATGGCACACTCGCTTGGGGCAGGAAAACATATTCGCTCGGCAACTTTGGTTACTTACGGATTTTTGCTGATGCTGACAGTATCATTAATTATGATGATATTCGGAATTGCTTTCGGATACAAAATTTTCTCACTTTTCGGGGCAAAAGGTACAACTTTGGAACTGACTATCGGCTACATGAATATTTGGTTTTTCGGCTGTGTTACCTCCTCAATGTGTATGGCAGGTAATGACCTGATGATTGCAACCGGTGACAACAAAATTGCCAGTATGATGATGATTATCGGCATGGTAATAAATGTGATATTGGATCCGATTTTTATTTTCGGCTGGGGCTTTATCCCTGCAATGGGTGTCAAAGGTGCGGCACTTACGACCGTTTGCTCGCAATTCATCTGTTCTTTAGTGCTTTGGAAATTAATCATTAAACGGCACCATCTGCTGAATTTCAAAAACTTGGAACTCCGGCAACTTCGCAATGCATGGCAAATAATTATTAAATTTGCCATCCCGGCAGTTATCGGAATGCTTTTAATCCCCGTCGGGTCAACCATTCTAACCAGAATCGTAGCACATTTCGGCGACATCGCAGTTGCAGCAGTTGCGGCGGTTAATCGCCTTGAGAGTGTGGCTTTCGTAATTCCTATGGCATTGGGGATGACTTTAATGCCGATGATTGCCCAAAATTACGGTGCAGGACTTTATGAGCGAATTGATGAATGCAGAAGATTTGCGATGCGGTTTGCCTTTGTTTTTTTGATGATGATGGCAGTTATATTCTTTCTCGTATCAGATTGGGTTGCAGTTAAGTTCTCAACCGAAGCAGAGGTGCAGAAATTGATTGCATTGGGGTTAAAAATTATTCCATGGGGTTTAGCATGGGTAGAAATTCACCGTTTTTCAGGATTTTTCTATACCGGGACGGGGCATCCGCACAAATCAGCATGGCTTAATGCAATGAGGATAATCGGATTTACCATACCTTTTTCATTAATTGCACTGCATTATCAATCTATTTTGGGTATTTTCTGGGCAAGATTTTTTGCTGATACACTGTCAGGAGTAATCGGATTTATTTTGGCTCGCAAGTTAACAAAGGGATTTTTGAAAAAATAAACTCACAAATTTTCAAGGTTTCGGCAAAAAATCCATATCTCAACGCGTCTAATTTAATTTTTTTTGCAAAAAACTATTGACAATTTAAAATCTTGTGCTATACTATTAGTAACTTCACCTTGATTGAAGTAATAACTGTCACTTCAAGTCCTGTGAAAAATAACAAAAACAATAAACAAAATGAATAAATGAAAGGAAAATTATGAAAAATTTATTCAAATTCACCCTCATTGAGTTGTTGGTTGTCATTGCAATTATTGCCATTCTCGCTGGAATGTTGCTCCCCGCTCTCAACAAAGCTCGTGAAAAAGCCCGTGCCGCAAGTTGTATGAGCAACAAAAAACAATCTTTACTTGCAGTTACTATGTATTGCCAAGACCACAATGGTAATATTGTCTTGCGTTCTGACTCCACAGATGCTGGCGTGGTTCGTGCAGACAATGGTGATGTTCAAGATTGTGTTACATGGTTCAACCGCCTTAAAGAAACCGGGTACATGAATACCGCCATTAAAGCTGCACAATGTCCTTCATTACCTAATTTGGGTACAACTGAAGATAAACCTACTGGTCGTCAGGCACTTTTCGGTATGCCTCGTACTTATAGTCTTTGGACAGGATATTTAGGAGCTTCCGGAGCAACCAAACCCCATGAAAATGATGGTAATATTAATATCAATATCTATAATTTCAAAGGCGATCGTATCATTATGGCTGATACCTTCCAAGGTACTAAATGCCAGATTTTTGAATGGCGTTGGGATTCAAAAGTTACCAATATGGCTACATTCCCGCATGGCGACAAAGCTCCGATGGGCTTTTCCGACGGTCATGCTGAATCAATGGATGCCAAAGCAGTTGCTCAAGACTTCAAAGATGCAATCGGTTCATCTGTAACTTTCCATTATTGGAAAGCTGCTTCTACCGGTAATGAAACAAGCGTAACTGCTAACTAATAGTTCGTTTGATACAGGAATTAAGTTATCGAAAGGGTATGGATATTTTTCCATACTCTTTTTTTTTAATTTAATGCGAAAAAAAATTGATAAAAAATTTGAAATTTCAAAAAAATGTAGTATATTACTTTTAAGTATATAGTAGATATATATAAAAATTTTAGTATAACCCGTCGGATAAAAAAATTTAATTCCGACAGTACAAAGGAGAAAAACTGTGAGCCAAACTGTTCTTGTTTTTGTAAAGCAGGTTCCGGACACGCAGAATATTACCGGTGATGCTATGACACCGGAGGGTACCGTCAATCGTGCTGCCCTGCCTGCGATTTTTAACCCGGAAGATTTGAATGCACTTGAGTTGGCACTTCAACTCAAAGACCGCTACGGTGTCAAAGTTGTCGTTGCAACCATGGGACCGCCGTCAGCAGCAGAAGTATTGCGTAATTCATTATTCCGCGGTGCTGACGAAGCAATCCTTCTCACCGACCGGGCATTTGCCGGTGCAGATACTCTGGCAACCAGCTTCGCATTAAGCTGCTGTGCTAAAAAAGTCGGCAATTTCGACCTCATCCTCTGCGGACGTCAGGCTATTGACGGTGATACCGCGCAGGTAGGACCGCAGATTGCTGAAAAATTGAAGATGCCGCAAATCGCTTACGTCGAAGATGTTGTCGAATTGAACGACAAAAAAATCGTCGCTAAACGTGCTATCGAGGGCGGATATGAAGTTCTTGAGTCTCCGCTCCCCTGTCTTTTGACTGTTATCGATGCTAATGAACCTCGCCCGATGGCAGGCTTGCGTATTATGAAATACAAACGTGCCATGACTCCGAGCGAAGTAAATAAAGCTGCTGCAAACGGTGAATATTCTGATTCAGAAGCTATCGCCGCTAAAATTGATGAATTGAAAGCTAAAAATCTTTTGATTCACGAGTGGTCTGCTGAATACGTTGAAGCTGACCGCAGCCGTATCGGTTTGGCGGGTTCTCCGACCAAAGTTAAAAATATTCAGAGTGTTGTTCTTACTGCCAGCGAGGCTAAATCTGTCGAGCCGACCGAAGCAGGCATCACTGAACTTATTCATGAGCTTATTGCTGATCACACCTTAGGATAAAATATTATGTCAGAAAAAATTGGAAACGTATGGATTTTTATCGAACAAGAGGCAGGTAAAATTGCTGATGTAAGTTTGGAACTCGTCTGCAAAGGACGTGAACTTGCTGATAAATTAGGCGTTAAAACCGAAGCTTTGCTCCTCGGCGATAAAATTGAACATTGTGTTGATACTCTTTACTCTTACGGAGTTGATACTGTATTTTTAGTTGAAGACAAAAGACTTGAGCCATTCACCGTATTGCCTTACGCAAAGGTAATCGTTGATATGATCAAAGAACACAAACCGAATATCCTCCTTTTCGGTGCTACCATGAAGGGCAGAGAGCTTGCTCCCCGCGTTTCATCAGAGAAATTGGCAGGTTTGACTGCTGACTGTACCGATTTGCAGATCGACGACTTTGAGGACAAGGTTAATAAAAAGAGCTACACCAACAAGCTCATGCAGATTCGTCCTGCTTTCGGCGGTAATATTATCGCAACTATCGTTAATACTTGGGATGACCCGCAGATGGTTACCGTCCGTGAGGGTGTTATGAAAATGGATGCTCCCGATGCTTCACGCAAAGGCGAACTCGTCCGTGTAAAACCACAATTAAGCAACGCTGATACCGTCATCAAGGTTATTGAACGTGTACGTCAGGATAAAGAAGTTGACTTAAAGGGCGCACAAATCATCGTTGCAGGTGGTTACGGTGTCGGTTCTAAAGAGAACTTCCAGCTCATTTACGACCTCGCAGAGGCTTTGGGCGGTGAAGTCGGTGCTTCTCGTGCTGCGGTTGATGCAGGTTGGATCAGCCACGACCATCAGGTAGGTCAAACCGGTGTTACGGTTCGTCCCCGTCTCTATATCTGTGCAGGTATTTCAGGTTCTATCCAGCACACTGCCGGTATGTCTGACTCAAAGAAAATCATTGCGATCGATACCGATCCGCACGCACCGATTTTCTCAGTTGCACACTACGCAATTGTCGGCGACTTGAATGACGTTATTCCGAAAATGATTAAAGCCTTCAAGGCAAAAGCATAAAAGTAACAGGAGATAAATATCATGTCTAACTTTTACAAAGATAATAAAGACCTCCAATTTACTTTGGAAAATATTGACCTTGTCGAGGCTGTAGGTCTGAAAGAAGAAAATTATACCAAAGCGGAGAAATTCGACACCGCTCCATTAAACTACAAAGATGCTCTCGATAACTATATCAGACTCGCTGATGTTGTCGGTGAAATCTGCGGCGAAAACATCGCTCCCCGTTCAACTATCGTGGACGAAGTCGGCCCGCATTTCGAAAACGGCGTCGTTACTTATCACGAGTTAACTCAGAAAAACTTGAAAGAACTCGCACAGGCAGACGTTGCCGGAGTTACCTTGCCCCACGAATACGGCGGCTTGAACTTCCCAGCAACTGTTTACACCATGATGACTGAAATGGTTTCTCGTGCTGATGCTTCATTGCAAAACCTTTTCGGTTTGCAGGATATCGCTGAAACTATCTGCGACTTCGGTAATGAAGAACAGCGTCAGGAATTTCTCCCCCGCTTTGCCAGAGGTGAAGTTGATGGTTCAATGGACTTGACTGAACCTGACTTCGGTTCTGACTTGCAGTCAGTTCGTTTGCGTGCATGGCAGGATGAGAAAACCGGTCAATGGTACTTGAATGGTATGAAACGCTTTATTACCAACGGCTGTGCTGATGTACACTTGGTTTTAGCTCGTTCAGAGGAAGGTACTTCTGACGGTCGCGGTCTCTCAATGTTTATCGCAGAAAAGTGCCCGCAATTGGTTGTTCGCCGTATTGAAAACAAACTCGGTATTCACGGAGTTGCAACTTGCGAACTTCAGTACAATGACGTTCCTGCACAGCTCTGCGGAAAACGCCGTTTCGGTTTGATCAAATACGTTATGAGTTTGATGAATGGCGCTCGTGTCGCAATCAGTGCACAGGCTGTCGGTATCGCAGAAGCAGCTTACCGTGAAGCTAAAAAATACGCAAGTGAGCGTATGCAGTTCAAAAAATCTATTGACCAATTCCCGGCAATCTATGATATGCTTGCATCAATGAAGGTCAAAGTCACCGCTGCTCGTACCTTGCTTTATGAAACAACTCGTGCAGTTGATTTGAGAAGTGCTTACAATGCACTTGCAGAGAAACAAACTCTTACTGCAGAGGAAAAAGCTAAACAGAAGTATTACAACAAAGTTGCCGCTGTTTTGACTCCGATGTGTAAAGCCCTCGCAACTGAAATTTCTAACCAAGTAGCGTACGATGCAATCCAAATCCACGGCGGTACCGGTTACATGAAAGACTTCCCGGTTGAGCGTTACTATCGTGATGCCCGTATTACCAATATTTACGAGGGAACTACCCAGTTGCAAATTGTCGCGGCAATCGGCGGTGTAATTCAGCGTGATAATACCGAGAGAATCAATGAACTTCTCGCACTTCCTTTCGAGGGCAGACTCGCTCGCTTGGCTGAAAAAGTCAAAGGCATGCTCGCTAAACAGGAAGAAGCAGTTGCTTTTGTTGCCAACAAAAAAGACCCGGTATATCACGACTTGATGGCACGTTCATTGGTCGAGAATGAAACCTATGTTTTCGTCGGCTTGCTCATGCTTCGCGATGCACTCAAATGTGCTGATCGTGAGGTTTTGGCAGAACGCTACATCATTGACGGTGAATTTGAGTTCGAAAAACGTTACTTGCGAATTATGTCTGATGACAAAACCGTCATCGACAACCATCGTGACGTTATCAACTACTAATCATCAGTTGAATTTGTATAAAAATAGAGTTTCCGCTTAATTTTAGGCGGAAACTCTTGATTGATTTTTTGAAATAAAATTTATAACCATGAGGAAAATTTTATGAACAATGATTATTTAAACAGAGCTAAAAAGCAAATTACCGACCCCCAGATTCTCTCTATCGTTGTCGGCAGACGTGCTAAACAATTGGCTCTCGGGGCTCGCCCGATGATCAAAACTGCTGATCAGGAATTTTTGGACATCGCTCTTTTGGAAATCGCAGAGGGCTTGCTCTCTTATGAAATTCCGACTAAAGAAGAACTCGAAGCAGAAAAAGCTGCCGCTTTGGAAGCAAATAACACAGCATCTAACGAAGAGTAATTTTGATTATGAGTGAAAAAGCACAAGTTGCCGTAATTATGGGCAGTAAAAGCGATTTTGATACCGTCAAGGGGGCTTTAGGCGTCTTTGATGACTTTCAAATCCCCTACACCGTCCGTGTAATGTCTGCACACCGTACTCCCGATGCCGCTGCTGAATTCGCAGAAAAAGCAGAAGCAGAAGGAATTAAAGTTATCATCTGTGCAGCAGGAATGGCTGCTCACTTGGGCGGAGTAATTGCTGCCAAAACCACTCTCCCCGTAATCGGTATTCCGATTCCGTCAGAGCCGTTCAAAGGGGTTGATGCACTGCTTGCTATGGTACAGATGCCGCCGGGTATTCCGGTCGGAGTCGTAACCGCAGGGAAAGCAGGCGGGAAAAACTCTGCATTATACGCCGCAAGCATTTTAGCATTAAGTGATGCCAAAATTGCCGCTAAACTCAAAGAATTCCGAGCAGCTCAAACTGCTATGGTCGAAGCGGCTGATGCCGAATTGCAAATTGAATTGCAAAAATAACTGCAATTTAATTTCTTGAAAATTTTTATTGACTGTTTCATTTTACGAAACAGTCAATTTTTTTATTCCGCTTGAATAAGGGCTATAAATCGATCGCCGCGGTCTTTGTAGTTAAGAAACATATCCATACTGGCACACGCAGGTGAAAAAAGAATTATATCAGTCGAATTGGATTCTTGTTTAATAGTCTTTACCATAACTTCAAAATCGGAAAACTTTTCACAATCCACAATATCGGAAAGGAGTTGATAGAATTTATTTTGCGCCTCGCCGATCAAATATGATTTTTTCACAAACTTCATATAATCTCGAAGCGGTGAAAAATCCATATCTTTGTCAAGTCCGCCTAAAATCAAGCGAATATTGCATTTACCCTCCTCGGCAACGCTTTTTATTGCGGCAATCGTACTGGCACTATTAGTCGCTTTGGAGTCATTAATGACCGTTATCCCGAGAGAATTTTCAACATTTTCCAGACGGTGTCTGCCGGAGTTGAAAGATTTAACCAAATTTTTCAACTCCTGTGAGGTCATCTCTTTCGGGAGACAGACACTTGCAGTTAATTCAAGTGCCGCCACCAGATTTTCTAAATTGTGTTCCCCCTTGATTTTTAATTCGGAGTAGTTAAAGAGTTTATTGCCGCAATAAAAAATCTCATCATTTTTCACGCTGATTAACTTCTCCCGATAATCAGGCGAAGTAAATCCCCAAAAGCAATTTTGCTTATCCGCCACGCCGTCAAAAATTTTTAATTTAGTCTGTCTGTAAAGTTCAAAACTCCCATGATAACGATTCAAATGGTCTGACTCCACATTGAGAATTACCGCCGCTTGGCTGGAGTAATCTCTAACTCTCTCAAGTTGAAATGAACTGACTTCAACTGCAACAACTAAATTTTCAGCAATTTTACCCTCGATCAAATCTGCGGCGACATCCGATAACGGCAAGCCGATATTGCCTGCAAAACAAGCGTTTTTGCCCAATCCCTGCAAAATATGAGTAGTTAATTCAGTTGTAGTAGTTTTGCCGTTAGTGCCGGTAATTGAGAGTAATTGCACCGCTTTCGGCAAATGTCTGAAGCCGAACTCAAGTTCGCTGATTACTTCAATTTCCAATTTCAAAGCCGCTTGCAAAATCGGAGACGTCTCCCCTACCCCCGGACTGACAACTAAAAGCTCGACATCGGCAAAGTCAATAACTTTCCCGTCTTTATCTGAAACAACTTCATTCTCAAATCCAAGCAAATCTGCCAATCTTTTTGCGGCGATACCGCTTACCCCACCGCCTAAAATAAGTATTTTCATTTTTTATAAACAACCTTTTTAATTACAATATTATCATCGGCAAAACAAGTGCGGAGTTTTTCATAGACTAATTTCTGCTCATCGGCATTACGGCACAAAACGAAACAACTGCTGCCGCTCCCTGAAATACTGAGTTTGCCATACTGCTTAATACTATCTGCAATCACCTGATAAATCGGATATTTCCCAAATAAAATCGCCTCAAAATCATTGTGGATATTTGCGGCAAGCAAATCATAATCGCCATTTTCCAACGCTTTAACAATCAAGTCATTACGACCTAAAACATCAGTTTTTTTTATTTCACTCGGCAAATTCTTGAATGCCCACGGTGTTGAAACAGGAAATTGTGGAAATATCAGCACGAAATACAACTCCATTGCCGATTTTAGTGGCGTAATTACTTCACCGATACCATTGACTCTGGCAAGTTGATTTTCGATGAAAAACGGAACATCCGCACCTAAAGTCAAAGCCATTTTCTTTAGTGTTTCAGTATCAAATTTTTTGAATTTGCTATTCAAAAAATTCAAAATCGCTCCTGCATTTCCGCTTCCGCCGCCGACCCCGCCGCCGATTGGAATATTTTTCTCCAAATCAATTTTTATTTGAGGCGTCAATTCTGCTTTTTGACAATAGAGTTGAGCCGCTCTGACCGCCAAATTATTCATGCCGTCAAAGTTGCTTTGATTAGCGATATTTGAAGTAAAATCAATTGCAAGTTGTTCGCTTTCCGCCATTTCCACACCGATTACATCGTGAACGGAAAAAATCGGCACAAAAATACTGTCAAGCAAATGAAAGTTGTCAGACCGCTGCCCGACAACTTTCAAACTTAAATTAATTTTCAAACCTGAATTAATATATTCCATTTTGAAAAAGCAACTTACTTATTTTTTTCAAAATCATCAACCGAACACGGTGCAAACTTAAAACCGTAATGATCGTTGTAGGTATGAATTTCATTAACAATATCAACCGCTAAACGCAATGCTTTAAGCCCTGCCTCTCCGGGAACTTTGGTATCTGATAATTGACCAGTTGCCAGAGTTTTTCTAACCGCATTTGCAAAGTCTTCCAACTCAAGTGCTAATGCATTATGGGCATCCAAATTGACATCCTTGCGTGCCAAACCGATACGATTGCGTTTAAGCACCATTCCGGAGTGGTTGCCGTAGTCCATAGAAATATAAGTATCCTCCTGAAAAACTCTGAAACGTCTCTGTGGTTCTTCACTGACTCGACTTGCAGTTACATTAGCACAACTGCCGTTTTTGAATTTCAATCGGACATTCACAATATCTTCAGTTGAACTCAAAACCGGAATCCCAACTGCATCAATCCGCTCAACCTCGGAATTAATCATAGTCAAAATCAAATCCAAATCATGAATCATCAAATCCAAAACCACACTTACTTCAGTGCCGCGACGGTGCATGCCCGGACGCGGAGGCGGATATTTAGCCAGACGGTGAACTTCCACAAAACGAGTTTCATCCGCATATTTTTCAAGGAAGGTCATCGCAGGATTAAATCTCTCCACATGACCGACACCCAAAACACAATTATTTGCTCTGGCAGTTTCAACCATTTCAACGGCTTCTTCAACTGAAGCGGCAATCGGTTTCTCTACTAAAACATGTTTACCCATTTTCAACAACGGCAACACGCTTGAAGCATGGTAATTCGCAGGTACTGCGACATTGAGTGCATCACATTCAGCCGCTAAATCTTCCCAGCGGTCATATACTTTAATATCAAACTCCTCGCCGACTTTCTGTGCAGTTTCTTTGCTGACATCAAAAATTCCGACCAGTTCCACATTCGGGACAACTTGTTTGTACAATCTGGCATGATGACGACCAAGTGCCCCTACTCCGATGACACCGACTTTGATTTTTCTATCCATAGCTATTCCTTTTGTGTAAAAAGTGTTAATAATCTATACATTTTTAATAATATAACTCTTTTTTCAAAAAAAAACAGTGATTTTTCAACTTTTTTTTTGAAATTCTTCAAAAATAGCATATATTTATAGGAGTATAAAATATTAATTCATATAAAACAAGGGGTTAAAAATGAGTTACAAGTACAAAAGAGTCCTTTTGAAAATCAGCGGAGAATCTCTAAAAGGTTCACAATCACATGGTTACGATGCTTCAGCAGTCAATGAAATCGTCGGCAAAATCAAATTCGCAATCAATAACGGCGTGGAAATCGCTTTAGTTGTCGGTGCAGGCAATATTTGGCGAGGCGTCATGGGCGGGTCATCAGGTATGGATCGGGTAAATGCTGACTATATGGGAATGCTGGCAACCGTAATGAATGCCCTTTGTCTGCGAGACTTTTTTGAAATGGCTGGAATCAGTGCAGTAGTCCAATCAAGTATTCCGATGCTTCCGATTGCCGAGGGATTTAATCGACAAAAAGCTAATGCCGCCTTGGAATCAGGAAAAGTAGTTATTTTTGCAGGCGGAACTGGTTCACCATTTTTCACCACCGACACTACCGCAGTACTTCGAGCTTTGGAAATGGATTGCGAAGCGGTGCTTAAAGCAACTAAAGTTGATGGGATTTACGATTCAGACCCCTTCAAAAATCCCGATGCCGTCCGTTACAGTGCATTAACCTATGACGAAGCTTTGTCAAAACAATTAGCGGTAATGGATCAAACTGCATTCTCAATGTGCCGTGATAATGATTTACCGATTATCGTTTTTAACTTTGCGGACGAAACAAGTTTGGATGCGATTTTGCGAGGGGACAGTGCCAACGGAACTGTGGTTTCCTCTTTTTAATCAATACTTTGTGAGGCAAAAAAATGGCAATTCACCCAACAGCAGTTATCAGTCCTGATGCAAAAATCGGGCAAAATGTCGAAATCGGTCCCTACGCTGTAATTGAAGACAATACCGTAATCGGAGACGGTGCATTTATCGATGCACACGCTAAAATTTGCCGTTATACAACTATCGGCAAAAACGCCAGAGTATATCTCGGAGCCTTAGTCGGCGAAGAACCCCAAGATCACCGCATGAAGCCGGGCATTAAATCTTATACCGAAATCGGCGATAACTGCATAATCAGGGAGTATGTCACAATTCACCGCTCCCCGACTGAAAATGGATTAACCAAAGTCGGCGAAGGTACACTTTTGATGGCATTCTGCCATGTCGGTCACGATGCGCAAATCGGGAATTTTGTTACTTGTGCCAACCACACAACAATTGCAGGTCATGTGATAATTGAGGATCGGGCAGTATTATCTGCCTATATCATGATTCACCAGTTTGTGCGAATCGGCGAATTAGCAATGGTTTCTCCGGGGACAAAAATTCGTCAGGACATCCCGCCCTACTCGCTTATTTCAGATCAAGGCTATGTTTGCGGATCAAATGTTGTAGGTTTGCGTCGTGCGAATTTGAGTCAGGATGAGCGATTGGCAATCAAAAAAGTTTTTAAGCTCTTTTTCTTCCGCGGTTTAAATACCATTAACGCCACCAAGGAGTTTGAACAATGCGACTACCAGACCCGCGAGACTAAAAAAATTGTCGATTTCATCCATAAAACCGAGCGTGGGATTCTGCCGCCTGACCCGGAATTGGTTGCATTGGGAAGTAAAATACACTTTGAAGAATAGTTTTTAGAGAGATTAAATGAGTATAACTATCCACGATATTGCCAAAATTGCCGGAGTGAATGCTTCCACGGTATCAAGGGCATTACGCAATGACCCCAGAGTAAAAGAGAAAACTCGGGAGAGGATTCACGGGATTGCGACTCAGAATAATTATATTTTAAATTTGAATGCTAAAAATTTGATTAACGGCAAAACCGGACTTATTGCATTTCTGACCGGTTCATTAATGTTCGATATTGAGAAAGACCTTGCTATATACTTAAACGAATTTTTAGCACAGCACGATTACACGCTTTTAATTTTAAGTTACGCCCCCTCCCCTGAAAAACTTTTTAATAAACGCCTCGAAAAACTCACTCAAAAAATGTGTGACGGAGCAATTATTCTCGGCCCTAACGATGATAGTTTATTAGACCAAAGAAGTTATGAATTAATTCATTTAATAAAAGCTCCTTTGATTTTTGCAGACCGTCGTCCGCAAAATATTACCAATCTGCCACTGGTAACGACCGATAACCCAATTGCTATTTCAGGACTTTTGGAACGCACTTTGGAATATGAAATCGACCATGTGATTGACGGGTATTCAAGTTGCAATACCGTGGCAATCGACCGCAGTTTAACATTGCAGCGGCTCGCTGAAAAATTCCATTTGCCGTATTTCAAAAACGAAACTCTTTCGGAGATTCCAAATAATCTCAAAAAAGCGGCAATATTTGTCAACAATATCGCTGACTTGGAAATCTTTTGCATTAATGATTATCGAAAATACGTTGTCGCAGCATTTGATAAACGCGGAATAGATACCTACCGTTATTCTGCTCCGCTGATTATTTGCGAACAGGACTTTGCTGCTATCGCCCGTGAAACGGGGAACTACATCATAAAAAATCTCAATAAACAGCCGATGTCTATTCGAGGTAAAATTCTGATTCCTCCGAAAAATTTTTTAATTATAAATCAATAAGTCAATACAAGCATTCAAAGCAAAAATAAATTACGGCGATGGTATCATTATAAAAAATACCACCGCCGTTTTCAATTTAATTTTTTTTACTTCTGCCTTATCCTTTGGCACTCATAACTTCACGCTTCCACTCAAGTTTTTCTACCAAGTCAGGTCCGAAACACTGTCCCCAAGGTTTGTCGGCAACAATAATTGAGTTCGGATATTTAGTGAATGTGTCAATTAAATCGGCAATATTTTTTACCTCATCATCGACAAATTTTTTCATCATTTTCAGCTGATAATCCTGATCTTTGAAGTTTCCGTCACGAGTTCCGAAAAATGAGAACATATTACCGAAGGTGCGACAGAATCCCAACAAAACTGTTGCAGGAATAATTTGTCGTTCAATGAATTTATGAGCCACTTCCGATGCGGTTTTGATACCACGCATTTTAGCAATCGCACTATCAATAAACTTCGCCATTTCCAAGTAATACTTACCGATTTCAGCGGCTTGTGCAGGAGTAATATCCATAAATGATTTATACGGTTCAGTGAAAGCCATATTATAAATCTGGCGATCACGCAGCCACTGCGGATTTTGAGTTAATTCGTCCACATCAACTCCGAACGGACGCAAAAACCAGCCGAGTCTGATTCCTAAATCCTGGAATCTGCACCCCCAATACTGCGGCCACAGGCGAATTGCATGGTCAATTTCGGTAATTGCCTGATCCATAACCATTCTATCGGCATCATCCAAAGCCCCGGGGAGAATTTTTTTCAATAATTCACTGAAAGTAACTGATTTATCACCCCAGTTCATTTCACGAATTACCTCCTGATTGATATTCATCGGAGCAACGTCAGGAGAGATTAACCCCCAGTGCAGTGATGAAACATCACACTCCACAGTCTCAAGTGTACGGAATTTTCTGTAGGTCATAACCGGATGCGGAACTGCCACAATCGGGTCTAAATCCTCGCTGAAATCCAAATACTGTCCGATACAATACTTGCGTTTGGTTCTGGTTGCCTCTTCTCGGACATACTGCGGAATTTTCCCCAACTCTGCATGAAAGATCGTCGCATCATGCAAAGTATCAGGAGAACTACCCAAATAACAAGGCAATCCCGGATTATCCTTAATAGTAAAGCCGACATTCTCCGGCAAAGCATCCGCAATTGACTTAAATTCACTGACATTAATGCCCCACGGATTTACCCAAACAGAAATATTCAAGTTGCGTTTATCAATTTCTTCTTTGAGCATCAACTGAAATGCACGGATACGGTCAGCCATAGTCTTCTCGGCATCGGTCTTTTTGAATCCGGTTCCTAAGTCGCTATGCCAAAAGAAAAAGTGCTTTATCTGCGGAAAATCATCCAGCATTTGACTGAAAATTTGACGATAAAAATCCATAACTTCAGGATTATCGGTATCTAAAGCATAAGGATTTTTGTGTCCGCCGTTTGTCAAATATTGCGACTTAAAATTGTGTCCTCTCCAGGTCGGATGAAGTTCAAAAAATTCTTCAGGATACGGACGGGGAAGAAATATTGTAAAAATCGGGTCGAGACCGTATTTCAAAGCCGCATTAACCGTTCTCTCCAATTCCGCATGGTTAGCGGCAATTAATTCGTCACTCCAGACATTGCCGTGATAAGTGGTTTTGAAAAACGCCGCAGGAGAGGGATTAGTGTGCAAATAACTTGCATGAAACGGCGATAAAGGCATTTCGCGTGAAAAGCGATTACACTCCATACCGGTAAAACCGAGTGCCGCCAAATTTGCCGCATAGGTATCTAAATCAAAACTATACCCGGTCGGCTCATAACAGTGAAACGGAAAATCTTCAGTCATTAAACGCTCTGCATAAGGAGCAATCTTGCTTATCGGCAGTTGCGGTAAGTTGCCGAATTTAGCATGTTGAATGTAATACATCGCTCCGGCAAAAACAGCGGCAGGAGTAGTTCCGACAAAGGTCAAAACCTTATTGTCATCCTCATAAATGCTAAAAGCCCGTTTGGTCTCATCTGATTGTAATTTTACTGCAAATTTCTGTTCTTTGCCGTTCGCACTGAAAAATTCCTGTAATTTGAGTTCCGCTTCTTTTACTGCTTGAATTTTTTCCACACTAACCATTTTGATTGCTCCTTTGTTTCAAATAGTGTATAAAAAATGTAATATTTTTCTGTCTATTGTTTAATATAGTGCTCATAGTGATAAAAAGCAAGGTATAATAATAAAAAATTCTAATAAAAAAATATATATTATTCAAAAAAATATCCATTTTGTATTTGATTTTTTACAATTTTACATTATTGTAATATTGTGAAACAAATTAGAGATATTTTTTACAATTCAATGGTACAATAAGAAAAGATAAAAATAAAAAAATACAAATACAGGTGATAATGTGAAATATTCTGAAATCAAAGAAGAAATTTTGAAATTAATTAAAGAACGCGGGTTAAAAGCAGGCATGCGAATCCCGCCATTCCGAACTCTCGCCGCCGATTTGAATAGTTGCGTTCCAACCATCCAGCGGGCAGTCGGGCAATTAGTCAAAGAGGGTACATTGTACAGCAAAGTCGGATCAGGCACTTATATTTCCCACGTTTCCAATAAAAACAAAGCAGGCCAAATGGTCGGCATTTTACTTCCCTACTCTATGGGGATTATGGCAGATTTTATCTCTGAAAATTTAGATGCAATCAGAAGTACCCTCATGCAGCACGAGTATATTCCAATTACCGTATCACCGCAACCGGGACTTGACGGACATGAGCGGGGCATAGCAGAAATTCAACTGGTTCAGCAGCTTTTGAAATACGGAGTTTCAGGAATTATTATTGATTCATTAGCACCGGCGACTGATGAATTTTGGACATTTCTTGAGAAGTTGGATATTCCGGTGGTAATTTTCAATAACATCGGGGAAAATTATTCGCGGTTTGACAGCGTTACTTCCGACAATTATCTTGGGGGGATATTGGCAGGACGTCGATTAATCAATGGGGGGAGAAAGCGGTGTTGTTTTTTCACCTCTAACGACCATAGCACAGTAGAAAAAGAGCGATACAGGGGTTTTTGTTACGCTTTTGCGGAAGCGAATTTACCGATTCCTGAATTTATGACCACAGAAACTATTGATGCAAGTTTTCCGACAAGTTATGATGGAATTTTTTGCATGAGCGACACGATGGCAAGTGGGGTTTACGAACATTGTGCGAAACAAAAGTTAAAAATACCTAAAGACATTTCGATAGTCGGTTTTGATAATAATTTGTTATGTGCCAAGTTAAATCCGCCTTTAGATTCAATAGAACAGCAAAGCCGTACCATGGGTCGTCGGGCGGCGGAGTTAATGATTAAGCGATTAAGCGAACCGGAGTTACGCGAAAGCATCACCTGCCGATTGGACGTAGCGCTTATCGAACGCCATTCGGTCGAATAAGTTCAATCTAATCAAATACCCAAAAACAAACTTGGAGGAATTTTCCTTCCCCCAAGTCCCTGTTTCATTTAATCCCACCACCTTTTTTTGAGGGGCTAATTCCGCCCCTCAATCTCCCCAATTAAAAAATTAAGAATGCATCCTCCGTCGCCAAAGGCTATGGAGGACAGTGGAATTATGAATTATTGTAGGTGTCGCTCTTAAGGAGCGACTAAGTGCGAGCCTTTGAAAGGCTCGTAGACTGGATGCTTCGTCGCTTTCGCTCCTCTGCATGACGTCAAAATTGATTTTGCAACGGCGGCAGAGATAATCCATTTGGTCAGACGGGTCGGATAAGTCAGGCACTCTTGCTCCCAGGTCTCCCAAGCATCTTAGGCTTCCCATAATCATCGCAGCGACCACCGCAGTCATGACCAGCCAACGGCAACTCAATGCTTCCAATTTTCGGCATCAGCTCCACGCTGATGTTTAGGTGCATTTGGTAAAAGTTTTTGAGTCGAGGATTCAACTGTCTGCTGTCGCAGACGGGCGGTGGACGGCAGCAGGCTTGCTGCCTTTTTTTAGCAGCCACCGCCTTTTTTTTGAGGGTTCTGCACCCTCAAACTCCGCACAAGGTCAGCGACCTTGACCAAACAGATGCTTCGCATCTTTCACGCTCACGCACTCGTCAAACTTATCAAATAATTCACAACCAACGCACTCATGACCTGTCAACGGCAACTCCATACATCCAAACATCCGACTGCAATTATTAATTTTTTCGGTATATCCGCAAAAATTACAACAAAAAAATTTGTTTTTACAAAAGTTTGCTGTATATTATTAAATATATTAAATTATGAGGTACTACAATGAAAAACTTATTACAGGAACAACTAAATTCCAAAATTGTGATTTTTGACGGTGCAATGGGAACCGAACTATACAAAAAACACTTTTTTGTTAATGTTTCATACGAGAATTTGTGCTTGACCAATGCAAAAGCAATTCAAGCAATTCACCAATCATACAAAGATGCAGGTGCGGATGTTTTAACCGCAAATTCATACGGGGCTAACTTCAACAACCTCTACAAATTCGGTTTGGGCGACAAGGTGCGTGAAATCAATACTGCGGCAATTCAAATTGCCCGCAAAGTTGCAGGAGATTCACTTTTAGTTGCAGGTTCAATAGGCCCGATCGGTGAAATTCCTGTTGATAAAAGTGAAAACGATGCAGTACAATTTTTAACTGAACAAATTACCGCACTCGCCGAAGCAAATGCAGATTTTTTGATTTTTGAGACAATTCCGTCGCTCAAGGAGTTATTGCGGATTAAAAGTGCGATTGCCGCCTTGACAATGGAGATACCGTTTGTGATTAGTTGTGTATTTAATTCCGAAACCGAGCTTCAAGACGGAACAAAACCCTCTCAAATTTTTGAACTGCTCGCAACTTTTGATAAACAACCGACAGCTTTCGGACTTAATTGCGGTCTGGGTCCTGATTCCATGCTGGAAGCACTGGAAAAAATTATCAAAGAAACCGATCTACCGTTGATTGTTCAGCCTAATGCAATAGCACCGAAGCAGATCGGCGGCAGAACTATTAATATGTGCAGTCCAGAATACTTCACCACCTACGCCATGCGTTATGCGGCTTTGGGGGCAAAAGGTATCGGAGGATGCTGCGGAACTTCTCCTGACGACATTCTCGACATGGCAAGAAGTATCAATCCACTCTCCCGCACTCAAGCACACAAAGCAATTTTGATACAGGATAATAACACTGCAATTTCAAAAGAAGCAGTGCCATTCAGCGAGCGTTCCTCTTTCGCAAAAAAACTCGCAGAAAAAAAATGGGTTACCAATGTGGAAATCGTTCCTCCGCAGGGATTTGAATTGCAAAACACAATTGAAAAAGCAATTTTATGCCGAGAAGCAGGATTTGATGCAATCAATATTCCTGATGGCCCCAGAGCAAGTTCCAGAGTTTCAGCTCTGGTTACTGCCCACACCATTCAAACTCAAGCAGGGATAGAGGCAATTCTCCACCAGTGCTGTCGGGATAAAAATTTAATCGGCATGCAATCAGATTTGCTCGGTTGTACCTCTTTAGGCATAAATAATATCCTTTTTATTACCGGAGATCCTCCGAAACTCGGTGATTATCCCTTTGCTTCAGGAGTTTTTGACATTGACTCGATTGGGATTATCAAAATTCAGAATCGCCTCAATCACGGTTTGGATTTGGCAAATAAACCAATCCCGATGCCGACAAAAACTGCAATCGGTGCCGGTGCCGACCCGAATGCAATTGATATGGAGCGTGAAGTCAGACGGACGATTGAAAAAATTGAAGCAGGTGCAGAATACTTTATCACTCAACCGGTTTTTGATCCTGATTCGTTATTGCGTTTTATTGATAGAGTGCCGCAACTTGCCGACATTCCGATTATTGCCGGAATTTGGCCGCTGGCAAGTTTACGCAATGCCGAATTTATGAAAACTCAAGTCCCCGGTGTAGTCGTCCCTGATAAAATTATTGAAAGAATGACCAAAGCAGAGACCAAAGAAGACCAACTCGCCGTCGGAATCGAAATTGCTCGCGAATCTATTGAAAAAATTCGCTCTCACGTCGCAGGAGTACAGGTTAGTGCTCCATTCGGCAAGGTCGAAATTGCAATTAAAGTTATCTCATAAAATCGGGAAAAATATTACTATGAAAAACCAGCGAACTCAATTATTATACAATCAACTTGCAAAAAGAATTTTAATCCTTGACGGTGCCATGGGAACGATGATTCAGAAATTCAATCCGCAGGAAGCTGATTTCCGAGGTGAGATTTTCAAAAATCACCGAGTACTGCTTAAAGGCAACAATGATTTACTCTCAATCAATCGACCCGACATTATTCAAAATATCCACCGTCAATATCTCGAAGCCGGTGCAGATATTATCGAAACTAACAGTTTCAACGCCAATAAATTCTCTCAGGGCGATTATGAATTGAGTTCTTATGTTTATGATATTGCTAAATCTGCCGCCGCAATTGCCAGAGAAGCAGCAGATGAATTTACCCGTCTTACCCCTGATAAACCCAGATTTGTTGCAGGTTCAGTCGGTCCGTCAGGAAAAACCCTCTCTATGTCACCCGATGTGAATAACGCCGCTTTCCGAGATGTCAATTTCGATGAAGCTGTCGATGCCTATCGAGATGCGATTGCAGGACTTATTGACGGCGGAGCGGATATAATTCTTTTTGAGACAATTTTTGACACTCTCAATGCCAAAGCGGCAGCCTATGCGGCAATGGAAATTTTTGAAGAAAAAGGAATTGAACTTCCGATCATGTTTTCAGGCACAATCAGCGATGCTTCAGGACGACTTTTAACCGGACAAACCGTAGAGGCTTTTTTAACATCCGTAAGTCATGTGCCAAGTTTGCTCTCAATCGGCTTAAACTGTGCTTTAGGTGCATCAGAGATGAAGCCATATATCGCAGAAATTGCTAAAAACACAAGCGTTTTTGTCTCCGCTCACCCCAATGCCGGACTCCCGGATGATTCAGGGAATTACACTCAAACTCCGGCTCAAATGGCGGAAATTATTAAATCAATGGCAACCGAAGGCTTATTAAATATCGTCGGCGGTTGCTGCGGAACTTCCCCTGAATACATTAAAGAGATTGCCGAAACTATTAAAAATATCCCTCCGAGAAAAAAAATTACCATCGCTCCCAAATTGCGATTAGCCGGGCTTGATGCAGTCACTACGAGCGATGAACTCCCATTCCTCAATATCGGAGAACGCTCAAATGTGGCAGGTTCAAGAAAATTCCTCAATTTAATGAAGGAAAAAAATTACGCCGAGGGCTTGCAAATTTGTCGCCACCAAATCGAGAACGGTGCTGCCGTAATCGATATAAATATGGATGATGCCATGCTTAATTCTGAAGAAGTTATGCGAGAATTTCTTCTCAATTTAAGCGGTGAAGCCGATATTGCCAAAACTCCTTTGATGATTGATTCATCAAACTGGGAAGTTTTGACAAGTGCATTAAAATGCGTTCAAGGCAAGTCAATTATCAACTCAATCAGTTTGAAAGAGGGTGAAGAACCTTTTTTAAGCAAAGCTCGGATGGCTCGCAAGTTCGGTGCGGCAATTCTGGCAATGGCTTTTGATGAAAACGGTCAAGCCGATACCGTGGCAAAAAGAGTCGATGTCTGCCGAAGAATGTACAAACTTTTAACCGAAAAAGCAAATGTGCCGCCGCAGGATATTATTTTTGACCCCAATGTTTTCGCAGTAGCAACCGGAATGGAGGAGCATAATAGTTGTGCCGCAGATTTCATTGAAGCAGTCCGACAAATAAAACAGGAGATGCCGCTTTGTACCATTTCAGGTGGAATAAGCAATGTCTCATTCTCATTCAGAGGCAATGAAAAAGTCCGTCGAGCCTTGCACAGCGTTTTTCTCTACCATGCAATCCGAGCAGGCTTGGGTATGGCGATTGTGAATCCTGCCCAACTGGATATTTACGATGATATTGATCCGCAACTGCGTGAATTGGCTGAAGCGGTAATTCTTAATAGTTCAAGCGATGCAGGCGAGAAACTTTTAGCACTGGCAAGTGAGATAAAAGCATCTCAAACTGCTGATGATAAAATAGTTACAGAAAAACCGCTCTGGAGAAGCGAAAATTTACAAAAAAGACTCGAACATGCTCTGATTCATGGAGATACGACTTTTTTGCAAGCAGATTTATGTGAGGCTTTAAGTCAATACAACAAGGCTTTGGAGATTATCGAACACCCCTTAATGGACGGCATGCGTGAGGCAGGCAGACTTTTCGGAGAGGGAAAAATGTTCCTCCCTCAAGTCGTAAAAACTGCCAGAACCATGAAAAATGCGGTCGATTTCCTGACCCCGTATCTTGATAATAATGACAATGCAGCTTCCGCAGGGAAAATCGTGCTTGCTACCGTCAAAGGTGACGTACACGACATCGGGAAAAATATCGTTTCAGTAATTCTCCGCTGCAATAATTACGAAGTTATCGACCTCGGAGTTATGGTACCGCCTGAGAAAATTATTGAAACTGCAATTGCTGAAAAAGCTGACGCCGTTGCATTAAGCGGTCTTATTACACCATCTTTGGCGGAAATGGCTTATGTTGCTGAACTTATGGAAAAGCGTGGATTGAGTATTCCGCTTTTTGTCGGAGGTGCAACTACTTCAAAAGAACACACCGCACTCCATATTCAACCTAATTACAGTTCACCATGTATCCAAACTCGTGACGCATCGCAAATTGTTCCGCTGCTTAATGATGTGCTTAATGCGGATAAAAAAATTCAGGTGATTGAAAAACTTAATGCGGAATACGCTGAAATAAGAGAACTATTCCAACAGAAAAACAATTGCAAAAGTGAAACAACAGAGATTAAATTCTGCAAGAATACTATTTCTGCGACTTCACCGAAAATAATGCAAGTTGAAACAATCAATTTTGCAAGCAAGGAGTTACTTGATTACTTTGACTGGAATTATTTTTTCAAAACCTGGAACGTTGCAAACCACAATTCTCAAGAGAGTGAACAAGTTAAAAAATCCCTCAAAGCCGATGCCGAGAAACTGCTCAATGAGGAGTTATTAAGCGGACATGGCGTATTCGGAATTTTCCCGATAAGCAGCGAAAATGAAAAAGTTACCGTGTACGATTTCGCTAAAGAAAAAACTTTAGCCGAATTTCAGTTTCCACGCCGAAAAAATCCTTGCCCAAACGGTTTAACACCGTCACTGGCAGACTTTTTGGCACCAAATGATTATCTGGGGATGTTTACAGTTAGTTGCGGACTTGAAGTTGAGAAAATTTTGCAAAATAATAGTGATGAATACTATTCGCTTTTAGTCAAAATCGTTGCCGAAACTCTCGTAGAAGCAATGGCTGAAAAACTCCATAAAATCATAGCCGAGAAATACTGGGGATTTGCAGAAGCAAATAAATCAATCGGTATCCGCCCTGCCCCCGGTTATCCGACTTGCCCTGACCACCAATTAAAAGAAGTTATTTTCAGTCTGCTCGACGTAGAAAAACGCCTCGGTGTCAAACTCACGGAAAACTTTATGATGAATCCTGCGGCTTCAATCTGCAGTTTCCTCATAAGCTCCGAAGAGAGTTACTACTTTTAATAATTTCGAAACACCCCACGGGAGGGATGGAGCGTTGGTTCAACAGCACTTCCATCTCTCCGCCGATGATTTTTAATTCTATTAAGGTCTTCTGCAAATATTTTACAATGTTTTTACAATAACGCCTTGAAAACAATCACTTTTTGTGGTATATTATAAGAATATAAAAAATAGATTTTTGTAATTTTAGATAAGGAAGCAAACTATGATTTACGATCAAATGTTAACTAAAGAACAACGCAAAAAATCACAATTTAACTACATCGGTTACAATGCCATTAACGGGGCTTCATACATGTGTATCGGCGAAACAATCATTATTCTTTTCGCTAATAAACTCGGCGCTCCGGCATACATTATTTCCATTATCGGAGCAATGTTATATTTTAGTTACCTGCTCATTCCATTGGGGTTACTCCGCACCGCAAAAGTCGGAGCGGCAAAAAGTTTAGCGGATTTCTGGCTCTATCGCAACTTGGCGGCATTGCTTATTCCGGGAAGTTTGTTGGTACACGCACATGCACCGATGCTCTCTTACCTCATGATCATTCTCGGAGCATTTCTTTTCTACGGCTTCCGCGGTGCCGGTGTGGTCATGGCGTTTCCGCTTATGGGTGAAATTACCGATGAAAGCGATCGAGCCAAATTTTTCGGCGCTTCCAATGCGTTTTTCTATCTTCTGGGAGTAATCGCACTTATCAGCAGTAATTTGGTGTTGAAAGTTAATAATGATGTCAAAGTTATTTCCGGAATTATTTGTGCCGGAATTTTAATCGGTTTCACGGCATTACCATTTATCAACCGCATCGATGAAACCTCTGAAATCCGTAAATCAGCTCAACATTCATTTTGGTCTTCTATAAAAATAGCACTTACAGAACCTACCATGTGGAGGCAAATTTTTGCTGGTTGTGCAGTATCTACCAGTATTATTCTATTGGTTCCACTGACAATCCCGATTTTAACCAAGTGCTATCATGTCAGTGACAGTTTAGCAGTAACCCTCTCAATTGTTCAGTTTGCGGCAATGATTGCAGGGTCATATTTCGGCGGGATTTTAGCAACAAAATTCGGACCGAGGAGAGTTATCATTGCTGGATTTGCCGAAGCCTTTTTGATCGCTATTTTCTGGACAGTAGTTCCTGCAGAATTACCAAAATCATGGTACAGTTATTTAATCATGGCAACCCCATTTGCATTGAATGGTATTTTGGCAGCGATTGCACCGAATTCTTTGGGACATTACTTCCTCTCAATCGTTCCGAAAGAGCGTCAAGTTTCAGGAATTCTTTTCATGCAGTTGGCAGTCGGAGTTATGGCAGGAGTCATGGGCATGGTGCTTTCGAGTGTATTTTTGAAAGTTGCCAATACGCTTTTTACCGAAAACTTGCAAGTATTTAAGTGCTACTATCTTTTTACATTTGTCTTTTTAGCAATCGGCTTGATCCCGATGTTCAGACTTCCCAAACTTAAATAATTGTTTTCGGCAGAGTGCAGGATAGAAGCAGGCAACGCTCGTGCAAATTGCTCCTGCACCGACAAGAATAAAAACTATTAAAGTACATTGTTTTGCGGATAAATTCTTCAAAAACAAATCTGCTGTTTTCAAAACGAAACGCTGCAAAGTTCCTTTGTGGTAAGTTTTTACCGTACTGAATGCTAATGATACAGGCTTTTTCAAAACAAACATTCTAATAATTATTTTAGAATTTTTGTGCGGTGCAACCCCGTCAAGCAACTTCAAACCGTCCTTGCCGTAATGCTGTATAATTAAATGGGTAAGTTCAGGCGATTTTTCGGCGTGCTTTACAAGTTTGGCGGCATCAGCAGGTGAATCCATAACTTTGAACATATCTCTGGTGCGAATAAAACCTGACTTGTCCAATAGTTTTTTGGTATCACTAAAAAATGCTTTACTTGAAGAATCCAATTTGCGTGTTTGAGTAATTTTTTTGGTCATCTGCAAAATTGAATCCGCCATTTTTTCTGACATCGCCCCGACCTTTCTAATCGCTTTCAAGGCGGCAGGTGCCCAGTCGGCAAAGTCAATAAATTCAGTCGCAATTCCGCATGAAGCAAGCGCAATTATCACCACATCAGTCTCTTGCTTGGTTATTTTGTAATACCCCTGTAATGCCAAATCCCGAATATCTCCATACAACAACATATCCGAAGCCATACTGCCGCCGAGTTCTTCTATTGAGTTGTCGGGATTGCCGGTAATAAATGCCCTGCCCCCTTTGTAAATTCGATTCCAAACCTTTTTGGATTCTTTTTCGCATTGCTTGCGTAACTCCTCTGCTTCGGGAGCGGACGGCAAGTTAGAGTTTATAATGTTGTCGCAAAGCACCTTTGCTTCGCCCCACTTTTTTTCCGCCATTAAGTTTTTAACATCCCGAATGTAGTCGTAGTCCGGTAAAGCCTTAAGCTCCTGCATAACCGCTTCAATCGGATCATAGTTGCGATAATAGATTACCACAAAAGCCAAAATAAAAAATAAACCTGCCCAAACTCCCCATTTGAGCTGCTTCAATATAATCTTAAACCTATCCATAAAAAAACTCCTAATCCAACCTTAAATAAAATAACCCCTACTCCCCCAAAAAACAAGTTGTAAACCAATAAAATTATCTGTTTTTTTATAGGGGGCGACTTATGTCGTCTCCCCCTATAACCCCCTCGACACCAGCACAAGTGCTGGACTTCGAGGGAATTCATAGGAGTAGTCGCTACACTCCCCTCCTCTAAATTCCCCGTTATTTCATCTTCAAAGGACGAACTTGTTTTTGAACATATTTCCCTAATTTTGATATAATTAGATAAAAAACCATCGCTTCAGATAACTTACCTGTTGTTTTCGATGCTCCAGTCGTTACCCAAGAAGGTACAGAAGAAATCTTAAAATATTCCAAAAGTGCATTTAAGCCATTTTGAACCACCCCTTCGATTGCTGTTGCACCTAACTGAACCATTCCTGCAAAATAAGAATTTACAATCATCCATGATATTAAAATAACACTTTTATGCCAATTGGGTTTTAACGCATAAATTAACATTAAGTCCTTCACTAACGATAGACATGCAGCCAACATAATAAATCTGTCAAAAATAGAAAAAGGTGAAATTGTGCCTAGAATACTTGCTTTCATAGCATAATTTTTAATTCTCATATTGGCAACATAATCTAACTCTCTTAAAAATACCTCAAAAGAGTTGACCCATTCTTTTGATGAAACACGTAAATAATCATTTGCTAATTTATCTCTTTTTCTAATTATTTCATTAATTTTTTCTTTTTTACACCCCAACTTTTTTAAAGTTGTTTCAATATCAGAATATTCATTATTCAATAATGATTTTAATTTTTTTGTAATTATAGAATATTCTGATATTTTATGCAAATTATTGCGAGCATTTAGTTCTTTAATGTGTATTTGTGGAGAAGAATGTAATTTACATATAGAGCGAATTATTTTTGCAATTACAATCAAAATAATAATTGAACATAACACCATAAAAATTATTAAAGGTATTTTTATGAAAAATGAAATATTTTGTATATCTGCACAAAAAGCCGCAAATTCAGTAACTATAAAACATCCTAAAATAGCAGCCACAAATATTAACACTCCAATTAATATTCTATTTATTTTCATAATAAACTTATGGCATGCATTATGTTCAAAATTCTCATCAAATTTTACATCTTGTTGATTAGAAGTCGCAGGAATTGTAGCAATAGGCTCTTCTTGTGGCATATCAATAGGCGGACCAATAGGACTTTTGTGTGGTCTACCAACTTCGGTATCACCCCCTCGTATGGTGGTATTGGGAACAACAATAGGTCTATCATTAATAGTAATCTTATTGGCTGGTTTATTTACTTCAACCTTATCAACATTTTTTACATCTTGTTGATTAGAAGTCGCAGGAATTGTAGCAATAGGCTCTTCTTGTGGCATATCAATAGGCGGACCAATAGGACTTTTGTGTGGTCTACCAAGTATTGTATTGCCTTTACGAAGCGGCACAGATTTTTGAGAAAACTCTTTAAATTCAGAATAACTTATAGTCTTTTCTTCACAAGGAGATAGACTATGAGATTTATTACGTACATCTTGTTTCATAATTTCTATATGCTTATTTAGTGCATTTTGAAATTCTTTTGTGCCAAGATCAATATCTTTAACAATCTCTGCTTGGTCTTCTTTGTGTTCAACTATCATTTGAGATATGGGTGGTTGTTTTTTAGGTCGCAACATGATTTTACCTCACAACAAATTTATTTATCTTGATCTTCAGTTATAAAATGAAAAATTTTATCTAAATTAGTTTGAGCAGGAGGTGCATTATTATAATCGCCGGGACTCACGGTCCAAAAACAATATTGTTCAGAAGACCAATTTAACGGCCATTCATTAGGTAATTTAGCAACCACTTCATAATTATTACCATCATCACACATTCCTATTACTGTTCCTCGTTCATCTATTCGAGTAGATCTAAAAGCAGAACAAGTAAAACTTTTTGATTTTATATCTTTAGATTTACATCTCAAAACCAATTTGTCCAATAAAGTATTTAACTTATCTAAATTTTCACCTGTAACCAAATCAGATTTTGTTGCGACAAATGCTATTCGCGGAGGATTTTTACCAATATGATTATACAGAGACATAAACTTATTTGGTTTAACCTTATCAAAAAAAGTTTTAATTTCATATTCGCATTTATACAATGCCTGTCGACCTGCATTCAAAATATCAAATATATCCACACAAACAATAAAATTATCACAACTATTTATCTCATCAAAAAGAGGTTTTATAACTTTTTTCTTATAATTTTTATATCTATTCTCAAAAATTTTTGTCAATTTGCCAGTTCGAAATTTTTGCGGAAGAGGTGCAAAATCACCATATTCCCAAATTGCTTTATTATAGTAATTATTACCTTCTATATCCTCTTCCGATAACATAGTTCCATTTTCAGCTAAATAATATGTAGATGGAGTAATAGGCGAATAATTTAATATAAAAGCTTTTAATAAATCCTTATATAATCTAATAACCGTTTCTTCTTTCAACTCTATTTTTTCCAATTTATCACAAAATGTTTGCACTATATTTTTTAAACTTGGTTCATTATCCCAATATTTGAATAATGTATCACTCCACTCCGCATAATTTTTACTTTGCCAAATTTGAATATCTGACATACGTTCACCGGGAATATCGATAAATGTCACATTACGTGTCAAAAAACAATCTTCACGTTTATATTTACAGGTAACTTTTGCATAATCTGTTGTTTTATCAGGCCATTTTTTAAACTGAGCAAAAATATTTTTATTTTTTATATAATTAAATTCCTTATCTTTATCAGATATTATTTCACAATCAGTAATTTGAGGAGAATCAAATTTATCTCTATCATGAGCATCCAGATGCCACAATAAAGATGTTAAAAAAACAGTTTTCCCACAATTAGAAGTTCCTAAAATTCCAATTTTATGATTTCCAGTCCAATTAAACATTTTCTTTATTTCTTTCTTTGTTTTGTGTTTTATAAATTTGATGTTTGTTGTTTATGTTTATAATATTTAATTATATAATTCAATATTCCGCTGAGGACTAAAATAATACCAATACTCATAACGGACACCCAAAGCCAAGTGCCGAAAACCGGTCCTTGTTGCGTAACTTCAACAAGATTTTCTACGATTTGAGTTTCTTTGCCTGCTGCATTGCCAATTACGGCTCCGGCACCGCCAAAAATTCCAGCAAGAATTAAACATACTGCTCCGGCAGGAATTCCAATTCCGGTGCCACATGCAACAATGCCAACCCCTCCGATTACAGCTCCGGCAGTCGCACCACCGGCAGCGCCGATAGTTGCTCCGACGGCAGTAGTTACCCCCTTATTGCCTTTGATTGTCTCGGTTTGCATCTGTTGTTCAATCCACGTTTTTGTAGCAGATTTCATTCCGAAACTAATCACAATTAAGACAATTCCAACTAAAATAATAAAAAATGATTTCATTGTTTCCCCTTTCGGTTAAGTTAGTATTTGTTATAAAAAATTATTTGTTTTTATTTATTTTTATGATTTGGTTATAGATGATTTTAAGATTAAGTAATATATCTAATATGATACTTATACCCACCACATACCAAATTGGGATAAAAAATATTGCAATTAATCCCAAAATTATTCTTATCCATAATAATTTCGTTAATCTTTGATCAACAATCATTCCGCTCACCTGCTTTCTCATTTTTCTTTTCCCCTTTCGGTTAAGTTAAAGTTAATATTAGTAATTATTATTTGGTGATTGATTTTTTTTCGGAATGGGGATTTTTACAATAAAAAAAGGCACATTCCGAAGAAGTGCCTATCCTCAACGCTCACCACAAGCGTACAAAAGCTACACAAACTCGGAACATGCCAAGTTTCAAAACTTGACAGAACCAAGCTAAACGTAACTTTTGTAACTCATTATCTTTTGAAGTGGTGATTCGAGGATAGACGATTACAATCTGTTCTTATCTTTAATTTTTCTAAAACAAAAACTTTTAATTTCAGTTTTTAAGTAATATAATATCAATATAAATAAATTGCAAATAAAGAAACTAAAAAAATTTGACTTTTCGGAAAAGTGTTGTATATTGTCTTAAATGTGATTTTTTTTAATTTAGAATAAGGACTAATAAAAATGGCAGAAAAACTTAATCGCAATACCTATTTATCAAAAAATGTAGGAAACTTTCAAGAGGTTGTCGAAATTAACGGTCGCAAATTCGTCAAAGTTGACGACCTGCGTTACGGAACTAATCCGCACCAAGTCGCTTGTTACTACAAACCGGTCGGTCAGTCTTCCGTAATCGGAGACATGAAGATTCTCAAAAACGGCAAAAGCGGTCTCTCTCAAACCAACTTGGAAGACATCTCTTATGCTCTTAATATTATCAAGTTTTTCAAAAATCCCGCATGTGCGGTTATGAAGCATGTTAATCCGTCAGGCGCCGCAATGGCTTGCAAAAATGATACCTTGAAAGATGTATATCTGAAAGCTCGTGATGCTGACGCTCGTGCCGCTTTCGGAAGTGTTATCGCTTTCAACAAAGAAGTGGATATTGAAACCGCCAAAGAAATTATGAGTACTTTCTGCGAATGCGTAGTTGCTCCGTCATACGCTGAAGGTGTTTTGGATGTTTTCAACGACGGAGAAACCTATAAACTCAACAAGCACATCCGTATTTTACAATGCGGCGACTTGGATTTGTTGCCCAAATATGTTGACGACTGCGATGACTCTTACAATACGATCAAGGTTTTAGGCGACGGTTCTTTGGTAATTGCAGCCCCATTATTAACTGCAATTCACGGAGTTGAGGACTTGAAACTTGCCGAAGCAGAGAATAAGTCTTGCGGTTATCAAAAATCTCAACACAATGCAACCCCGGAGCAATTGGCGGACTTGCTTTTTGCTTGGTATGTAAATATCAGCGTCCGCTCAAATGGTGTCGTTATCGCTCAAAATGGTCAGACCCTCTCTGTCGGAACCGGCGAGCAGGATCGTGTCGGTGCTATTGAGCAGGCGATTATCAAATTTGCAGAAAAATATGAGGGTACAGGAACTCTCAAAAATGCGGTAATGGCAAGTGATGGATTTTTCCCATTTGCCGATGGCGTTGAAAAAGCCGCAGCAGCGGGAATTACTGCAATTATCGCCCCCGCAGGCTCACTCCGTGATGCCGATGTAATCAAGCGTGCAAATGAATTAGGCGTAGCTCTTTACCACGCTCCTGAACGTATTTTCTCACACCACTAATAACATAAGGAATTTTTATTATGAAAAAAGCAAAAGATAAGAAAAAAAGAGCAATTGATGCAGAAATCAACCGTGCCTTATTAGATGATTTTGATAAGTTTAATGCCTTAATTCATCGCCGTTGGAAAGAGATGATTTACTATGCAGTTGCAATTGTTGCAGTAGTAGCTGTAGTTGCATTTGTTTTCTCATACCGCAATAATCAGCAAAGCAAAGCCGAAAATGTTTTAGCTAATGCAACAACTGAAGAGGATTTGATAAAGGCTATTGATCAATACGGTAAATATGAAGCCGCTGACTTCGCCAGACTTAAACTTGCCCGAATTTACATTGACAAAAATGAATTTGCTAAAGCTGCAGAACAATTCAAAAAAGTTGCAGCAAATACTCCCTCTAAAGATTTGCAGGAGCGTATGCAGCTTGATTCTGCTTATTTGCTCGAAAAAGAGAATAAAATTCAGGAAGCATTCGCCGCTTTCAAACTTATCGGCGATGCCGCTGATAATAGCGTAGCAGTCAGAGCTGAAGCATATTACGGTGCAGGTCGTTTGTCAATCGTGCTTAAAGACAATGCCAATGCTCAAATTTACCTCGAACAGGTAAAAACTCTCGGCAATGCAGTTGAGGGCGGCAATTTTTACAGCGAACTTGCAATCGCTCTGCTTGCTGAAATTAAATAATTATTAAATTACTCAAATTAGCGAATAGAGTTTTTATTTATGGCAGATATTCGCAAAATTATTCATATCGACATGGATGCGTTTTTCGCTTCGGTGGAACAGCGTGACCATGTCGAATATCGTAATAAACCCTTGATTATAGGCGGGTCTCCCGAAAAAAGAGGGGTTGTTTCTACTTGTTCATACGAAGCACGAGTTTTCGGAGTTCACTCTGCCATGCCAACTGCCACTGCCCACCGACTATGTCCGCAAGGTATTTTCCTTGAAGGCGATATGGCAAAATACAAAAAGGCTTCCGAAGAAGTTTTTCAAATTTTTTATAAATACACTCCTTTTGTCGAGCCGATGTCGATTGATGAAGCCTATTTGGATGTCACAAATGTCCTGAAAGATGGGCAAAGTGCAACTGAACTTGCCAGAGAAATTCTGCGTGAAATATATCTAAAAACTTCATTAACCGCTTCTGCCGGAGTGTCTTACAATAAGTTTTTAGCTAAAGTTGCCTCTTCACTCAAAAAACCTGCCGGGTTATCAGTGATTAAACCACATCAGGCGATTAAATTCATCGAGGATTTGCCGATTGAAAAATTTTACGGCATTGGAAAAGTCACGGCAAAAAAATTAAAAAATATGAACATCAAATACGGCAGAGACTTAAAAGCACTCGACCTCAATACACTGCTTACTCACTTCGGCAAAGTGGGTAATTTTTATTACCAAATTGCCAGAGGAATCGACAACCGTGAACTGGAAATTGATTCAATGAGAAAGTCGTACGGTAAAGAGGTAACTCTGGATAGCGACACCACCAATTTGCAGAAAATCCGCATCATTATCAAGCGATTGGCAATCAAAGTAAGCAAGGCGGTAAAAAAAGAAAAACTTGCCGGGAGAACCGTTACATTAAAAATCAAATACGCCGATTTCAAATCAGTTACCCGTTCACAAAGTTTTAATATCGGAATCGATAGCGAAGACCTTATCGCCGAGAGTGCTATCGCCTTGCTGCAAAAAACCGATGCAGGTAAAAAGGCGGTGCGTCTGCTGGGCGTGAGCATTTCAAATTTTACTACCGATACCAAAGAAGTTGATTTTGAACAACTTTTATTCCCTTTTATGACCGAGACTCCTTTAATTGATAAAAATTCACAGCTCCGCTGACTTTCGGGACTTCATATTTGGGCGATAGCGATAAACCGCTGCCTCTACAACCGGACAGGTCAATTCTGATTAAAAAGATACTTTTATATTATTTAAGTAACGGCATTTCCGTCATTCGAAGCATAGTTGCCCCATAGGGGATAAGCTTTTTTATCTCAATTTCGCCGATGGGGGTTGTTGATTCCGGCAACTCCTTAGCAACGGCAATAAAGCCATCTTTTATTTTCCACTCAATTTGCCGCATTTTTGCTAAAAGTACAATCGGCGGAGTTTCCTGACTGAAAGGATATTCGCCAATTTCCAGTTCTTGCAGTTCAAATTCAGTATTGGCAAATCCGTAATTCCAATTACTTACAGGTGAAATCTCATAATCACAATAGGGAAATTTGCGTTCAATGCCGTCTTTGGTGTACTCTCGAATAGTCTTTCGATACTCTATCGGCAAGGAAAAAAGCAACGAACCGTATTGTACAAAATACAGCCCATTGGGGCGTTTTTGTAATTTAGGTGAAGTGATAAAATCAACTTCTACTTGTTTTTTCCCATGCCATTTGCAGTTAATTGCAGCAATAGAGTTATTGGGATACTCCCGACTGCCAATAACTGCCTTGTCGATAAAGGACGGGATACGGATTCCAAGTTCAAATTCCACTTCGTTTTCCGCTTCGACGGTATAGACTAATTTATTACCAAAAGGATAACGAGTTTCAAGAGTAATTTTAAGTTGCACACCATTAATTTCTGTATCAAGTGAGGCAGGAACTAAAATTGCGGAAAGAACCCCTTTGTCGCTTCGCATAAAACTTGAAAGTGCCAGTTTCGGCCAAGCCTGCCCCATATTGGCAGTACAACAGCCGAAGTGCGGTTCAAGTCCGAAACAACCGGCCTCTCCGGAATTACAACTCCAAATTTTTTTCGCTTCAACGACACAACCGATTTGATTTGTCTGCTGGTCGTATTGGTGTGCCCACATATCCTCTGAACAAGTTGCACTGAAACCGTTAAATGCCAATTTTTCACAATGGTCAAGCCAGAAAATGTCCCCGGAAACAGCAAAATTAACCTCACACGAATACATCGCTTCGGCAATTCCACAGAGTTCAGTCCCTTGAATTGGCGAAGTTCCAGAAAGCATCTCATCACCGGTAAAGTGTCCGATTGCCATGCCATGGTATTTTTGGAGAATTTCCAACATCTCACGGCTGAAATTCGCATTTGCCTTTTCGTTGCTTCTATAATCAAGCAGGTTTGCTTTGAGTGCCATGGCGTAATTGACTACATGAGCATTCCAACCCCACTCATGCTGCGGAAGTTTAAATTCATCGAAGTCGGAACTTTTCATAAAACTTTCATAATCAAAGCCCTGCTTGCGAAGTTTATCCGCCAAACCGAGAAGCCACTCTTCTTGGTCAATTTCATAAAGCCGATAAATCGCAATCAATCCCTCAAACCAACGGTATTTGCCCCAGTTAAAAAGCGGATATTTGTCTAAATGTGTATTAAATTGCTTCAAAGTCCGGCGAACCGCATTCAATGCTCGTTCATCTTTGGAACAATCATAGTAAAGTATAAGGACTTTGCTGATCAAAAGCACCGCCCAAGTGTCATATTTTTCCCTGCCTTCATCACCGACTGCTTTCCGAGTGGAAGAAACTCCGTCTACGCCGTCGCCGATAACTGCGGAGGGACAAATCCAACCGTCATCTTGCTGTTGAGCCAGAATGGCATCAATATATTTTTTTGCCCGATCGATCATGTCTTGGTTTTCAAGCAGATAGGCAAGTGGAATAAAACCGTCAAGCCAGTACGGAACCCGCTCCCAGCCGTCTTTATGACCGCCAATCCACATACTATCACGAACATCGCTCCAAACCTTATCTAAATTTCCGGCAAGGCCTTCAGCTTGGATTTCGAGTTGTCGTTTTAGCCATCCGCCAACTTTAATCTCATCGGTAGAAAAAAAATTATATTTATTGCTTCTGTACATGCAAACTCCTTTATTTATAGCCCTGATTAATATACCTTCAAATTATCTTTTTTCAAATCTGATAATTAAAAATATAATTTGAATGTTAGAATTTTATGCGGAGCTATTGAAAATTGTATTTTTTTATCATCAAACGAATAATCTTTGATTTCAGCTTCCGCCAAATTACATTCGACAACTTTTTTCAGCTTAAAGTCGGTAAAAATTTCTGCAATTTCCACTTGATTATTCGGATTGAAACAACGCAAAATTATACAATTTTCTACCATATTGAAACAGGGCTTCAATGCAGAATAAACCGCATTGCCTTTTATGTTTACAAAAGAATTGTTATGCTGTATTGCTTTAACCTTGAATTGCGGAATTAAATCAATAAGCACTTCGCTCCTGAAACTCTGCAAAGTTTTGTACAAATCAGAATTTTGAGTTTTTTCACAGATGCTGCCGATTGCCAATTTGAATTTCATGTTGCCCAATAATTGCCCATCTGCTTCTCCGTCAGTAGCAAAAGTTCTTCTGAATGAGCGATACAGAACTATCGAAATTTCATCAAAATCATTTACCCCTGCTGCGTGTAATCCTGCCTGAGAATAAATCACAAGCCCTTTATTTTCACTATCCTGTTTAGCAACAATGCCGTCAAAAGGTTTTTCGATAAATTCAAATTCAGGTAAAGTTTCTGCCTTTTCACCGTAATTTTGCCCTTTTGAGCGTTCAATCATGGAAAATGCCTGACTTGCCAAATATTTATCTCCCTTAATACCGGTCGGGAAAATTGCTCGAAGCTGGTAATCCTTAATTGTATTATCTACTTCAATATCATAATATACCAAGTCGCTATTGCGGGTAATTGAGATTCTGCTTACAATATCAAGAATTTTAACATTGCTGCTCTCATGGGCAGAAGAATATTGCTCATAGACAGTTCCGGCAAAAGTCATTTCATCAGCAAGTTCATAGCGTTTAACTATTTCAAACTCAACTTTTTCCGAACCGTTCTGTGTCAATGCTATTTTTATAACTCTACCGCCCAAAGTCACATTAGAATTTATCGGCACTACATGTTCCCAACCGTTCCCGATTTCTCTATCAATAATAAATTCATTAAAATTCCTGTAACTTCGATTGGTTGCATAATGATAAATATCGAACGAACCATCTTTATTAATATCCAGCTTCACCCGCCCATTATCGGCACAATACGGCGAAATTAAAAGAGTTTTCAAATTCCGCACATGAGTCGTGGACGGTGTAATTTTAAAATATGACCAACTTGACCCCTTCAAGTTAGGAGTCAATTCTATTGTATAAATATCAGTTCTTTTCATTGAACGGAATTCAGGTCGATAACAGCCTTTTTTTACTTGGACTATCTGATAACGCAACTCATTTTCATCCATATCGAAAATTTTAAATGAATTAATTTTCTCATTTCCGAAATATTCATTCTGAACTTTTTTGTACGGTTCATTATTCGGAAAAAGCAATTCAATTTTCCGAGTTTCAGACAAGTCGAACGGCAATGGATTATAAATCGCCAGAGTATAATTACCATCTTTATCCGCCAAATATTTTTCAGGAAGATAATGTGAATATTCCTCTTTGAGAATCCTGAAACTTTCCGTCTTGATAAATTCCGAAAAAATCGCTTTGTCTGTTAAGCGTACTTCCTCAAACCTCGGCAACATCATGCGATGTACTGTATCGCAAGAACAACCACAAATCGAGTCATGTGCGTGATTGACAATTAACTTTTTCAAAACATGATGATAAAGCGGTAAATTATGGCAAATTCCATTAAAAATTTGACTGGCTAAAATCGGTTCAAGCATCAATTCTATTTCATTCTGACATAAATCATTGGCTTTTTTAATATCATATCTGGAACTTATCGTACCTGTATTAAGGAAATTGTTATACTTTTCCTCGGTTGCCAAATTAATCTGTTCACCTTTTATAATCGGTTTATCAACAGTAAATTCAGTTACAAACAAATCCAGCAAATTAGAGAATTTAACTTCTGCATGCGGATACATCTCTTGAATCCATTTAATCATATCAGGAGCATATTCAGGTGAATTCTGATGGTCATGCCCGTCTGCTAAAACTGCAAAATCTCCCCATTTATTAAAATTTGTATCAACATATTCCTTGAATACTTTTTTAAAACTCTCCTCGTCGCCGTTTGAAGTATTAACACAGCTTAAAGCAACCGAAAAATCACCGTATCCCAATAATTTCCCCAAATTCAAAGTTGCAATTTTGCTGCCGTCAGGACTTTCCCAATAAAGACAATGTTCCGTATCTAAATCAGGCGTTCCTCGCCAACATGCGGTGCCTTGAATATCAAATCCCTTTAAAATCTGCGGTAATTGAGCAATATGTCCGAAAATATCGCAAACATAGCCAACCGGCCATGCTTCATGCCCGAAGTCATTGGAAATTTTTTTGCCGACAAGTAAATTTTTGACCAAAGATTCCCCAGATGGCAAAAATTCATCAGGCATCACATACCATGGCCCAACCCATAATTTTTCAGAAGAAATTAATTTTTGCAGATTTTCTTTCCATTCCGGATGAATTTCAATAATATCCTCCAAAACAACCGTTTGACCGTCAAAAATGAAATTTTTATAGTCATTTTCCTCTAATAATTTCATCATTTTTGCGGTCATATCAAGCAAATGCTTACGAAATTCCGGAAAACTTAAATACCATTCTCTATCCCAATGGCTTGAACTGAAATAATAAAAGCGTTTCATCTTGTTGTCCTGTATCACAATTAATTCCCGTTTAAGGCATATTCCTATGAATTAAATTTAAAGCTTTTCCGAATTTACCATCAGAAATTTTTGGTTCTCCGATAACCATCGTATGCTCCGGAAAATTTTTATTATCATCAAAGTGGTACAATAAAACAGTATCCGCTTCTTGTCCGGTATACGGTTGAGTCGGAACCCCCCGGAAATCTGCATTGGCAGTATATCTCAGTTCATCAATTAAAATTCTGGCAAAATGCCCATTATGATCATAAGCTCCTAAACTGATTGCAGAAGTTGTCGGATTAATAATATATCCGGCAGGAATTTTATCTTGTCCGACCAATTTGCCGTCAACATAAATTCTTTTTTCCATTTTGTCATAGTCAACAGTACAGGCAATATGTGTCCACTTACGAAAAGTCATACGAGCACTTGAAACTGTATGCTGATCAATTTTTTTTGATTCATCAGGAGTTATGAAATGAGTTCTGAAAACAACAGTTCCGTTAGGCTGCAAATAAATCTCCCACCCTCTGGCATCATGGCTTAAATTACCATATTTACAAACCAATCTCGGCGCACCGTATGAACGGGCAATTTTTGAATCCTCCCAATAGAAAAAGCCTTCTATGGTAAAATTTGCAGTTTTTCTTATTGCATCAAAATCACGAATGTAAACAGAATCATTTGCTTCCGGTGAAATCATCATAGTTCCGGCATACCCCTTCCTGGGCTGTTCCGTAAAGCTGCTGTTATAGAGATATTTGATATTTTCACCGTTTTTATAAGTTCGCAACAAGGCAACTTCATCTTCGAGAGACGCTAAATTGTAATTATTATCCTCACTGCTCTCCAAATATCCTAAATCCTGATGCTTATGAGTTCGCTTACTGTACAAAAATCTACCGCTTATAACATTCAAAATCATTCCGTCAATCAGTTTATTTTCAATCATAGCTTTTTTGTCAACATACATATTTCCATAAGGAGCCTGCATAGTATTTCCCATCGGAAGTCCGATATAAAGTAGTTTATCTCCGATTTCCTTACGCAATTCAGCTACGAATTTAACTAAATATTCCCCTCGAAGTTTTCTCCAATTTTTAACAACTTCAGAATCAGGCACATATTCAACTTGCCGATAATCAAATCTCGGATCTTTGGTAATATCAATACCGTAACGTTTTTGATATTCCTTAACTATTTCCGGACCAAATCCGAATTGATCCCCGTGGCGAGCCGGCGGAGAATGTGTGCGGCTGCAAAGATAAATTCCATCGCCGCCATATTCCTGCAACAAGCCGACCAAGCGGTTAATCATAAATTTTCTTGCTTCTGCATTAGACAAATCCAACACGCCATAATGATATTTTCCGGTAATATCTTTCTCCTGATATTCCGGATGTGTAATCATTTCTCTATCCTGCCAAGGGAAAGGAGTAACATCTCCATACAGGACATCAGCAGGACAACCATGATCCAGAAAAGTCATATACAGCAAAATTTTCTGACCATTTTTATCTGCAGTCTTTAATGCATGCTTAACCGGGTCAAATCTGCTGTAAATTTCTTCGCATTTTTTCTGGTAATTAACAGAAAAGCCTTTCCCCTTTACGAAATTATAGTATCTGGATAAGTAGACATCACTCATACGCCAAAGCACAATTTTGCCGTTATAACAATCATTCCAGTATTGCATGGAATCTGAAATTCTCTCCGGAGTATCCAAGAGAGCATTCCCCATTCCAATTACAATAGCATCGCCCCAGCTGACATTCAAGGCATTTTCCACTGCCGCTTTCTGTTCAGCAGAAACACCTGCAAGCAAACTTAAACAAAATAATATAAACAACTTTTTCATAACTTTAATTTCTTTCATTAATCATTGGGAGTAATAGTCCAAAAACCCCTTGCCTCCGCCTCTGATTCATAAGGCAGCACAAATCTGGTCATCTGTACACTGCCGTCAATCATATTCAGAGGACATTTGCCATTATGATTGTTGGCAACATATTTCAAATTTTGTTTATCCGCACCGGAAGTAACTAAAACCATACCCGGATGCACATAATCATTAACCGACTCAATTAATTGCATCGTTCCTGCCGGATCTTTAATCTCCGATTCATTACGGCTGTAGGCAGAACTAAGTGCTCCGACCCAAGTTCCGCTGACACCATAACCTTTTTGCCAAGTAAAATGTTTTGCAGCCAAATTAACGCCGTAATGTGTTAAAAATCCCATTGACCGCAAGTCTTTGGGCAGATGCGGACACGCAAGATTATTCAATGGGTGATTCATATTCTTCTCGGCGAAATAAGTCTTTTCCTGACCGAAATAAGATGCAATATACATCATCCATGTTGAGCGTGGTCCATTATACCCGCCATGTCTGCTCGGTACAAAATAACCATTATAATCTGCCCGATATTCTGCAAAGTGGGCAGATAAAATTTTTAAATTATTTTGACATATAATATCTGCTGAACTCTCTTTGGCATCCGCAAAAACCGTCGGAAGAATCATAGCAGAAATTATAATAATCACAAAAATTACCATTAATTCTGTCAAATTAAAATATTTTTTATCTATTTTTTTCATAGGTATTTCCAAATTCAATTGTTTTTATGACATTATTCCCCTGCTCCCCCTCGCAAACATGCAAGGGGGAGAAAATTTTTATCTTAAAAATATGTATTATTATAAATTAATTAACTTTTACGCCGGTAGAGTCAACAATATCACTCGCCGCCATACCGGATTCTGTCCACATATCTTCAATTTCTGTTTCAGTTTTTGCACCGGCAGACCCGTCAGCAAATGCCATATTCGCTCTGTCGGAATGACGAACTGCAACATAAGTTTTTTGTCCGGAACCGATAAGAGCCCAATTTTTGCCCTTTCTGGCATCTTCCTGCGCACAATAATTATCTGATAAAATTGCAAAATTAGAACTATTATCAATCACTTTGGTATTGTATCCCCACAAAGTAGCACCGGCAATCGGATTGGCAGTGACTTTAGCTTTATGAGAATTTGCCATAGAATTTACTGCAAATTCGCCATAGGTAAGAGAATAATTATATTTATTTCCTCCTCTGTCATAAGGACTGCCGTCATGGGCAGACGGACATGACATAAGTTTTCCATTATCTGCGATATAGCCCAAACCTGCCATAAAAGAACCCCATGGGCCCCAATAATTAAAAGTATAAGAAGTTTTATAAGTACCGTTTTTTAATTGATGGTCATTATAGGTAGCCATAATACCATTATGGTCATCGGCATACATAAAAAGTCCTAATCCGCATTGTTTCAAATTGTTTACACAAGAAATTGCGCGGGCTTTTTCACGAGCCTTGTTAAGTGCAGGCAATAACATACCAGCTAAAATTGCGATAATTGCGATTACAACCAAAAGTTCGATTAATGTAAAATTAAATTTTTTCATTTTGCACCTCATTTTTTTGTTAAAAGTAAGTTTATTGTTGAATTTAACCTTTTTTATTCTCCGAAAAACTAAAAATTTTTCCGCCGTTAAAAAATAATTTTATTCACCTCCTTTACTAATTAAAATTAATTTTCAGCTGAATCTGATAAAAAGATCCACCCGCATGTTCTCTAAATTAATATAATCTGTATTTTTTTTATCACAATATTTATCATTATCACTTTTTTGCGGCAAAAAATATCTTTTTTTTGATACTGTATTTAATATTTATGTTTAAGGTTTATGTTTATTGAAACCTATAACTACATTATCCAATTTTTCTTTTAATTTTTTTTGCTTTTCAAGTGGGCTTCTGTAAAATTCCATAGGAGTAATTCCTACAATTTTTTTAAAACTTGACGAAAAATAACTGTGATTGCTCCATCCGCTCAAATTCGCCACATCTCCAACCGCAGTATAGCCGTCGATCAATAATTCGCATGCTGTCTGCAATCTCACAAAAATTAAATATCTTTGAGCAGATGTTCCGGTATTTTTCACAAAAAGTTTAGATACATAATATGGACTTATTCCTAAATACTGTGCAATATCCGACACTGAAAATTCAGTTCTTCTCAAATTCTCCATTAAGTATGCCCATGCCTGTTCAAAAGTATGTCCTTTCCGTGGCGGCGGCACACCCCATTTTTCGCTGAATATATCGATTAAATGCATCACTACTGCTTTTACATAATAACATAAAAAAGAATCAGGCATTTTATTCTTTTTCAAAGTGACTAAAAGCTGAAACACTCTGCTTAATATATCAAATTTAGGGTCATTATCCCGTAAATCGACAACATTATGATTATAAAAAACACCTTGTAAATATCCGGAACGTAACTGCAACATGAAACTCTTATCATATACTTGCGAAGCCACAGGAGCATGTTTGCAAGTCGGAGCAACCAAAATAAATTTTTCAAAACGCTCCTTCTCATACCGTCGAATCAAACGCATTTCCCAATATGAGTGACAATGGTCGCCATTATCAGCATCTTGATCAAAGATTTCAATATTTGTCGGGTTTTCCATAAATTTCTGCAACAAAATCAATAGTTCATTTCGCAATAATTCAGATTGCCCTTCTTCTAAAATAGCATAACTTTGTTTCTGCATCCAAACATCCTTTTTTCAAAAATTTATTTATACTAATAATTATACAATATAATTTATAAAATAACAATAATACAAATTATCAGATTATTGTGACAAAATTTGTTATTTTTTTGCACTCTATTATAGTTTAAAAAAAATAAATTTACAAGTAAAATCCAATATTATCCTTATTATAAGCAGAGATAACCTTTCGTACAGCTGCTGCGGAAAGTATCATCAAGGCAATGTCTGAAAAATTTCCTGAACTTTATATAGGAGCGGGAACCGTACTTAATACCGACGACTTAAAACGAGCATTTGATGCAGGGGCAAAATTTGCTGTCGCGCCTGGATTTAACCCAACTGTTGTAAAATCTACTATTGAAAATAGCTATTCGTTTGCTCCCGGCATTTGCACTCCAAGTGAAGTGGAACAGGCATATGAACTATGATGCAAGTTTCTGAAATTTTTTCCAGCAGAAGCTGCTGGTGGAATTTCAATGTTGAAATCTATCATTGCACCGTATAAACATTTAGGGATAAGATTTATGCCTACTGGTAGTGTTTCTGAAGCGAATGCCAATGATTATCTTTCCATTCCTGAAGTTGCTGCCGTGGGTGGTACTTGGCTTGGAAAACCCACTGACATTGTTGAAGAAAAATGGGATGCGATTAGAGAAAAAGTCAGGCAGGCTGTTTTTAACTCCAGAAAGTGATCTTCTGATATACACTTGTCCCAAAAGTTTTTTGAGTTTATCTTAGAAAAACATATGCCACCACGAGGAGCAATTCCTGGGTGGCATAATTTTATTATTTTAGCTTCAGCAGAAAGTCTGATAAGTGATTACTTGCTTGAAACCTTCTGGACAGTCGGATATTTTGGTTTCCCTTCGGAAAACACCGAGAAGTCAGCAAAACTCGCATAGATAAGAGCAACTATCACCAACAAACCGATGGAAACCGGTGTTAAATATTTCCAAGGTGTGAGATCGGTGACCTTTGCATCCTTTTCTTCATAAGGAACAGCCATCGGTGCAACTCTTCCCCAAATTGCCATAGTTGCCAACATAAGCACAAAGACACATGCAACAAAATGGAACTGTCCAATCTCATTTACCAATCCATTGAATGGAGGAACAAAGTAGCCGATCGCAATAATAACGATACCGGATATCAAGGTTGTTTTTGCCGCAATGGCAGGAACTTTTTTAGTAATCATTCCCATAAATACAACTGCAAGAAGCGGTATAAAAGTCAGTCCATTCATGCTTTGCAGATAACCGAAAATACTTCCAGCTTTCATTAACATAGGAGCAATTACAATTGAAGCAATAGTAACAATCAAACCAAAGTATTGTCCTGTTTTGACCACTTTTTTGTCATCTGCAGCCGGATTTATCCACGATCTGTATACATTGAGAGAAAAAAGTGTGCAAACACTATTGAGCACGGAATTGAAACTGGAGAGAATTGCACCCAAAAGAACCGCTGCAAAGAACCCTTTTAACGGAGCAGGCAAGACCATGTTTACCAAAGATCCATACGCCTTGTCAGATACAGCCAAACCAGTGTTTGAATCAATTGGAATCGCCAACTTTCCTTCCATGTAGAGAATTGCAGCAATCATGCCGGGAATGACAAGATAAAGTGGCCCGATCAGCTTTAACAAACCAGTGAGCAATATGCCTTTTTGTCCTTCTGCCAAGGATTTTGCACCCAAGGTACGCTGAATGATTTGTTGATTGGTACACCAATAAAACACATTTATCAAAAATATACCGGTAAACAAGGCAAAAAATGGAGCCTCACTGTCATTTGCTCCAATTGAGTTAATACGATTGCCCCCAGCTTCAATGAATTTGTCAACATCCTGCATAAAGGAACCAGGGGAAATTGCATCAAAAGCGAGCCACGCAATCAACAATCCGCCAACCAGCAACCCGATACCATTGAGCGTATCTGAAACAGCACATGATCTGAGACCACCAAACAAAGCATAACAAGAGCCGATTACAGCCACAGCAGTAACAAGAATATAAAGCTGCGTCACCTCACTTTGGACTCCCAGAACTGGTCCCAGATTGAGAATATCAATCATGCCGCGAGCGCCGGTGTAGAGAATAATTGGCAACAAAAACAGTATGTAAGTAAGCAAAAATATCAGGTTACAAATTCCACCAGTAACCCCATCAAATCTTAACTTCAGATATTCCGGAACAGTTGTTACGCCAGTTTTGAGAAATTTTGGAAGAAACCACATCGCCATGAGAACCAAAGCCGCAACAGCTACAACTTCCCATGCCATAACGCTCATACCTTCTTTAAATGCAGACCCATTCAACCCAACCATCTGTTCCGTCGAAAGATTTGTTAACAACAAAGATCCGGCGATTACCGGGTATGTCAAACTTCTGCCAGCAAGGAAAAAACCATCTTGAGATGTTGTTTCCCGTTTTCGTACAATCAGCCAGGTTCCAAACGCTACTAAGGCTGTGAAGAAAAGGAACGATATAATAGTAATTGCAAACATGATAGGCTCCTTTCGTTGCAATAAATACACTAACCCATTATAATCTATCACATGCAAATCTATTTTTCAATGCTAAAATGATTTTTTTTGTCATTATTTATGTGTTTATCATTCGCTATGGCAATTGTCATTGACATCCAATCAAAAAAAATAAATGTTGTTTTTTTGCGCTTGTCTTTATATTCCAGTTTTACCCAAAACATAAAAAGCACAACTTTGCAGGATAAAAATTACAAATCCATGCAAAGTTGTGTATACGGCAATTTTCCTTTAACAATTAAATATATTATTTTGATTTAGAACGATATAAATACATATCTTCACTGACTTTTCTAAATGCTTCAATCACTTCTATGTACGGAGTATCGGCAATATCCACCAAACCACACTGGATATTTTCATCGTCTGGAGTTCTGCCAGTAGTTGGCTGGTCGCTGTACTTAAAGTAATGAACTCCGACAATCTGCGGATTGACCAAAGCACTTCTTACATACCGGTCAATCGCTCTGGCTCGGTCTTTCTGGTCAGCGGCAAACTGCAAACCGCCGTGAGCCGGACCATTATTAGTTGTGCCGTAATGCCATTCGCCGATGATGACAGGACAATCAGCTCCGTCAGGCAAAGCAAATTGGGCGACCTGTGAAGCATAACGGTTAAAACTTACTCCATCGACATAACGGGCAGCAGTTTTAATAACTTTTACGTTCCAGTCATTGAATCGGCAGCCGAAATACAGTTTACCGGGGGCGTATGTATTAATCGCATTTTTGCAAACCTTGAAGTAAGTTTCAACAATTACCTGATTAAACTCTTCTAAATCAACCTTTGCCTTAGCGGCATCAACCGGAGCTGCAGCAGTATTCAAGAAATCTTCCCAAGATTTATAAGAACTGCCCCAAACTTTATTAAGTTCTTCGATTTTGGTATATTTTTTCTTATAATATTCAGTCATAGCCTGTTTTGCGGGCTGTTTAGCAGTAGAACGAATTGCACCCTCTGCAAGGAAAGTATCAGTTTTGCCCCAAGAGAGTTCATTATCAATAAAGTAACCGATACAGTATTCATCTTGGGTAGTATTTTTTTGCCAACCCTGCAAGGCATCACGAATACCTTTTTCAAAGTTCGGGTCAAAAATATCCGGGAATTTCTGCCAGCCGATCTGCTTGCAGCCCTCGATGACATTATAGAATTTAGCGAACTTCACCGCAGAAATATAGGGATGGTGAAATTCTTCATTCAAAATATCTGGGTGCACCCAGTTTCCATTAGTATTGAAACCCCAGCTTGAAAGGCGTTTTTGTGAACGTTTAACAAATTCAGTATGATAATTTTCGCCATATTTTCTAATCAAGTTAGCCCAGTAGAAGGTAAATTGCTTGAGGTTCTCGCCTTTGCCTTTGTAGAAGCCATAGCGAGGACCATTTCTATGGGTATAAGCCACTGCCAATGGAGAATCCGCTGCTGGCAATTCTTCAAAATAATTTTCACGGAAAGCAATACCGGTAGCTTCATTATTATCATAATCAATGGTATTAACGCCGAGAGACCAAAAGAGTTTGCCCTCTGGGTCAACAAAGAACCATTTACCTTTGTATTTTACCTTGCCCCAACCATTAGTTTTGAAAGTCGGTCCGCTTTTCCAACCGCCGAATCGGGTACGGTCTTTTACGCAAGGATAAGCAGCAAGGGCTTTATCCTCTTCCAATTTTTTCTTTTGCAAATCAACATCAGAGTGGATTTTATTTTTCCAATCAGCGTGCTTGTACTGACCGTATTTATCAATAAAGGGATAGAAAGTATCCTTGCTTAATAATGCAGAATTAAGCGGTTTCGGCGGCTCTAAAAGTTTGAAGTCTGAAAGAATAATTCTTCTCTCTGCATCCACAGGAGTTGTCCAAACACGAATTTCAGCAACCCGGTCTGTAACAATATTAAATCTTCCCTTTGAGAAACCGTCAAAATTATGCTGCATTCCCTGCGGCTCAAATCCAAGAGAAGCAATTCTACCATAGCGAGTACGGAAAATTGCAGTTTCATAAGGTTTCAAGGCAATCATCGAATAAACGCCCTTGCCGACATCTGTTCCTTGTTTATTCAGATTAAAAATTTCGACGCGAACATGAGTAAAAATATTGCTCTTATTCTCAACTTTAAACGAAAGAACTGAACCTTTTGAAAGGTCAAAAAATTTAGTTTTCAAGGGCAGAATTCTTACACCCTGATAACCGGTACCATTTTTTACCAAAGTCATATCAATTTTGTTATTTGCGACATTAATTTTGGTATTATTATCAAATGTCCAAACCCTGACTTCATCTCTTGATGCATTAAAAAGTTTTTCTTCTCCGAAGAGAGCAGTTAAAATACTGCAAAGTGCCAAAATTATTAATTTTTTCATGTTTTAGTTTTTTCCTTTCGTTGGTTATTGTTGTTTAAAAACTGTTTTAATAATACCTTTTTGGGTCTTGTCAAGTTTAATTGTGTGTTTATAGAGAGTATCTCCCCATGTTATTTTCAAGCCGCTGTCAGTAACGTTGTATTTTTCTGAAACGATTTTAGTTGAACTTGTTCCCGGGAACTTCTCAAATTCACTATAAATAATCATCATTGCTTCGAGAGCTTCTTCTGCTTCAAATTCATCAATGACGGTCAAAACTCCATTATCAAAAATGAGTTTGCGGATGTAAGATTTTAATTTCACCTCTGCGGGATAAGCAGGAGTTAAATCGATTTCAATTTCGGCATGCTTAAAATCACCTTTAGTCTCAAACTTGCGAGTGCGGAATTCTTTTCCGGCAGACTGCCCAACGCCGTTAAAAATCAAATGATTATGCCCGAAACTATTTGCCACAAAGTTTTTGTAGCGGTTTTCTTTGCTGTGATAATCTCTGGTGTATTCGGGTGCGCCGAGGTCGATAGCGGCAGTTCTGTCACCGAATTTGAGAATAAACTGACCGACGTCGATGTGGTTGTGTTCTTCCATATTGTGTCCGCCTTTGACTGCCAAAGCGGTGTCGCCATTTTTCAAGTAAGCATGTTCAGTTTTGGGATAAACGAAGAAAAAGTCATTATCGCATTTCTCTGTCTGCACCTTGCTTACAAGTTGATAGTACGGCAGCAAATATCCCATTGAATCATTCTGATCCAAACCGTTTGAGTATGGATTAAAGTTACTGCTGAAAGCCTTTAATTCATTACTTCCGACTCGATCCGCCATAGCGTAAATCACACCGCTTGAAAGCCCGACCTTTTTTCTGGCATCGCTGAAAGTTGCAAAATAATCTTCACCCATATTGGCAGCAGCAATAAATTCAAACATTTTCCGCAACTTCGGCTCATTAAAGCGGTTAAATTTACCGTCACTCGCTCGATACATTGCATCAAGGATAAAGAAGTAATTAACCGGAGATCTGGAGAAGTACATCGCCCCCTCTTCGCATGCTCCGTCTTCGGGGTAAGCCGCATAATATTTTTCGGTAATCGCCAAAAGTTTATTGGCAAACTTGGTAAATCTCTCATCATCCCCTTGGAGCATATAATTTCCTGCCCAAATCAAGTTTGAACAGATCCACGGATTCCAGTTGCTTACCAAGTCTATCCACCAGTAATTCTCCAAATTTTCTTCAATCGGCACAATCGCACGAGCCATAACTTTTTCTTTTAATCTTTTGACGAAGTTCGGCGAAACTTTGGCGATTTCTTTCTCCGAAATTGCCAAAGTCTGGGCGACCAAATTGGAGGTTTCTGACGAAAAGAGATCTATCTCCTCGTACTTGTAGCAGGGCAAAGGGTCTTTCCACTCAGCATCATGGGCAGGAATCGTCCAAGTGTATTCGGCTTCGAGTGCATAAAGGTGTTCAATAATATCATCAATGAAACGACCCTTGTACTCCAAAGCCTCTGCAAGAACTAAATTAACCAATCTCGCCCGTCTGGCAAAGTGGTTTGCTTCATACGCAGTGCGCTTGCCAGTGCGGTGAAATTCCATAAACAACTTGGCAGAATCAATAGGAATCGGAGTTGTCGCAGCAAGTTCCGCTTCACGGAAAATCTCATCAATATATTTTTTCTTGGTCGGGTCGTTCTTAATTGCATCCCACGCCTGACGGTCAGACATCTCAGGTAAAAATTTAAAAGTCTTCAAAGGAATTAATTTCTCACTGCCCATACTGCTTAAAACTCCTGCAAACAACATTGATATAATTACTATTTGTTTAAAAAATTTCATAAATAATCTTCTCTTTCGTCCTTATTTTTATTTAATAATTTACACTCTTTTACTTACTCATTTATTATAGTACAAAAAAGATTATAAGCAATGATTTTTAGGTCAAAAAGAAGTTAAAAAATAATTAATTTCCGAAAATTAATTTTTCCTTTTCGAAAATTTTTTAGCATCAAAGAAAATTTTGAAAAAAATCAAAGCAAGAAATAAAAATATTTTTTCTTGTCAGTACAAAAATAATAGAATCCAACCCCAAAAATCAAAAATTGTTTTTCAGCTCGGTATGACGTTGGAGAGGCTTTTGCCCGGGAGACAGGGATAAACCAAACTCGTTATGCAAAGCATGGTATTTTATACCATGCTCTGCATTCAGAATGTTTTTCGGCAAATCTGGAATTATTTCCAGTTTTGCCGAAAACAACAATATCTTAAATTAAATTTACCGGAATACATAAAACATTTTTATTCGGTAAAGGCATGATTTCAGAACAACAACAAACAACTGCTCCTTTTTTCAATTTTACATTCTGCCGTTCCAATGTAGAAAAATGTTTTACATCATCCACTTTTGGAGTAGATGATTTTTTAAATTCTACCGGATAGAAACCGTCTTCAGCTTCAATAAGCAAATCAACCTCTTTCTGATCCTTATTTCTGAAAAAAAACAATGGAGGTTCATTTATACCTGCATTCCAATAACTTTTTAAAATTTCAGATATACACCATGTTTCAAAAAATTCCCCGCTCATCGCACCAACTTCCAATGTTTCCGGTGATGGCCAACGAGTAAGATAAGAACACAATCCGGTATCCAACATATACAATTTGGGAGATTTCACCAATCGGGAAGTCAAACTTCCTGCATATGGTTGCAATAAATATAATATTCTCGAAGAAGTCAAAATAGACAACCAACTCTGAACAGTTTTGCTATCAATCCCGGCATCACGAGCAAGTTCAGCATTATTAAGTAATTGTCCAGTGCGCGCTGCACAAGAACATAAAAACTTATAAAACTTATCAAGATCATGCACTTTCGTTAAGTTCCGAATATCTCTCTCCAAATAAGTTGCAATATAACTTGAATAAAAAAAATCACGTTCTTGCGGCATAGCATTAATTACCTCCGGATAACTTCCGGTCCAAATACGCTTAAATACTTCCCCACATGAAATTCCGCTCTCGCTACCGAATAACCGTTCAGGAGTGAAAGGGACATTAGGTCTAATTTCTAACTCTGACTGGGATAAGCCCGACATCTCAAAAATACCAATCCGACCAGCCAAAGATTCTGCTACCCCTTTCATTAATGGGAAACGCTGTGACCCGGTCAACCAATAAAGACCTTTTGCATTTTCCGGCTCATTAAATCGTTTTTCATCTATGATAATTTTTATATAATTTAATAATTCAGGCACATACTGAATTTCATCAATCAAAACCGGCGGAGAAAATTTTTCAATAAATGCCTTCGGGTCTTCTTGTGCCAATAACCGTACACTGGCATCATCTAATGTCACATATTTCCGCTCCGGCTCTGCCATTTTGCGCAAAAAGGTCGTCTTACCTACCTGCCGTGGTCCGGTCAATAATATTGCAGGGAAAAATTTACTTCCCTGTCTTATGATCTCTTTAAGTTGTCTTTCAATAAACATATAATACCTCAAAAAAATATTAATTTCTAAACTTTTACTTCTAATATAAACATTTTTTTCAATTTTTCAAGGATATTTTTCAATAAAAAGCCATTTTTTTCGGAAAATCTGGAAAATAATTCCAGATTTGCCGAAAAAATTTAATTCATCATTATGGTTTGTGTCGCACAGAATTAAGAATTCATAATTAAGAATTACGGGTTGTGTGGCACGAAATAAATTCCTGCCACTTTTTTATAGCGTGTCTTGCGACACTTACACTGGATTCTTCGGGGCTTTGCCCCTCTGAATGACGGTGGTGGGCGTACCACGAAGGCAAATACAGCCTCCATACCTTTCTTACCCGTTCGGCATTGTTAGTTTCCGTTCCTTTGCACAAAAAAAGCCGCAACTTAAAAAGTTACGGCTGAAATTATAAGCAATTATTAGATAGCAGTATTAGTTTTATCGATGTATTTAGTAAACTTCCAAGGACTTTCCTTAACCTGATTTTCGGTCAAGCCTTCTGCGTGTCCATCAACGAATACTGCTGGAGCAACACCATCGTGACGACCGAAAGTAATATTACCATTATTATTATCAGCATTTTCGCCAGCGAAACGCAAGAAACCACCACCGGTGTTATTTCTTCTGCACGCTTCTGCATAAGCGATAGTTTGAGCAGCATTTTTCATCATTTTTACATTATGATATCTGTGGGTTTGTTCCAAAATATAATTACCTAATTCAGTTTTTTCTGTAGCAGTCAAAGTTTGTTCTGCGCCATAGCAAGCAAATCTGGGGTGTGTACTTCTAGTTACAGACAATGTCGGACAATAGGTAACTTTCCACTGAGTATAGTTACCCCACCCTGCACGGTTTTCAGTTGAATCGGTATAAGGAGCTTTACCTTCGCAAAGGTGGTGTGCCCAGAAAATCATATCGCCGTCGATAGCATTTACTGAACCCGGCAACATACCATTGAAGTCATTTTCGTACATACCATTAGCCAAGCCCAACTGTTTCAAATGGTTGATACAACTTGCTTTGCGAGCGGTTGCACGTGCTTTGTTGAGAGCGGGCAATAACATACCAGCCAAAATTGCGATGATAGCGATAACTACCAACAACTCAATCAAAGTAAAATACATTGATTTTTTCATTTTTTTGTTTTCCTTTCGTGTTTTCTTTTGAATTAAAATATTAATGGGAATACCGTCCTCATTAATACTGCGTAATGCGAAGATTTTTCCTTTTTATTTTTATCCCCACATCACTATTGCTTAATATCACCCCATGTGATATTTTATTTTTCTTCTATTCTCGCCACGCTATTGCGGACAATCAATTCCGTCGGCAAATCAAGTTGCGGAAGTGAATTTGCTTTGCCTTTGAGGTAATCTTTCAAGGATTTTACCGCCAATTTTCCGGCTTGTGCCAAGTGCAATTTCACGGTTGTTAAACTCGGTGTCATATATTTTGCAAATGACTGGTCGTCAAATCCGACAATTGAAATATCCTGCGGAATCCTTTTCCCATAGTCAAAACATGCCTTGTAGCAGCCGATTGCCAATTCATCATTAGCACAGGCAATCGCAGTTACTTCGGGATGCTGGAAAAGCAATTGCAAAGTCGATTGATACCCTGCCTCCTTATCAATCCCAATTCCTTCAATATGGGCGACCCGATAAGGCGGAATCAATAACTTATTAGGCTTCTCCCCAATAGAACTCATAAATTCTTTATATGCCGCAACCCGCTTTTTGTAACTGTCAAGCGTTACCGGAGAAGCAGATAAAAACGCAATTTTTTTATGTCCGAATGAATGCAGGTGGTTCAATAACTGATTCATCGTAAAAGAAAATTCGTTGTTGATACAGCCGACATTGCAGTAGTCAATTTTGGAATTAATCAGCATGCAGGGGATCTCTGCATTTGCAACTTCCGGCACTTGTGAAAGCAAGTCATTTCCGCTGATGATGATTAATGCATCACTTCGCCAGATACGGCAGTTATTCAAAAGGGAAATTCTACCCGTAACTCTCTGTATGGAAATTTCGATATTTGCTTCATTTGCCGCAACTTCAATTCCGGTCAAAATACTTGAAATATAATCGGTAATATCGCCCACCCCAATAACAACATTGATTCGGAATGGTCTCTCCGTCGCCTTGTCAGGTGTAAAATTATTTTTTTCAATAATCGCCAAAACTTTTTTACGCAAAGATTCACTGACATCAGGGTGGTTATTCAAAACTCTTGATACCGTTGAAATCGATACCCCAGCCTCTTTTGCCAAATCTTTAATGTTAAATTTTTTTACTTTTCTACCCATGAATCAAATTTCCAAAAATCTGTTTTATCTTTTGTCTGGTATTAATTATAGTGCAAAAATTATTATTAACAATACTTTTTACATTAAAAAACCAAAAAAAAATAATTAATTTCCAGAAATAAACTTATGGTATTTTTAGACTTTTTTGTTATCAAAGAAATTTTTTGGCTCACCTTGTTACGAAAAAATACAATATAATTTTTTTTAGGAATAAATCTTTAATAATTATTAAAACAATAAAAAAATTATATTTTCAGACTGATATTGTCATTATACAAGTGAATACAAAAAAAAATCCAGCCATAAAGGACTGAATTGCAGGTCATACGGAGCGTAAGCGAAGTGCTTCATATCGGAATGAAATGGAGATGCTTCATATTGTGGAGCTTTAGCGGAACAATGCTTCATCGTCAGGCGTTTATGAAGCACGGCTGCGCCGTATGAAGCGGCACGTTGTGCCATGAAGCGAAGCCTGACGGCTTCATGTTTTTTTGCCCATTTGGGCAAAAAATTCATACGGAGCGAAA
>JAFTJQ010000001.1 GCA_017456285.1 Lentisphaeria bacterium
AATTAAGAATGCATCCTCCGTCACCCAAAGTTATGGAGGACAGGGGAATTATGAATTACGGCAGGTGTCGCTCTTTCGGAGCGACTACATTCGAGCCTGAACGGCTCGTAGACTGGATGCTTCGCAGGACATTCGTCCCGCTCTGCATGACGTTGGTGGAGTTTTGCTTCGGTGACAGAGATAACCCATTTGGTTAGACGGGTCGGAAAATTTTAGATACGCTTGCTCCCAACTCTCCCAGGCATCTTAGGCTTCCCATAATTATAGTTGCGACCACCGCACTCTCGACCTTTCAACGGATTTTTTGAAATTAGGTTTCGAAAGGCAAAAACTTTTAATAAAAGTTGTTGCCTTCGTCCATGAATATGGATAAAAAATTTTGAGATGTGAAAATTTGAAAAATTTTCGCATCTCTTTTGGTCAAGGTCGCTGACCTTGCGTGGGGGTGTGGGGGCGGCGTTAGCCCCCACAAAAAAAACAATAACTTCAACCACCGCAGTCATGACCTGCCAACGGCAACTCCATGCCTCCATACCTCCATTTTTTCAAAAACATGAAATTTTTTTAAAAAATTAGTCTAAACTACTTGACATATTATTTTTTTATGCTATATTATACACAACGAAACAAAAAATGCGTGAGTGGTTATTACTTTTTTTTCTGCTCAAGTATTTTTTTTGAGCTAACAAATTAGACTAAACTAATTAACAAAAAAACAGAAGGAACATTTTATGCAAAATAACCACAAAAAATGTAGTAAGTTCACCCTAATTGAACTTTTAGTCGTAATCGCAATTATCGCAATTTTGGCAGGAATGCTGCTCCCTGCCCTGAACAAAAGCAGAGGAAAAGCCCGCAGTATCAACTGCTTGAGCCGCCTGAAGCAAGTCGGCATGGCTGATGCAATGTATCAAAGCGACAGCGGATTTTTCTGCCCCGGAAGTCAAGGGATGAGCCCGGGTGTCATGGGATTACCTGCTCAATTAAAAGTTTGGGCAGGTCTTATGGACTCTGACGGAGTGGACTTCTCTCAAGATGGATACTTATCGCCCTATTTACAGAAAGCAACTAACGGCGAGGCAAGTATTTCATCGGTAGCATCTAAAAATGCCTTTTTCTGTCCTGACTCTGCATTCCTCGCTCAATTCGGCTCGACCTACAAAGTCGAATCCGCTCCGGGCAGCGGTTACGGTGCAAACTCATACATTCACGGCTGGGAAGAGGGCTTCCGCGGCACTAATCCGAGACCGCTCGTACAACCGGGAAGCAAAGGTGCTTCTGACATCGTAAGTTTCGCAGACCAAATGGGCGGCATGTCTGCTCCGACCGGGGCAGATGATTTGAGTTACATCGTTTCTGAAACAACTACTTCATTCCGCCATGACGGCAGAACAAATGTCATTTGGGCAGATGGCCACGGTTCATCTGAAACACCGGGATATATCGGCTCTGATGCGGTATCAACTCAATATTTAGTCGGCGGTTTAGGCGAAGACTCTGCGGATTCCGAGTTATATGATCCTGACTATGAGGATTAATTCTGAACTACTTATGGCGAAGGGGAGATGAACTATTATGAATATTAAATTTTTAGGATTTATTTTAATTTCGGCAATCGGGCTTTTGGGTTATCAACTTTTTTCAAGCGAAGATATTGCTTCTCAATACCAATCAAATCGCATTGAAGCCACTCCGGAACACCATGCGGAATTAGTGAATTTGTCGAAAATCATCCAAAACAATTTGGCTAAAAAAAACTATCGTTTTTTGGAGCAATGCTTCCACATGAAAGCTGCTGACCGCCAAATTTACAAGTACAACAATCAAACCGACCCGGTAACAGAATCTATGGAAGTTCTGAAAAATGCCGAGGGGCGAATTGTATGGGATCAACCCAAAAGTTTTACTTTTGACAAAAGTCCGAGAAAATTTGAACTTGAACTTGCTACCTCTAACAAAAAGGAGCAAATTCTCGTCAAGTTTTATAAACTCAAAAACGGTTATTACATTGAATCAATTACCGCGAAAACTTTGTAATTTACAGGTTGATTTATGCAAATATTTATCGCTGTTGTGCTGATTTTTGCCGTATTTCAAAGTAATTTGAAAATTCTCTTGCTACCCTGTATTTACGGAATAATTTTTGCGGTATCGTCAGGTTTACTCTGTCTATTGTTGGGTAATAATACGGCAAGCAGCAGTATAATTGAGGAATTTGCCAAATACAACACATTAGGCTTTCTGCAAAACTGGTGTGTTGTGCTATTGATACAAGAATTTGCAGCAACTATTGCCGGTGCGAAATTATTGCAAGCAAAATCAGAAAACTCCAAGCTTAAAGTTATCTATTTTTTTGCATTTTTCCCATCAGTATTAATAATTGCAGGCGTTTTTTACCTGAAATTGGTAACTTACAATCATTTTTTAGAGATTGATTTTCAAGTTATTAATTACCTGCTTGCAATAATTTGCCCGGCACTGTTGCTTTTTTCGGGGGAAATCATTCGCTTTCTCGCACGCAAAAATAATAATTTACTGATTGAAGCAATCATGCAGAGCGAACTACTGCTTTTGCTTGCCGGAATTTTCATCCCCGTAATTGCTCAAGCAGAATTATATCGTGCGAACGCAGTCGAATCTGATATTATTCTGACTTTGAAATTATTTATCTATCTCGGAATTTTTGTCATCACAAGTGCTTTTATATCAATTCTTTGGAACAAACTAAAAATTAAATTATCAAATAAATAAAAGAAAGGAAAAAATTATGGACTATATCACACAAATTCTAAACTGGATCTCAATGGGCTTACTTTTGCCGACAATTATTTTATTGCTATTTGCCATGGCAGGTGCATTATTTGCTCTCGGGAGTTTTATCGCACAATCAATTTCCATGCTGCACGAGAAACAGAATGCACGCAGGATTATCAAAAATTTCTGCGACTCGACAACTTTACCCGAAGAACAAGACAAGTGCCTTTTTGCCCGTTTGGTCAAAAAAATGGCAAAAGACAATTTCAATCAACTAAAATGCGAAAAACTCATCTCTGACCTAAAATCCGAATACGACCGGGATTTGGAAAAAGTTAAATTTATCACTAAAATCGGCCCGATGTTGGGACTTATGGGGACTTTGATTCCGATGGGACCGGCATTAGCAGGATTAGCTTCAGGAAATATTGAATCAATGGCTTACAATATGCAAATCGCCTTTGCAACAACCGTAGTCGGTTGTTTCGCCGCAGGAATCGGATTATTGATCTATTCAGTCAAAAAACACTGGTACAATGACGAAATCAATAATCTAATTTACCTTCTTGAATGGCAGATTAATTACGGAAATAATAAAAATCAGAATCAATAAAAGGAATTAATTTAATGAAACGATTAAATAAAAAAATATCTTTTTTAGATGATGATGACGTTGACCCGATGTCAGGATTGGTGAATTTATTTGACGTGGCAATGGTTTTTGCCGTTGCTTTGATGGTCGCATTCGTAATTCAAAGCCGCATGACGGAATTTTTGACCGCCGAAGATGCTACTTTTGTGAAAAATGCAGGCAAAGAAAATATGGAAATTATCGTCAAAAAAGATAATAAAATTACTCGATACAAATCAGAAAAAACTTCAGGCACCGGTAAAGGTGAACGAGTCGGAATCGCTTACCGCTTGGAATCAGGGGAAATTATCTACGTTCCAGAAGGAGATGAAAAATGATGATTGACAAAATTAAAAAAAATCTGAAAATTATAATTGCACTTATTTTGACAATTATTGCTGCAGTGGTAATTTATTTTAACTGCTTCAGCACAACCGAAATTGCATTTGTAAACTATCCTGAATACCTTTTAGCTCCGTTAATGGATCAGGAGATTCCATCAAATATTCAAATTGACTCTTTAAAATGGAGTGAACAATCAGGTAAGGAATTAAAAAAATATGATATGATTATTTTTTTCGGAATGGGGTTAAACTTCACAGAAAAGCAACTTGAACTTATTGAGAAACTTGATACTCCGCTCTATGTAACTGCATCAAATAGAAAAGAGACTGCTCTCAATAAACTCAATGATGTTGAAAGTGCTGAACTTCAAAATTATCTCGGCAACTCAAGCAAAGCAAACTTTCTCCGCATGCTGCACTATATCAGAGTAAAACTTGACGGCAAAATAAGTTTCGCTCCGATTGAAACGGCAGAAGAAATTATTAAATCAGGATATTTCCATGTCGACGAAGAGAAGCGTTTCAGAACTTACGCAGATTTTCAGAATTTCTACCAGTCCACCCCCTATTATAAAGCCGATTCGCCCACCGTCTGCATTTTAACGGGTAATAATTCAGGCGATTTGAAGCCGTTAATTGAGGAACTTGAGTCAAAAAATCTCAATGTCGTCGGTGCTGACGGCATGGGAAAATTTTTGGATTTTATAGAGGAAGTTAAGCCTGCAGCGGTAATTTATTTCCCTCACGGCAGACTCTCAATGATGAATCCCGAAGCCGGAATTGATTACTTGAAAAAGCACAATATTCCATTATTTTGTCCAATTCGAGTCAATCAGGAATATAGTGAATTTTTGCAAGACCAGCGTGGCATGACCGGCGGCATGTTAAGCCAAAGTATCACCATGGCGGAACTTGACGGCGGAGTTGCACCATTTGTAATTTCCGCCCTTTTCCGCAATGAAAAAGGACTTTTGCAATATCAGGCAATCCCTGACAGAGTCAAAAAATTTGCAACATTAGTCGATAAAACGGTTAAATTAAAATCAATTCCGAATAAGGACAAAAAAATTGCAATCATTTACTACAAAGGTCCCGGCAAAAATGCGATGGTTGCAGGCGGATTAGAGGTCTGTGAATCACTTTTTAACACCTTAAAACATCTTAAAAAAAACTCTTACAATGTCGGAACTTTGCCGAAAAACGCTAAAGAACTTGAGCAATTAATTCAAGCAAACGGTTCAATTTTCGGCTCATACGCCAAAGGTGCTGAAGCAAAATTTCTCGATAATGCCGAAAGAATTGAGATTGATTCAGAAATTTTCAAATCTCATTTGAATCGTGCCGTCCCTGCCGATTTAATAACCCAAATTATTCAAACTCACGGCGAAGTTCCGACCATTAAACTCGGCGGCTTGAAATTCGGCAACATTCTGCTGTTACCGCAAAGTGCAGCAGGTTCAGGAGATAATGAGAATAAAGTAATTCACGGGGTCAAACAAATTCCGCCCTACCGCTACATGGCGACTTATTTGTACTGTCAATTCGGATTTGAAGCCGATGCGATTATGCACTTCGGCACCCACGGAAGTTTAGAATTTACACCGTGGAAGCAATTGGCTTTGTCATCTTATGATTGGAGTGATATTTTAATCGGCAGTATGCCGCACTATTACTTGTACACTATCAGCAATATCGGCGAAGCAATTATTGCCAAAAGACGGAGTTATGCGACAATTGTCAGCCACTTAACACCGCCCTTTATGCAGGCAGAGAGCGGCGGTAAATTAAAAGAACTCGCCGAAAAAATGGAACTCTATGAATCTGCCGAAGGTGAAAGTTTGAAAAAACTTTATGCAGAGAATATCAAAAAAATTGTAGTTGAATCAAATTTGCATAAGGACTTGAAATTAAGCGATAGTTTTGCTTCAACTGAATTGAGTGCAGAAAATTTTGAACTTATTCACGAGTACATCCACGAAATTGAAAGTGCCAGAGTCAATCGCGGACTCTATGTAATCGGACGCCCCTACTCTGAAGCAGAAGCTGCGGAAACAGCAGAACTTATGGCTTTGGATTTAGTGGCAAATAAACTGTTTGAGGCCGATGTTCAAGCAGGCAAAGTCGCTCCCGAAATGAAACAGAATGCTCGATTTTTCGACTTGAATTACGGGGGAAAAGCAAAAATTATCATTCAGGAAGCATTCAAAAATCCGCAGAAATTTCAAAAAATAGAATCAACTACAAATTCTGCAATGCCGCCCTCTCATCCGAAAACACCCCATAATAGCGATGAAATGCAAAAAATCATGCAGACAGGCAAACTACCTGACGGAAGAGAAATTCCTCCTGCCATGCGTCAGAGCATGATAGAGATGATGGCAAAAAAACAGAATAAATCTGCTCCGAAGCAAAAAACTTCAAGCGTGGAATTATTAGCTTTTGAGGCAAAAAACAGCCTCATAAATTCAACTCAGGCTGAACTGGATTCTATGATTAATGCTTTCAATGGCGGTTACATCGCTCCCTCTTTCGGCGGTGATGCAGTCAAAAACCCTGAAAGCGTTCCAACCGGACGCAATATGGTCGGTATTGATCCGGACAGATTGCCGACTCGAGAGAGTTTTGAAGTGGGAAAATCATTAGCAAAGGCATTAATTGAAGAAAAACTCAAAAACAATGGGGATTATCCTAAAAAGGTCGCCTTTACCTTGTGGGGCGGAGAATTTATCCGTACCCAAGGAACTAATATCGGAGAAATTTTTTATCTGCTGGGGGTTGAACCGATATGGGATTCAATGGGTAGAGTCAGAGATATAAGATTAATTCCGTTAAAGGAACTCGGTCGCCCCAGAATTGACGTAATTGTTCAAACTTCAGGGCAATTCCGTTCAATTGCCACTGCAAGAATGCAGCTTATTGACAAAGCAGTTAAACTTGCCGCCGATGATGCCGATGTGCTTTTCAAAAATTATGTGCGTTCAAATTCTTTGCAGACTGCCGAAGCACTGGTCGCTAAAGGAATGTCCGCAGAACAGGCAAAAGCACTTGCAAATGCCAGAATTTTCGGCGGAGTAAATGGGAATTTCGGTACCGGAGTTACCGGAATGATTCAATCAGGAAGCACTTGGGATGATACAAAAGATATTGCTCAAGTTTATATCAACAATATGGGAGCATTGTACACCGAAGAGCATTGGGGCGAGCATATTGAAGGAGTTTTTGAAGCCGCTTTGGCAAATACCGACACCGTAGTTCAGTCACGCTCGGCAAATACTTGGGGACCCTTATCGCTGGATCATGTGTATGAATTTACCGGCGGTATCAGTTTGGCAATTAAAAACATTAACGGCAAGGAGGCAGATGCCTACTTCAATGACCTAAGAAATAACGGCAGAGCCAAAATTCAATCAGTCGGTCAAGCCGTCATGGTTGAAGCCAGAAGTACACTGCTCAACGAAAAATATCTTAAGGAGATGTTGGATGAGGGTGCAAGTGCGGCAGCTTCATTTGCAGAAGCATTTCAAAACACCTACGGATGGGAAGTTACCAGAGAGAATATGATTGACGACAGTTTGTGGGAGGATTACAAAAAAGTCTATATCGATGATTCACTGAAGCTGGGGATGAAGGAGTTTTTTGAAACTAAAAACCCCTATGCCTTGCAGGAGATGACCGGGGTAATGCTGGAGAGTATCCGCAAAGGTTACTGGGAGGCATCGGAAGAGACTATCAAAGAACTTGCAGCACGCCACGTTGAATTAGTTGAGAAATTCGATGCAGGTTGCAGCGGAAATGTCTGCAATAACCCAAAATTAAAGGCAATGATTCTGGAAAATATCAGCGATGAAAACTTAAAAAAGAACTATAATCAAAAAATTGATAAGGTTCTGAAAGCAAATGTTTCTCAAGCAAAAGAAGTTTCAGGTCAAACCTTGAAAGAAGAAACAATTGAGCTTAATAAAGAACGAGAAAACCTGAAAAATCGTTATCGATTGTACCTGATTAGCGGAGTTATGCTGGGAGTTTTATTACTTTTTGCCGTCGGTCGATTCCGAAAGAAAAGCATCAACATAGAGGACTAATCACCGAAAAAAAATCAGTAGATGACTGGAGGACTGGATTCTTCGCAGGACATACAAGCACTTTGCATGACGTCAAAATTGATTTTGCAACGGTGGCAGAAATAAACCCATTTTGACGGTCGGGTCGGAAAATTTTAGATACGCTTGCTCCCAGGTCTCCCAGGCATCTTAGGCTTCCCATAATCATCGCCGCGACCAACGCACTTTCGACCTTTCGACGGTAAGGAAGAGGGGGAATACAAAGGGGGAGAGTAGCTTGGAGCGATTTAGCGACAAGTGGCAATCTCCCCCGTTGTGTGGCAACTCAAGATTGAAGCAATCACCACACCGCCATCTCGCACCCACTCAAATTACAATTGTCCAGCCTGAGGGCTGGTTGCTGGGGT
>JAFTJQ010000030.1 GCA_017456285.1 Lentisphaeria bacterium
AAAAAAAGGCGGTGGCTGCTAAAAAAAGGCAGCAAGCCTGCTGCCGTCCACCGCCCGTCTGCGTTAGCAGACAGTTGAATTCTCGACTCAAAAACTTTTGCCCAATCAGCCTAATCATCAGCGTGGAGCTGATGCCGTACCGATTTAATCAACAATAGACACGATTATTTTTTTCTGGATTCTTCGCTCCGCTCTGGATGACGAGTTTGGTATGTCTTTACCTCCGTGGCACAATATATAGCCGTCATGCAGAGGAGCGAAGCGACGAAGCATCCAGTCTACGAGCCTTCAAGGCTCGCTTTTAGTCGTGCCGCAAGCACGACACCTACCGTAATTCATAATTCCCCTGTCCTCCATAGCCTTTGGCGAAGGAGGATAATTCTTAATTCCGCATTCTTAATTCTGCATTCTTAATTTTTTTGGGTATCTATAAAAAAAATGATTAAATATCTGATTTAGGTCTTGAATTTTCTCTATTTCAATGCTAAATTATAATGTTGTTTGTGTTTTGATTAATTTTTAATTAATTTATTATAAAATAAAGGAATATCTTATGTCAGTAGATGTATTAGTCGGTACTCAATGGGGCGATGAGGGAAAAGGTAAATTAATTGACGTTTTAACTCGTGATGTCGATATGGTTGTCCGCTTTCAGGGCGGCAACAATGCAGGTCACACCGTCGAAATCGGAAGTGAAAAATACGTTTTGCACCTTGTTCCGTCAGGAATTTTCCGTCCCGGAGTTGCTTGCGTAATCGGCAATGGTTTGGTTGTTGACCCGGTTGATTTGATGAATGAAATGCAATCTCTCAAAGATCGCGGAATTGATATTTCTGCTATCGAATTAAGCGACAAAGCACACTTGATTTTTGCCTACCACAAGCGCTATGACAAATTAAAAGAACTCGCAGCAGGAACTGCTAAAATCGGGACTACCGGACGTGGAATCGGCCCTGCTTATGCTGACAAAGCACACCGTTGCGGTATCCGTGGTGGTGAGTTGAAAAATCTTGAATCATTGAAAGTTCTTTTCACTGCTGAATGTAAAAAATACAACAAAATTTTCGCCGATGCAGGAGTTGAAACACTCAATATTGACGAAGAATGGGCAAAAGTTGAAGTTGCTGCGAAATACCTCGCTCCGTTTGTTTGCGATACAGTTATCTCAGTAAATAAGGCCGCAAAAGCAGGCAAAAATGTTCTTTTTGAGGGGGCTCAAGGGGCTTTGCTGGACATCGACCACGGTACTTATCCCTTTGTTACCAGCAGTAACACCACCAGCGGCGGTGCTTGTACCGGAGCAGGTGTCGCTCCCCGTTACATCGATACCGTTTGGGGCGTTATGAAAGCCTACACCACTCGTGTCGGCGAAGGTCCTTTCCCAACCGAACTTTTTGACGCTTCAGGCGAAGAACTCCGCAAAATCGGTAATGAATTCGGTGCAACTACCGGACGTCCTCGCCGTTGCGGTTGGTTCGATGCAGTAATTTCTGCTTACTCCTGCATGATCAACGGAGTAAATAAGTTGGCAATTACCAAACTTGACGTTTTGGATACTCTCGAAGAAATTTGCATTTGTACTGCTTACGAGCTTGACGGCAAAGTAATTACAGAAATGCCGACCAATGCAAATGAACTTGCCAGAGTCAAACCGATTTACGAGAAACTCCCCGGCTGGTGCCAAAGCACTGCTGAAGCTCGTTCAATGGCTGATTTGCCGGAGAATGCCCGCAAATATTTAGCTCGCATTGCTGAATTAGTTGATGCTGAAGTCGCAATTGTTTCAGTCGGTCCGAAACGTGACCAGACATTTCTTGCGTAAATAATTTTTATCAAAGGCAGTAAATGCGGTGTATTCAAGCATTTATTGCCTTATTTTTTCGAGGGGATAGATATGAGGAGAACTCCGATTGCTACAATCAAAAGAGCACCGTCAAAGTTGAAAGAATATATTTTCAAGTTTGATTTTCTGCTGTTTTTTTCTATGCTTTTTCTCCTCGGGGTCGGGTTGATTTTTATATACAGCACGGGATTTCAAAACGAAGTAGTTGTGGATAGTTCTTTTTTTTACAAGCAACTATTTTGGATTACAATCAGTCTGCCGCTCTATTTAGTTTTAAGCAATTTTGACTATCGATACCTAAAAAGTTTAGCAGTGCCGCTCTATTTATTAAGCCTGCTTCTATTGATTGCAGTATTATTTATCGGGGTAAAAATCTATGGGGCGAAACGTTGGCTGGACTTGGGTTTTTCCAATTTTCAGCCCTCGGAATTAATGAAATTGAGTTTAATTCTGATTTTAAGCACCTTTTTTTGCCGCAGAAATTTTGATATTAACCGTTTTGAAAACTTATTCGTCATTGGATTATTGACACTGATTCCATTTATTTTAATTTTCGTTGAACCTGATTTCGGAAGTGCTTTAATACTGCTGCCACTCGCATTCGGCATGATTTTTGCCGCCGGAATCAAAAAAAAATACATCTTAATCGGCGTAGGAATTTTTGCATTTTTCGCAACTTTGCTGACATTGAATGAGGTTTTTGAAATTAAACCGCTATTAAAAAATTACCACCGCAACCGCATTATGGCATTTATCGATGCCGACAAAGCTCCAAAAGACTTAACCCATCAATCCCGGCAGGCGGCAATCGCAGTTGCAACCGGCGGATTGAGCGGCAAAGGTTTGGGCAACGGCACGCAGCACACCCTCGGTTTTTTACCGAGAACGGCGGCAAATAATGACTTTATTTTTTCCGTAATCGCCGAAGAGGGCGGCTTTTTATTGGCGATGGGGACAGTTTTGGTCTTTTTGATACTGAGTTGCCGATTATTCTATATTGCTTACATTTGCGACGATCCATTCGGCAGATTTTTGAGTGTGGGCATAGGGATATTCTTTTTCGTCCATGTTTTCATAAATATTTGTGTAAATATCGGTTTGGCACCGGTTACAGGTTTGCCCTTGCCCTTTATCAGCTACGGGGGGTCATTTATTTTGAGCTGCATGTGTGCTTTAGGAATCGGGCAATCGGTAAGTTATTTTAATTGTAAAGAGTAAAATCATCAACAAAGAGGAGAAAAATATGATGAAAAAACTAATGACAATTATTTGCATAGCAGTTATCGCAAGTTACTGTGAATTACCACTTTACGCATTAACTGTCGGCGATAAAGCCAAAGAAATCAATAGCCGCTGGCGTAATACGGAACACTTCCAAGTATGCTACAATACCATTGACAAGAGAAACGAGAAATTATTAAAAATTCTAATTTTCTGCTATCCGAATGATGATAACTTCAGCAACCTTTTGCCGATACTTTACTCATTGAAAGAGTATGACAATGTCAAAATTGCTCTGGTCGCCGATAATGAAAAAGATGTTACCCTGTTTCTTGAGAATAACCCGAACTTCGAATTCCCGATTACCGCCGACCGTCGAAGCAGTGCCTTGTACATGGCAAACTCTTTAATTTTTCCCAAAGCATTTATTATTAATTACCAAAATAAAATTATCTGGGACGGCGAGTTACTGGACATTATCGATGCAGTAAAAAAAATCAATAGCGGCAATTTTGATCAGGCGAAAGCAATAAAAATCGCCAAAGCATTAGATCAACTCCAAAGTGCAATGCGAAGCGGTGATGAATTTAAATCCGTTGCTGTTGTCGATGAAATTTTGAAATTAGACCCGATTAATTCCCCGGCATTGCGAATGAGATTATTCATGCTTGAGGAGCAAGGGCGTTTCCGAGACGCGTATGAGTTACTGCTTCGTCAAAAAAACAAAGCGGATGAGACCGGCAAACTTTACCTTTTAATGCTTGATTTGATGACGAGATACGAGGATTTGGTCAATAATCTCCCGATTTTAAGTAAAGAACTTGCTGCTGCAAATAATGCGGTAACTACTGATAAATTAAGTTTCGCTTGGGTGCTTTTAAATAGTTTTAACTATAATGTTGACGCCGTAAATGGCTGCAATCAAGTTTTGAAGTCCATCAATATCAACAAGTTAGATAAAGTCGAATTGCCATTTTACTATACCGTTTACGCAGGGTATTATTATAAACTCGGCAAGTTGAATCAAGCCATTGAATACCAGAAAAAATCTCTGGAGTTAATCAAAAATCCGCAGGCGGAAAAAATTCTCAATTATTATTTGCAAGTGCTTAATATGAATGTACATGAATAAACACATCGAGCAAAAAATTTATAATTACATTGATTTGTCTAAAATTTAATCATTTCTAACAAAAAGACTCTTGACAAAATTAAAAATTGTGCTATAATAGATTTCATCTAACCAATAAAAAAGAAAGGACATTTATGAAATTAAAGTCAATTTTGGCACTGGGACTTGCAAGTTTCTGTGTCATCGTCGGGGCTAAACAGCCGTTTGGTACTGTAATTTTGGATGGTGGTAAATTGGAACCTGTTTCATTGAACATGGTCGGAGCAACCAATGAACACATGAACTTCTGTTTTGCCAATAACTTTGAAGACGGGTCAATCTATATCAACCACTCCGAGGGTATTCATACTGTTACAGAATATGCGATGTGGCGTCGTTCTCTCGATGGCGGCAAAACTTGGGAGAAAACTCCTTTCCAGTTCGGCGGTTTCAACTCTTTCGTAAATAAAGAAGGCAAAAAATGCCAAGTTGAATCATGGGAAACCAAAAATTATACCAAAGAACACACTATCAGATTAAAGGTTTTGAAAGACGACCACAGCGGTTTGGAATCAGTTACTACTTCAAAAATTATCATGCCTTTTGAAAGTAACTTCCTCCTCCACCGTGAAGTTATCCGCACTCAAGATGACCGCTTGCTCCTCAATGCGTACTGCCGCAAAAAAGGCGAAGCGAAATTCACCTCTTTCATCATCGAATCAAAAGATGACGGCAAAACTTGGCAGTATCTTTCAACTATTCTGGAAGCCACAGATAAACGCTATACCGAGGGTCCGAATGAAACTACTATCATTCAGTTGGCTAATGGCGATATTTTGGCATATATCCGTACCGGCGGGCCTTTAACTCAAATGAGAAGTAAAGACGGCGGCAAAACTTGGGGCGACAAAGTCGAACTCGACAAATACGGTGTTGCACCTGCTGCCAGAGTCCTTAAAGACGGCACAATCGTCGTTATCAGCGGTCGTCCTGCAACTAACTTGTACATCGACTTTACCGGAGAGGGCAAAAACTACCAGTGCGTAGAAATTTACGGCGGATCCGGTTGTTCATACGCTTCAGTTTTGGAAATTGCTCCGAATAAGATTATGTGCATCTATGACGAGAGCGATTTCGGTTCATGGAAAAACCTCTCTCACTTCAGCAGAATTATGGCGGCTACCTACAATGTAATCAAAGATGACTCTCTCAAACTTGCTAAAGTTGATCATCCGAAAGCAAAAGAATATAAGCACTTCTATTTTCCCGGCTGCATGCAGGGAATGGACTTCAGAAATGCTTACACTAACTACTCTATGCTGACCAAAGCACAAGGCGAATCTAAAGGCACTTGGGCTGAAGTTCAGAAAATCGCTGAACGTCCGCACCCAATTTTGCACATGGAATTCAAAGGGAAAGCACACCCGTTTGCATTCAGTCACTACTATGCAAATTGGAGTACCAATGCAGAATACTCAAAAGTTAAAATCGGTTTTGAAGTCCGTTTGGCTGACTTAAGTTTAAAAAACGGTCAATTCATGGTGCTTTGCAAACTCAAAAAAGCAGGCGGTTTTGCATTAGTCAGATGTGCCGCAGAAAATATTGAATACCGTGAAAACGGTGTAGAGAAAAAAGTTCCTTATGACATGCGTAGCGGTTTCCATGCTTTCCGTTTGGAAGTCGATGCAAACGGCAGAACTTTCAGTTTGTACAACGACAGCAATAATCAGTGCTTGATCAAAAATGCTAAACTCTCCAATGCTTCAGGCGGAAACTTCCTCCAAGTCGGAGATGGTTCAAGTCAGGTATTTGGTGCAGTTGACCTCTCTTACTTTGGTTACACCGTAGAGAGATAAATCATCTGCCGATAAAAAGAGAACTTGAGAAAAATCTCAAGTTCTCGGATGAAATTGCTTATGAATTGAGGCTAAACGGTTTTGCTCAACGTGAGTATAAATTTCCGTAGTGGAAATATCAGAGTGACCGAGCATCTCCTGAATAATTCGCAAATCAGCCCCATTTGAAAGCAGATGACTTGCAAAGGAGTGCCGCAAGGTATGCGGATGGACATTTTTGTCTATCGAAGCTAATCTTGCGGCTTCTTTTATTATCATCCAAATTCTCTCCCTATCGAGTTGGCGACCGTGATTTGAGACAAAAAGCAGTGCTTCAGTCTGTTCTTTCAATAAAAGCGGACGAATTTGTAAAATATAGCGGCTGATAATTCGCAAAGCAGTATGCCCGACGGGGACAATTCTAACTTTATTGCCCTTGCCGACAATTCTGATAAGTTCATTATCAAAATCAATCGCCCCGATCGGCAGATTAGTTAATTCAGAAACCCGAAGTCCCGAAGCATAAAGTAATTCCAAAATCGCCCGATTGCGAAAAAAAAGCGGTTCTTTGACACTCAATGGATACGCCCGCAAAAGTCGATCTGTTTCTTCAATCGACAAGTGATCCGGCAGCAGTTTCCAGATTTTCGGGGAATCCATAACCTGCGTTATGTCATTGGCAATCAACTTCTCATCAGCCAAAAATCTGAATATAAGTTTAATCGAAACCAATCTTCTGGCAATCGTGGCAGTTCCCGACCGATTATCGGATTCTTTGCACTCCAGGAGATAGTCAATTATGTCATCTCGGGTGATTTTTGAAAAAGTATTGCAATTTTTTTGCTCTAAGCACTTGATAAAATCCAAAATGTCGCTATTGTATGCTTGGATAGTATTTGGTGACAGAGCTTTTTCTGCAATTAAGTAATTCAAAAAAAGTTGTAAATTCTGTTTCATCATAATAAAAGTAATTTAGCATAAATTCGGAGGATTTCAAATGAAGAAAAAAATTTTTGCAGTAATTGCCGACGGCTTTGAAGAAATGGAGTTAATCTGCGTGGCGGATGTCGGCAAAAGAATCGGGATTGATTTTGTCTTTGCCGCTTTGGGAGATAATTTACAAGTTGTCGGGGCACATCAGATAAAAATTGAGTGCGATACGACCTTGAAAGAGTTGAATTATAACGAATTTGACGGAATTTTTCTTCCGGGGGGGATGCCCGGCAGCATGAGTTTATATGAGAGTGATTTTTTGCGAGAGATTCTGCAGCAGATGAATAGTCAGAATAAACTTGTTTCAGCAATTTGTGCCGCCCCGATGGTTTTATCCCGTGCAGGCGTGCTTAAAAATCGGGAATTTACCATGTACCCCGGATTGGAGAAGTTCCTGAACGGCGAAAAAGCATTAGATGATTTGGTGGTAACTTCAAGTAATATTATCACCGGCAAAGGCCCCGGTGCGGCGGTAAAAATGGGCTTTGCAATCGGCGAATATTTTGGATTGCACAGCGAAGTTGAGAATATGAAAAAGGCAATGTTTACAGAATAAGGAATTACAAAAATGGACGAAAAAGAATTAAAAAACTTAAGTTATGAGCAATTAACGGAAATTCTCAATAACTTAATCGGTAAAATGGAGAGTAATCAAATCCCGCTTGAGGAATTGCTGGCAAATTATGAAAAAGGTTCTTTAATACTCGAAGAGTGCCGCAAAAGATTGGCTGATTTTGAGAAAAAAATTGAAGTGCTCACCCGTGATGACGGTCAAAACGGCGAATGGAATAATTTCACTCCCGAAACTGACCGCGTGAGAAAAGATAATAACTTATTTTGATAGATTATTCTGCAAGGATTCACAGATGTATGGATGTATGGAGGCATCCAACTTGCTATTCGTCGCACGATTTTATCGTGCGACACCACTCAACTATGCATCCAACTTGCCATGCATCTAAACCTCCGTATCGTCTGTCTGCAAAATATTTTAACAATATTTTGCTTTTTTTATTGGAATTTTAATATTTTTATAGTATATTTATAGATAAGATTTTAACAAAAAAATTTTTACAGAAACTTGCAAATGATTTGTTTGAAAAAAGATGCAGAAAACTTGGTAATTTCGCAACACACCATAATCGCCCGCAGTTTTATTGACCGTGCTTTCGGTTTGATAATTCGCAACTTCGGAGAAAATTTGGATGGAATGGTTTTTGAAAATTGCAATTTGATTCACAGTTTTCTCATGCGTTACAAATTTGATTTGGTGTTTATCGAACAATCAGGTGAGGTTGTGAAATGTTATGAAAATGCCTGCCCGAATAAAATTTTCTCGGGAGGCAGCAGAAAAAAATTGATTGCTATTGAATTACCATGCGGCACAATTTGCAAATTCAATATAAAAAACGGTGATTTTTTGACACTTAAAAATAGGTAATAGAACTTTATGAGAATAGTTGTCTTAAGCGACGGAATGAAAAATTTCAGATTTGAAACTGACTTGCTGACTATCGGCAGAGCAGATGATAATTTATTGCAGCTTGACGTACCGGGAGTATCTCGCTATCACGGCAAAGTCGAGAAAAGCGGCAATGCTTACTTAATTTATGACTTCGGAAGCACCAATGGCATCTATGTCAACGGAGAGAAAATCAGTGAATATGCTACCTTGCACGAGGGGGATATTGTCAGATTGCATGAAGTGAAATTGCAATTTTTTGAGTTGCAGGATAATAGCGGCAGCACCGGCGGAATTGTTTTCAGTGAAGTCGTTGAGGAATTACCGCAAGTTGTTGTTTCTGAAAACAATGAAACTTCGTCAAATTCTCCTGCAAACAAAACCACTTTTTTCGAACCTAAAAATAACGATGATGAGATTGAGGGCAACAAGGATGCTGACGTTAAAGACATTGCCGAGTATTTGAAAAACAATCGGATTTTTCAGAAAAACAAGGATTCTCGCAATAAAAGCGACAAGAAAAATCCGTCTCTGAAAGAAAAAAATAATAATTCCGAAGCCCCTGCCCGCAAAAATTCAAATTGGATGTTTTATGTAATTGTTGTTTGCGTGGTAATTTCGCTTCTGTCGCTTTTTGTAATTTTCGTTGTCAAAAAAGATGTTAAAAACTTAAACGGAGAAGCCGCAAATAGACCAAGTGCCGCTACAACGGTGAAAGTGCCTGACTTGTATTTGGATTATGTCAAAGAGATTATTTCTAATGACAATATCTATCGTTACGCCCTGCGAATTGAGAAAAACAAAGCCTTTTTCTCGGTTGATGATGTCAAATCTCAATTAAGTATCGGCCCGATTCCGTTGCAATTGGATGAAGTCGATTTGTCAAGACTGCGTCAGGGCATCAATGATAGCGGATTTTTCAAAATTGCTGAAAATAACTATGAGAAATTTGAAAATATCGGTGAGCGTGACAGCCGTGAATTAATTATCTATCTCGGCAATGAAAACAGACGTATCAAGGTAGTTAATTCGGAAATTCCGATTGAATTCAGAGATGTTGAAGAGACTTTAGATCTGTATATCCAAAGTTGCGATTTACCATTTTTAACTCTCTCAACTGAAGAATTGAAAAAACGTGCAATTGAGAGTTTCTACCGTGCCGAAGAACTTTTCGCAAATTACGAGGCAAATTACGGCAACTTAAAAGAGGCGATCAAAGAGTACAATTTGGTCAAAGAATACTTGCGTGGCTTCTCCCCCGAACCGATTGAACGCAAAAAAGCCATTACTAAATTGGAACAAGCTGACAAAATCCGCAAAGACCGCTTCAAAACTTTGCGGGCGGAATACGATTCATTTATTCATAAAAAAGATTTTGCCGGAGCGAGAAACGTAGTAGTTATGATTTTGGATCTCTACGGAGAAGAGACTAAAGAATACGAATTTTTCCGTGACCGCTTAATCAAAATTGACGAGCATCTGAGAAGCACCAACCGCAGAGGCAAAAAAAATAGAAAGTAGAGACGTTTTGAGATGAAAAAAATATTACAGAATTTTTTAACTTTGCTGATTACATTAAATTGCTTGTGCTTTTTCGCGTCCTGCAAAAAAGAGCAAGTTGTTGAAAATAAGGGTGTTGCAATATTAAACTCCAATCCGCAGGGGGCAGAAATTTATTATAACGGCAAAAAAATCGGTGTTACCCCGAAAGAGATCAAGGGAGTGCCGAAAAAATATATTTTCAAATTGAGCAAAGAGGGGTATCGAGACAACTTCACTGAACTTGATTTGAAAATCGGCACAAATACAGTACCTGAAATTCAACTGGAGCAACTAAAATCCTCTTGTCTGATTCTTACTGATCCGATCGGGGTAAGTGTCTATATCAAAGGTCAGAATATCGGCACGACTCCATTGATCGTCCGTGACTTAACATTCGGTCAGCATGAAATTGTTTTGAAAAAAAGCGGTTTCTCGGAAAAATATAAAAAAATTGACATTGATGATGCTCGACCGAAAAAAATTTATGAGCAACTTATTTCGAACTTGGGCGTTTTGGAATTAACAAGTACCCCGAGCGGAGTTTCAGTTTACCTCGGCGAGAATTTTTTAGGAGAGACCCCGTTTAGAACAGAATTGAGCGAGGGCGAGTACAAACTTACATTCAAGAAGCCTGACTACTACGATTTAACTGCCGACTTGGTTGTGGAGAGCGGCAAAACTAAAACATCTGAACACACTCTTACCATGTTGCCTGCTTCACTTAAAATTGATTGTCCGATAAAGGGTGCTGAAGTTTATTTGGATGGCAAATTGGCAGGTAAAACTCCTGCTTTAATTGAGAATTTAGTCGCAGAGAAAGAGTATGAACTGCTAATTAAAGCAACTCACTACATCTCAAATCCGATTAAACTCAAACTCACCCCCGGCACAACCAAAGAATTTTTCTATCAGGACTTGAAACGCAATGTCGGAGATTTGGAATTACTGGTCAATCCGCCGGGCGTAACAGTCTATATCGACGGACAGAAAATCGGCGTAATTCAACCAAGCGAAAGCAAGCATATTGCAGAACTATTTACAGTCAAAAACTTGAGCATCGGTACTCACACGCTTAAACTATCGCACAAATTGGCAAAACCTGACAGCATTAAAAAAACATTTGAAATTAATGCTGACGAGACTACCCGCATAAGCGGAATCAATCTCTGGATACCTAATACCGAAATTATTATGAAGGACGGCTCAAGAGAAATTGGTTTAATTATCAGCGAAAACAAGCGTAACGGCTACATTTTATTTGAGCCGCGACCGGGGTTGCGATACAGTATTCGCAATAGTGACATTGAGGAAATTATATCGCTTTCCGTAGAGGAATAGCGGGGAAAATCAGAAAGTAGGATGAAATAAAGTGTTTGGATTTTTGAAAAAAATTTTCGGAGGGGGCAAAAAAGAAGAACCTAAAAAAAATACCGCTCCGATTGCACAAAACAGTAATAAAAACAGAAAAAAATCAACTAAAAAAACTTTGCCTGACAAGGCAATGGGAAAAAATAATAAAGCAAATCCTAAAAAGACTAAAGCTGCGAAACAAGTCAAAAAATTGGTCAAACCGACCATTTTGGAAGATGTGGAAATTGTTGAAGGCAAAAAAAGATTTTTTGATTATGATTTGCACCAAGATATACTTTTCGGCTTGCAGAAATTAAATTTCAAGTATTGCACCCCGATTCAGGAGATGACACTTGACTTGCTTTTGCAGGGCAAAGATATTGCAGGAAAGGCACAAACCGGCACGGGCAAAACCGCGGCTTTTTTGATAAGTACCTTTAATTACTTATTGAATAACCCTTTAGAGAATCAACCCAAAGGCACTCCCCGCTGTTTAATTTTAGCCCCGACCAGAGAATTGGCAATGCAGATTCACAAAGATGCTGAAGCGATCGGAATTTTTACTAATTTAAATAGCATGGTGGTTTTCGGCGGTATGGATCATGCCCGACAGAAAATGCAGCTTGATGAAAATATTGATATTTTAATCGGCACTCCGGGCAGAATTATTGATTTTTCAAATGGTTCGGCATTGGATTTAAGTCAAGTTGAAATTTTGATTTTAGACGAAGCCGACCGCATGCTGGATATGGGATTTATCCCTGATGTACGGAGAATTATAGCTCGTACTCCCGGCAAGAAAAAACGGCAGACCATGCTTTTCAGTGCCACACTTGATGACAGCATTCTGCGATTGGCGGATGATTTCCTGAATGAAGCAATTAAACTTGAGAGTGAACCTGATTCACTGGTGGCAGAGACGATTAAGCAGACCTTTTTTACCGTTTCTGCGGCGGAAAAGTTGCCGATTCTGCTCTATTTCATTAACCATTACGAATTTGAACGAATGATAATTTTCGGCAATCGCAAAGACATTATTGCGACACTGCAACGGAATTTAGCGAAGTACGGAGTTGAAGCATCGCTGTTGTCAGGCGATGTACCGCAGGAAAAACGCATTAAAATCCTCAATCGCTTCCGCAACGGTCAGGATAAAGTTTTAATTGCTACTGACGTAGCGGCACGAGGGATTCATGTGGATAATGTTTCAATCGTGGTCAATTATGACTTGCCGGAGCGTCCTGATGATTATATCCACCGTATCGGCAGGACGGGGAGAGCAGGTCATAGCGGAGAGGCAATAAGTTTCCTCTGTGAATACGGAGCGTACAATCTGGGTGCTATCGAGGATATGCTCGGAATTAAATTCCCAAGTATTCTCCCCCCTGAAGAATATTTAATTCTCCCCGAGAGAGTTGTTGCTAAAAAAAATAATAAATCAAATAAAAGAGATCAATAGGTGATAAAATGAAAAAAATTTTGGTGCTTTTTGCTGTATTATCGGTAATCCTGTCAAGCGGCTGTGTCTCTCGTGACATCAATCAAAATTTGGCTAATGCACAGAAACTTCGCTGCGGCATGAGCAAGGAACAAGTGCTTGCCGTCATGGGTGAACCCCTGAAAAACCAGAAATTGGCAGATGACAATAATTGGTATTACCGTGACCAAATTTGCAGTTTTGACTGGCAGGATACTGCTGATGAATGCATGATTTTGGTATTTGAAAATGATAAACTAATCGGCTGGGGCAGAGATTTCAATACTCGCAGAAAGTTCACTTCTCCTGTTGATTGAGCATAAAAAATGAAAATTTTATCGAAATTTTATTTGCATTTTTGAGAAATGATAATATATTAAAGGCAAATAAAGGATTTTTTTATTATGAAAGCAAGACAAACTAATTTTGTAAATCGTTGGTGGCGTTGGCGTAGTTCCGATGAAGGAGTTATGCTCAATTCTGCATGTCTTAATTTCAATAAATAATCTCACAATAAAGACAGCAATTTAATAAGCCGTATTCCTTCAATCAGGAGTGCGGCTTTTTTATTAACAATATAAATTACAAAAAAATAACATATAAAACAAAGGAATAAAAAATGGAAAAATTAGATTTAACTCAAATGCCCGATGAAAATGGTTTCTTCGGAGAATTCGGCGGTCAATTTGTACCTGATCACCTGAAAAAAATTATGAATGACATCAATGATGCCTACGAAAAAATCATTAAAGATGAGAACTTTCAAAAAGAACTTGCTTCTCTCTACAAGCACTACGTTGGACGACCTTCGCCGATCTATCATGCTAAAAAACTCTCTGAAGCGGCAGGCGGAGCACAAATTTACCTCAAGCGTGAGGACTTGAATCACACCGGTTCGCACAAAATTAACCACTGTCTCGGCGAGGCTCTGTTGGCAAAATACATGGGCAAAACCAAAGTAATCGCCGAAACCGGGGCAGGTTCGCACGGTGCGGCTCTCGCCGCGGCTTGTGCTTTGGTCGGAATCCCCTGCGAAATTCACATGGGTGCAATCGACATTGAGCGTGAAGCCCCCAATGTTACTCGAATGCACATTTTCGGAGCAAAAGTTGTTTCAGTTACCCGTGGAACTCAAACACTCAAAGATGCAGTTGACAGTGCCTTTGAAGAACTTTTGCGTGACCCTGATAACTTTTTCTATGCAATCGGTTCGGTAGTTGGGCCGCATCCGTTCCCGAAAATGGTTCGTGACTTCCAAACCATGATCGGCAAAGAAGCTCGTGAGCAGATGATTGAACTTACCGGACGGCTTCCTGATTATGCTGTTGCCTGCGTTGGCGGAGGAAGTAATGCTATGGGCTTATTCAATGCATTTTTGCTTGACGATGAGGTTAAGTTAATCGGAGTTGAACCGGGTGGGAAAGGTCTTGATACCGAATTCCATGCGGCGACGATGAATAAGGGACGCAAGGGCATGATTCATGGCTTCAAGTGCTATGTGCTTCAGGATGAACGCGGAGAAGTTCTGCCGGTCTATTCAGTTGCGGCAGGGCTTGATTATCCGGGAGTAGGCCCGCAACATTGTTTGCTCCGTGACTTGAATCGAGTTCAGTACGAGAGCTGTACCGACCGGGAGGCGATTGATATGTTTATGAATTTGAGTCGCATGGAGGGAATTATTCCTGCTATCGAGAGTGCCCACGCAGTTGCTTATGCGGTCAAATTGGCATCAACACTCCCGAAAGACAAAAATATCGTTGTAACTCTTTCAGGACGAGGGGATAAGGATATTGACGCCATTATCAAGGAACTCAACTTGAAATTCTAACTTTTAAGGTAAAAAATAAAGGCTATACGGAAAAATTCGTATAGCCTTTTTTAGTAAATTTTCAATTATTTATTATTTGCCTTTTTAATTCTGTCGGCAACTGCTTTTTCATAAGCATCAAGATCTTTAATCTCAATCGTTGCAACACCGGTTTTCATTGCGGCTTCGGCAACATAACGGGCAACTCTCGGCACTACTCGGCTGTCAAAAGGTTTCGGAATCACATAATTTTCTGACATCGGATTCTCGCCGTCAAAAAGTCCATTTGCGGCATCAGCGGCATAAGCAATTGCCAGTTCGGCTTTGACTTCATCAGAAATTTTTTCACTTGCCAAATCTGCAAGTGCTTGTGATGCAGCAAGTTTCATCGCCTCATTAATATCAGTAGCCTTCACATCCAAAGCACCACGGAAAATCCCGGGGAAGCCTAAAACATTATTAATCTGGTTTGCAAAATCACTTCTACCAGTTCCGACTACCTTTGCCCCTGCCGCTTTGGCAATATCAGGCATAATTTCCGGCACGGGATTTGCCATAGCGAAAATAATTGCACCGTCATTCATTGACTTAACCATATCGGCAGTAACGCAATTCGGAGCAGAAAATCCGAGGAAAATATCGGCATTTTTCATCGCATCAGCGAGAGTACGCAACGGGGTATCTTGAGCGAAGCGGAGTTTCTCCGCATTTAAGTCAGTGCGTCCTTTGTGGATAACACCTTTGGAATCGCACATAATAAAGTTTTCACGTTTAGCCCCTGCAGTAATATAAAATTCACTGCATGAAATTCCTGCCGCTCCCGCACCATTAACCACAAAACGGCACTCGTCAATTTTTTTGCCGACAATTTTAAGTGCATTGATAATCGCCGCCATAGAGATAATTGCAGTTCCGTGCTGGTCATCGTGAAAAACCGGAATATTCATTCGCTTTTTGAGAGTAGTTTCAACCTCAAAACAAGCAGGTGCGCCAATATCTTCCAAATTAATTCCGCCGAAAGAGGGTTCAAGTCTTTCAACCGTTTCAATCAATTTCGCCGCATCGGTACGCCCCTTTTCATTAAAAACCTTGCCCAAGCAAAGCGGAATTGAGTCAATATCTGCAAAACGCTTGAAAAGCACCGCTTTGCCCTCCATTACCGGAATCCCCGCTTCAGGACCGATATTGCCCAAACCTAAAACCGCAGTTCCGTCACTGACAACTGCAACCATATTGCCTTTAGCAGTATAATCCCAAACCGCCGCAGGATTTTCCTTAATTTCCAAACAAGCGCTTGCTACTCCGGGAGTATAAGCAAGTGCCAAATCCTCTTGAGTACGGCATGGTTTAGTTGATACAACTCCGACTTTTCCGGGGGTGGGGTTGCTGTGATACTTCAATGCTTTTTCTTTCATTTCAAACTTCCTTTATGTTAAAAATTAATAACTTATAAACTACAATCTCACGGGAATATTTTTGCTTCTCAAAAACTCTTTCGCCTGACGGACGGTGAATTTGCCGAAGTGAAAAATACTTGCCGCCAGCACCGCATCGGCTTTGCCCTTTTCAATAACCTCGCTCAAATGCTCAAGTTCCCCTGCTCCGCCTGAAGCAATTACCGGCACATCAACCGCCTCGGAAACAAGTCTGGTCAATTCACACTCATATCCCTGATTTGTGCCGTCTGCATCCATGCTGGTAAGAAGAATCTCCCCTGCTCCGAGAGCGACTCCTTTTTTTGCCCATTCGACAGCATCGAGTTCAGTCGGGGTTCTGCCGCCGTGGGTATAGACGATGTACTTACCGCTTTCGGGATCTTTTTTGGCATCGATTGCGAGAATTATGCACTGGCGTCCGAATCGCTCCGCCCCCTGACGCAAAATATCAGGATTATTTACGGCGGTGGTATTTACGGAAATTTTGTCCGCACCGTTTTTGAGCAGCAATTGCATATCATCAACCGTCCTGATTCCGCCGCCGACTGTTAAAGGAATAAAAATCTGTTCTGCACAACGGCGAACAACATCCACAATTGTCCCCCTGCCGTCACTGCTTGCAGTAATATCCAAAAAAACAATCTCATCCGCCCCTGCATCGTTGTAGGTTTTTGCCACTTCGACGGGATCGCCTGCATCGACTAAATCGACGAAATTGACACCTTTTACCACTCTGCCTTTATTTACATCCAAACATGGAATAATACGTTTTGCCAGCATAATAGAATACCTTTGCTAAAAAATTAAACTTACTATTTGGTAATATAATACAAATTTCAAAAAATTCACTTTTTTTTCAATATTTTTTCAAAATATTTTTGCATTATATTCCGACAAGTGTTATATTAGACTTGAGTAAGTAAAAAACTCTGAAAAATAGATTATAAATAATATCAGCAACGGTGAATGTGAAAAATTAAAAATTTATACATTCAGCGTTGTAAAAAAAATATTAAAATTGGAACCTAAAACAAAAAAAGGATTAAAAAAATGAAAAAAAGATTACGCAAAAAATTAGGTGTCGGTGAATTTGAAGAAATGGTATTTGACTTTTTCGCAAAAGTCAGCGACGCAAGCAACGAAGAAGTTTTCAACAAGTTTTTAACCGCTATCGAAGAGGCTGATTTCTGCTGCGAAGGAACTTGGGACGAGGAAGCAGTTGATTTGTATGTCTCAACCGGTCTCAAAAATACCGACAATGAAGCTCGCAAAGCTAAATTTATGGAAGCAGTTGCCGCTATCAGCGAATTGAGTGAAGTTAAGGCTTCTGATCTCTATTAATTTGAATTTTTTTTGAAAAGGATGCAAAAATTTATTTTGCATCTTTTTTTTACGCTGCCCCCCATGTCTCCAAATAAATGGCCGCACTCCTGCGATACAAAAAAAACTGTTACGGCAACTAAAAGTTTACCGTAACAGTTTAATTTTATTACCAATTAATTACATAGCTTGCTGAGGCATCATCATCGGCTTGGACTTAACGAAAATCTCTACCTTATTTTCCTTATTCAATTTATCAATCAAAAGCATAACTTGAGCCTGAAACTCTTGAGCTTTAAGCATTTCTGCAATTTGAGTTTTTACCATATCGAAAGGAAGTTCTTTGCCTGCTTCTGATTTATCACGTTTAATAATGTGGAATCCATAATCAGTTTGAACTAAATCAGAAATTTCTCCCTCTTTGAGAGCAAATGCTGCTTTTTCAAATTCCGGAACCATCTGTCCCTGACTGAAAGCTCCGAGCGAACCCCCCTGAGATTTTGAGGGGCAAGCACTCTCTTTGGCAGCAATTTCTGCAAATTTAGTGGGGTCAAGTTTAACTTGTTTCAAAACTTCTTCAGCTTTTGCCTTTGCGGCGGCAATATCTTCAGTTTTTGCGCCCTTTTTAGCCTCAATCAAAATGTGTGAAGCACGGATTGAACCTGCGGGATCGCCATCCTGACGGAAGACCTCTTTATTATCATCATAATATTTTTTTACATCAGCTTCGGGAATAACGATTTTATCTTCAATAGTTGAGGTCAAAAACTGTTCGACAGCAATACTTTTCTGGACGTCAACATTATTTGCCAACTCATTAGTGTAACTATCAATAGTTTTTCCCTGAGCTTTCAACTCTTCTGCAAACTGTGCTTTTTGCTGTGCAGAAGCTTTTGCCAGTTGTGCCTCGAATAAATTTTTTACCATTTCGGGAGAGGGTTTAAAACCTGCTTTTTCTGCAGCGGCAACGATCAACGGGGTTTCGATGTATGATTTAATCATATTCGGCAGAAGCATTTCAAGCATCTCTTTATTAAACTGCGGCGGCAGTTTACCGTCCGGCAACTGCTTTGCCAAAAAAGCAATAATTTCTTGCTTGGTAATATCTTTACCATTTACTTTAGCAACAACTTCAGGGAGGAAAGACCACAAAGCAGGATCATTTATATCCAATCCTTCGGGAGCAGCCACATTTGCACCGGGCTTATCGACAGCCACCAGTTTAAGTTCATCTTTTTTTACTTCTGTTTTTTCGACGGCGGCTGCGTCTGCTTTCTCGGGAACATCTTTTTCGTCACAACCAACTGCACATCCCAAAGTTGTCAATCCCAAAGCAGCCAACAACATAATGTTCAATTTTTTACTCATAATTATCTCCTATTGTTAAAATTTTCTCTCTAAAGATTAATAAACACCTGCAAATTAATTTTTCAAGTCTTATTATAAAATATAATAAAAATTATTTTTCCTATAAAACCTCATGTTCTGCTATGTAAGCAATATTCAATTGCGGAGCACCGGCATTGTAATTATAATTAACTTGCGGAGTCGCCAGCACATCAACACAACCGGTCGGGAATTTATCAATCGACATATTGAACATGATAAATTCAATTCTGCCGGTTCTATCTCGCATCACACCCCTGACATGGTTACCCTTTATCTGCTTGGCGCTGAGAATAGTCAATTCATTAAAACGGAAAAGCGGTTTGGGGTTGCTGTGTCCGAATGGTGCGAGTTTGTCCATATACTTAAATATTTCCATATCCAAATCACTAACTTGCATATCCTCATCGTAAGAGATGTATTGTACCAAATCTTCCTTGCTGATGACATTTTTGATAGATTCATTGATAATCTCAAAGAAAGCAGTCAATCTATCCGCTCTCAAGCCGATACCGACCGCCATCGGATGCCCACCGTAACGCTCAAGCACATGTGCCGCATTGCCAAGGACTTCCACAAAATTCAATGAACCGACACTGCGGCCTGAACCGTAAGCATTATCACCCTGAATGGTCAAAACGATTGCAGGACGGTTGTAATCTCTCGCCAAACGGGAAGCCACAATTCCGATAACTCCCTGATGCCAGTCACGACCTGCGACCAAAATCACATACTCACTGCTCCATGCAAGGTTATTTTCGATCTGCTTTTTAGCTTCACGGTAAATTTCCTGCTCTTTATTCTGGCGGATGCGGTTAAACTTCTCAAGTTCACCTGCGAAGCGGTAAGCCTCGACAATATTGTCAGACTCAAGGAGTTCCAAAGCGATATTTGCATCTCCGACACGACCTGCGGCATTAATTCTCGGAGCTAACTTAAAAGTAATATCCGTCGGCATCAAGTCATGCTTGAGGTTAATACTTTCGGATAAAGCTCTTACCCCCGGACGCAATTGCTTGCGAAGAATCTCAATACCGTACTTGACCATAATTCGATTTTCGCCCAAAATCGGCACAATATCCGCCACCGTACCCAAAGCAATGTAATCCATTACTTCCTCAAGTTTAGTGCCGAAACCGCCCAAATTGTGGGCACGACCGTACTTCACAAAGGCGTGAGAGAGTTTGAATGCACTTCCAACACCGGAAAGCAAGTGCATATCCTCAAGTTCGGGATAGATTTTCGGATTAATCAAAGCAATTGCTTTCGGCAACTCATTTGATGCTTCATGGTGGTCGGTGATAATCACGTCAATACCACGGGAAATTGCAACATCCACCGCATCGCAACTGGTAATACCGCAGTCAACCGTCACGAGGACTTTGCAACCGGGCATGTGAGCGAGTGCTTTCTCCAGCGATTCCGGGGTAAAACCGTAACCGTCATCGAAGCGGTGCGGAATAAATGAAAAAACTTCCGCGCCGTTTTTTCTCAAAACCAGAGATAATAAAGCACTTGCAGTGATTCCGTCAGTATCGTAATCGCCATGAATCAGAATCGGTTCCTTATTAATGATAGCATCCCATAATCTCTTCGCAGCAATCTCAATTCCGGGGAAGCGATAGGGATCGGACAATTTTGCCAGGCGTGGGTCCAAAAAAGCGTCAACATCAGCGGGAGCGATGTTTCTGGCAGCCAGGATAGCGGCGATTGCTCTTGGGAGACCGCAAGATTCCTGAAGTTCTCTAATTTGATTTTCCTTGCCTCGGCAATTATTTTTCCAATTTAAAACACCCATTTATCCATTATACACTTTCTATTTTTTTATTCATCACATACAATAGCACACCCCTGTCTAAAAACAAGGGAAAAAAGTTAAAAAAATTGATTTTTTTTGAAAAAAAAGTTAAAAAGGCATTTTTTTTCAAAAAAAAAAGCAAAAGCGGTCTTGACTTTTTGAAAAAATGTAGTACATTAAAGGACATAAGCGACAAACGCCGACGTGGCGGAATTGGCAGACGCGCTAGGTTCAGGTCCTAGTCTCAGCAATGAGATGTGGGTTCAAGTCCCACCGTCGGTACCAACCTTGTGGAAACACGAGGGGCGAGGTTTTTTTGAGAGAAACCGATGTAGTGGGGGCTGTATGAGAGAGATAAAGGCATTGTCGCAGTTGATAGGAAAAATTTATGCGGGTATGGCATAACGGCTGTGCACCAGCCTTCCAAGCTGGTCATGGGGGTTCGACTCCCCCTACCCGCTCCATGTGGTGGAATTCCCGAGCGGCCAAAGGGGGCAGACTGTAAATCTGCTGTCACCGACTTCGATGGTTCGAATCCATCTTCCACCACCATTTTTTTGCTAAATAAGAGTGCTGAATATCAGCACTCTTTTTTTTATAAATTACAAATAGGTTTAGGCAGGGCGATGCAGATTTAGGCAGGTCAATTCAGGTCGAATCGAACTTTAATCAAAAGCAAGCAAAAGTGTATCATATATAGTTGATTACTTTACGAAAAAAGGTGAATTAATTCCGATTGATTCCGAGCATTATCTGTATGAATTAGCGAATTTGAAAAAAATCGATGAAGTGATAGTTATAGGGGGGAATAGATAAAAAATCCCATGATTACCAATATTTTATACTCTTTGCAATACCTATTTCATCAGGATACATCGTATAAGCAGAAATATTGGCATTATTTAATAATTGTTCTACATAACAATGAGTTTTTACTGGAAATTCCAATTTAATTACTGCTGCTTTAACTAATTTCATATTATCTTTTTTTAAGTCTTGCAAAGAATAAGACTTATTCATTGCCTCATTAAACTCGTCAAGTTGCATTTTTAATGATTTCAATAAATGATCTTTAAAAGGATTTAAAGTCGTAGGAAATAGGAAACTGCTGTTTTGAGCAATTAATCTTGGATTATTACCTTCTATTTTTAATGGTATAATTGATAATTGTTGATTATTATTATTTTCATTAACAATACATTTTTCTGTAGCTTCTAAAATTTTTTCATAAAGCATTTCTTTATTACTCATTAATTTTGAAAATACATCCCATTCTTCAATTTCTTTATCAAAATCTGTATTAATTACATTTTGAACAAGTGGAGAATTTTTATAAAAATAACTTTCATTAAATACCCATATTGCTCTATCATTAATGCATGATTCTTCAAACGCAAAAAATAATGCAATTAAAAATGAAGATGTAACATCTAACAAGCGAGTTGGAGTGCCATAATGTTGCATACGTGCCAAAATTTCAGCATTTGTTATTTCTGAATGTTGAAGTTGTATTAATCTTTTATAATTTTGAATTGCTGAAAATTCTTCTTTTAAAGTTAATGGATTTGCAAATAATCCACTTCTGAACGAATAATCAGGATTTTTATTTATAAAATCAGTTTCTTCGACATATTTATTATACTTTCTTTCTAAACTTGTTTCTAATTTCCAAGAAGCATCTCCATGCCCTCTAAAAAGATAACCTTGTGAAAAATATAATAAACAATCTGAAATATCTTCCCAAGATTCAATACGAATTTTAAAAACTTTATCACACATCTTGAAAATACTCCTGTCCATTAATAATTCTATTTATTTTATCTATCAAAACAGAAAAATTGTCAAAATTCAATTTTGCAGGAGTTTTATCAAAACACTGTTCGATACCAGATTTTACAATATTTTCTAAACTAGAAGGAATTGTTTTTAGTGAGCCATCGTATCGTTTAAATTGCTTTTTCAAGATACTTTTTTTTATCGAATTGTGGAAATAATCTTCGATTAAAAATCCATTTTTCCCATTCTGAGAAGACGGCACCGGAAGCATACAAAAATAAATATTATTCTTTTTATATGTTGTTACATTTTCCCTGTAATTATTAGAAAAGGTTTTGGGCTCTTTCTCAATACATTCTGCCAACCCTTTGGCTCCAGCCGGATCACGATCAAATAATACGATTACTGGCTTTGAAGAATTGATCAATAGCATCAAATTATTTATAAAATCAGATGCATTACCCGTCCCGTTAAAAGGCAATATGTCTATTTTTTGATATAATTCATGGTCTAAAATCTCCATTGCCTTTTTTATATATTTGACATCAGATAAGCCTTCTACTAAAAGCAATGGTCTGGTTGAGTTAGAAAAAAAATGTTGTTGCATAATATCCCAAGAACCTGATAATAATTTATTACGGAGTTCTTGTTTGGTTTTATCTTCAACTTTTACATTCCTTTGTTCATCACGATCAAGCATGACAATATTATTGAGAGAAAGTTGGTCTGCTATCTTTGCAGAATGAGTTGTCATTACGATAGCACGCCCTGAAGCAGTATATTCTTGTAACAAATTAATCAAGTCAGTTTTTCTTGATTCATGGATATGTGCATCTGGTTCATCCAGCAAAATTAAAGTGTCTTCTTGGGTGGCAAACTCTAAAATTGCTCGTAATAATAATAGTTTTTTTTCTCCTTCACTTAAAAAAGAAGCTTTTAATATTGAATCGTTTTCTTTAGTTTTATATGTAATAGTTATTTCTTTTATAAGATTTTCTTTATCGATTTCTATGCAATTAGCTAAGTTATCAAAAAAATCAATTTCATATCCTACTACTATATCTTTTAACTCCTTTAAAGTTAAAACAATTTCATCATCATTATTTTTATTTAACTCATCATAAAATTGTAAAATTTCATTACTTTTCTTCCATTTTGCTCTCAATTTTTTATTACACAAGAAATTAATTTTTTCGATATTATAAATGCCAATAACATTTTGTAAAAAATCTTGATTGCCAGGCAAGTTGGATATCGCCAATGAAAGCAAAGCAACCTCCCAATAATTTCTATCGTAATAATAAATATTCGGTTTTTTTATCCCATTAGCACGGATATTTTTATAACGTGTTTTATATGGGATTTTGAATGACAAATTCCATAACTTTTGATCTTCTCCACTATATACAGCAACCATACGTTCTGGTAGTTTGATTTTTGGATTTGCCTTTTTGTAATTCTTATCAAGAATATAATTTTTACCATCAATTTCATATTCCAAAAAATCACTAGTATTATGTGATTTTTTATATGTTGCTTGGACGATTAGTTGAGCAATTAATTCCAAAATACTGCTTTTCCCTGAACCGTTATTACCAATCAAGACTGCAAAATTATTGCATTGCGTAAAATCAATATCAACATCGCTTATATGTCTAAAGTGATCTATATGCAATTTTTTTAATTTCATTTAATTCATCATCAAATTATTTCCGCAAGTACAAAATCCATTATTCAAACAACTCCTTTTCAAATTGCTGTTGAGCTTCTATTTTGATTATATCAGCTTTTGATTTCAAATTTTGTATTTTTTGCATAACCTTATCTATTTGTGCCATGATATTCTGTTGTTCTGGCAGAGGAGGAACAACAACAGGAATTTTAAGGAAAGCATCAACATCAATACTTTCCACCGTAACACCAGTTTTCATCGCAGATTCCAATACTAATTTTTGCATAAAGTAAAAGTAAAAAAGAAAATATTTATCTAAAATTAAGTCATTATTCAGCTTTATTGCTTTTAAATCCTGATTTATCGTAGTAGGCACGGTGCTTATAGCTATAGGAAAAGAATGACGCAGTATTCCGCTACGGAAAACGGCAAGAATTGTCCCTGGCTGATGTATTGTCAACGAATTTTCATGTACTGCAGCTTTCGTGATGTGATCTTCGGTCGCTTTCAAAAATAAATCTTTCATATCCTTGGCTGAAGTCCAACAAACATCTCCCTCCTGCCAATATGCAGAATTTCCGGTAGAGGGAGTTTTTCCACCGCTCATTTGAGAAATCAAATCCTTAACATTTCGGCATTCAAATTTTGATTTACCAAACAAATATGTTTGAGATTTTGATAATTTTGCGATGGACCATTTTGTTATTTTGGAAAAAGGGATGGTTCTAAATCCAACTTTTGATGCATCATTTGCGTTGGTTTGAATTCCCAATTTCAATCTAAATAGAGAAGAAATTTTTTCAAGAATATCTACGGCTTGTTTTTTTAAATTTACCGCAGTTTGACACATTTCATTATATTTGTCAATAATCTCTCTTTGTTTTTCTATGGATGGCAACGGTATTTCTATGTTACCCATCGAAGAAAATGAAAGCGTTTGGCGAACCGACCCGGTTGTACTTTCTCGGATCAATGCGTTAAATTTAGAAGTTCTGAATAAGATATATAAAAATTCAGGTAATAATCCTTGACGGCAACTGAAAACGACATACGCAGGACTGATATAATTATATTTTTGTTCTGCGGTCTTCAAGCCTATTGACCCCACATTGACCCGATATGGATTATACGCCAAGAAGCCGTCCTTTACAACTTTATAAGGCTGATTGATGTTACTGCCTTTTTCTATGTAGGCATCAAACAAACCAGTTTTATTATTAACTCCTAATATTGGAAAATCCTTATCAGGGAAATCAAATGGCTTGACCTTTGTATTTTCCTCTTGTATGTAATCACCTAATTTTACAATGGGATAACTCGATGCAAATTTCTGCGCGGCATACCTTTTGAAGTCCCATAACGAAACATCGGTGAAATTAATGAAATTCAGATAGAGAAAATTGTTATTCATTGATAATCTGCTCCTTACCATCGGTTATCCGGATCAAATTATCATTTTCTATTTTGTACGAAATAGAAACTTTATTTTCCTTCCACAGTACAGTCGATTTTTTATATTCGTTAAACTCTTTAACGACATCTACTAACTGATTTTCACATTTTGCCCCAGTGGTAGTGATACCAGCTTTTTCTACCTCCACAATCGGGATTTCGTAATCAAAAAGCTCTTTAATTTTATCTTTTCCAGCTGTTTCAAACTCTTTCTCTATCTTCTTGGAGATTTCTTTCAGAGCTTTTGTTAATTCACGCTTATTTTCTGCGTGTTGCTCTTTGGCTTCAGCAATTTCATCAGAGTATTTTTCTTCAATTTCTTTTTGGACTTTGGCTCTGATTTCAGCATATTGCTTTTCTTCTTCCTCTGTAAATCTCTTGAAAAACAACAAACTTGGTTTGATTGTCGCTCCCGAAGCAATAAATACATCAGAAGGAATTGAGGTAATCAAAAGAATTTTGGCTTTTGTCTCAAAGTAGTCTCGGACTTTCTGAAGATTGGAATTATTCAAGACTCCCTCGGGCAGAACAATGCCCATTCTTCCACCTTTTTTGAGAAGCTTCAGGCACCTTTCCATAAACAAAACCTCTGTAAGACTGCTGGATTTTCCTAAATCGAATCTGGACAATACAGTTTTTTTATCTTCAATATCCCGATTCAGCTCGTTTAATCTTTGCAGATATTCAACACCATATCGCTCGTAATAGTGCATCAGTCTTTCTTGAGCATATTGATCTTCAATAGCATTGATTTGACGCTCTATTGACTTTTTATCAGTTTGAGACAAGTCCAATATCACATCAATATCTTTGTCTGTTTCGCTCAATTTATAGTCCTTTTCAATTCTTGAGCCAAACGGGGGATTAGTCAAAATGACATCAAATCTTTCTTCAAAAATTCCATTAACATTAACAAGTCCGTCATGATGATGAACTCCACCATGACCATCTCCGTGCATTATCATATTCATTTTTGAAGTTCTTGCCATACGAGGATTCGCATCTGAGCCATAAATACAGCTTGAAGATAATTTTGAAATTCTTCTAGACTTTTCTGCATCAGTTTGTTTTGAATAAGATTTATTCGGTACGTTAATATCGGAATTTAATTTTCTTAAGATTTCACTATATTTTTCATTAACTTCAATTTGTTCTTTTTCAGAAAGTTTTTCGTAATCTTCATTGAAAAATTGTGCTTTTAGTTCTTTTTTGTAGTTTTCAACATCTTTTTCTATTTTATCTCTTATGTATTCAAAAGATTTGATTAAAAAGCCCCCTGAGCCACAAGTTGGGTCACAAACTGTTTCACCCTCTTGAGGATCAAGTATTTCAACCATAAAATCTACAATTGTACGAGGTGTAAAGAACTGGCCTAATTCACCTCTAAATGTAGTTCCCAAAAATTGTTCAAAAGCGATACCTTTAACATCATCAGATGTTGCAGATAGATTATATTTTTCCAATTCTTTTACAATTTGTTCGAAACTATACTGTTTGATTTTTATTGTTTCATAAGAATCAAAAAGTTTGTCTTCTGCAAATTCATCTTTAGTTGCTTTAAATAAATATTGCATATAAGGGATTTGAGCTTCTATTGGAAGATGTTTTTTTATATTCTTTTCAAAATGTTTTTCATCACGTCGGAATTTCTCAAGAGAAAATAAAACATCCTCATCCGGATTGCGTTCGTATCTTATTTTCATAAATAAGATTTTACTTATTTCGTCAAAAGCTGCTTCAGGTGATAATTTGTCATTATTTCTAATAATGCAATGGCATTTAAATAGTAGTTTAGCAAATTCATCTCTGGAGAAAGCTTTAGTTTGAGCAAGCAATTTATTGATTTTCTTTTCATCATTAATAATTGAAGCATTCGGAATATCAATAATTTCGTCTAAATCTTTTGGCATTGAATCTTTATCGACACGGAAAAATTTGGTTTCTTTTTCGTTTGTAGTAACAAAAAAACTTGCTCCTGACCAAGCAGCGTAATTAGCACCTTGGTAATAATCTTCTTGACGAATTTTTACGGTTTCAGCTTTGCATTCAACAACAATAAATGCTGCTTTTGCTTTTTGTTTGTCCTCTTTTGATTTCCATACAACAATATCAGCTCTTGCTTTGCCTTGTCCACGATGAGAGTTATTAACTTTCAGTTCTTCGCCAATTTGTTCAAGATCATAGCCATATACATTAACTAAGCGACAAATATAACTTTGTCTAACTTGTTCTTCCGGTGTCAACACTAACCACTTATTTCTCAATGGTGAATATATTTTATTATTTTCAATTTTTAAATCCATTGCAGTAAAAATCTCCAATTTTCTAATAAATAATTTATATATGGTAAATATAGCATTTATTTTTTTATTTGCAAATAGGGGAATAGATTTTCTGGATAAAATAATTATTTTTGTAAAGTTATGCAAAACAGCATATAAAAATATTTTTCAAATCAATACAGACAAAAAAGAGCAAACCAATTCTCCCCCCCCCGCGACAAATCCTTGATACAATATAACTTTCGCTGATTTTTTATAAAAAACAGAAAAAAAATTTGAAAAATTACTTCAAAAATGTTATATTATTCTCCATAGATTCAAAGCTTTACAATCAAATAAACCTTGGAGGTATTTATGAACAAAAACTTAATAACCGTAATTAGTGTCGCTGTCGTACTGTTATTTGCTTTACTTTACGGTGTCCCCAAATATCAAGTCTGGCAGCAAGGATTGAAGGGACAGGCTGAATTGGCACGAGCAGAACAAAATCGCAAAATCGCCGTTCAGGAAGCAGAAGCAAAAAAAGATTCCGCCAAAGCATTAGCAGAGGCAGAAGTTATTCGTGCAGAGGGTATTGCCAAAGCAAATAGAATTATCGGCGACAGTTTGAAAGAAAATGAAGCTTATCTTCGTTATTTATGGATTCAAGCATTAACCGAAAATCAGCAGGATGTAATTTATGTGCCGACTGAAGCAGGGTTACCCATTCTTGAGGCTGGGCATCGTAAATAAATTATTTTCCCCCCCCAAAAAAAATTTAATTAGCGATATTTCACCGCAATTTATTACCTAAATTTCCGAAGCAATTCGACGGGCGGCAGAATCAGATTCAAGGATACTCTCCAGAGTATCTTGCGGTAACTTCGGGGTTTTCGCCATAACCCGATCAACGATTTTCCAAATATCGGGAAAGGCAATCTCTCCCCTCAAAAAGCGTTTAACTGCCTCTTCATTAGCGGCATTCATGATTGCTCCCATCGTTCCGCCCTCTCGAACTGCCGTTCTCGCAAACTCCAATGATGGAAAGACTGTTTCATTCACCTCGGCGAAGCTCAAACTCCCCATTTTTGCCAAATTCAAAGGCGCTACATTGCCTGCACAAATTCTGGGGTAAGTCAATGCGTACTGTATCGGCAATTCCATTGACGGATTAGATAGCAATGCCAAATTGGAATTATCGTTAAACTCCACCATAGAGTGAATTATTGCCTCCTTGTGGACAAGCACCTGAATTTTCTCCGCCGCCAAGTTAAATAAGTAATGAGCCTCAACAACCTCCAATGCCTTATTCATCATGCTGGCAGAATCGATTGTAATTTTAGTCCCCATTGACCAAACCGGATGTTTTAATGCCATTTCAGGCGTTACCTGTGCCATTTCTGACAGCGTAAAATTGCTGAAAGGCCCGCCTGATGAGGTCAAAATCAAATTTTTTACGCAATCAATTTCTCGTCCTTGCAGACATTGAAACAATGCAGAGTGTTCGCTGTCAACAGGAATAATCATGCTTGCAGGATGCTTAAGCAACTCCCGATTAATAAATTCACCTGCCATGACCATGACCTCTTTGCTGGCGAGGGCGATTCTTTTATTATGCTTAATCGCATTCAAAACCGGGATAAATCCGCCAGTACCGATTATGGCACACAGAACAATATCGATATTTTCATTGATAATAAGTTCACTTGCAGAGTTTTCACTTGAATAAATTTGAGTATCATCAGAAACAAGAGAACGCAACTCCCCGGCAGCAGATTTATCCGCCATGACCAATTTTTTCACCTTAAATTCATTAGCCTGCTCGGCAAGGACTTCAAAATTTCTATTGGCAGTTAAAACTGCAATCTCAAAATCATCCTGCAAATTCCGCAAAACTTTAATCGCATTTTTTCCGATTGACCCGGTACTGCCGAGAATTGCTACACGTTTTCTGCTCATTTTTTAGACTCCAGCAAAATTGTTACAGGCCCCTGATTGCAAAACTCCACATCCATATCAGCTCCGAAAACGCCGCAACCGTACTCGATGTTTTTCTCGGCAATTTTCGCAATAAATTTCTCGTACAAATCATTAGCCAACTCAGGATTTGCCGCATCGCTGTACCCGGGACGATTACCTTTGCGAGTATCGGCATAGAGGGTAAATTGAGAAATAATCAACATTCCGCCACCGACATCTAAAAGCGACTTATTCATTTTGCCTTCTTCATCATTAAATATTCTCAACTTCACACAACGCTCCGATAAATACTCCACATCGGCAATTGTATCACTATGGGTAACTCCGACTAAAACCAGTAACCCCTCACCGATTTTACCGGTAACTTGCCCATCAACACTCACTTGGGCGTGAGAAACACGCTGAACTAAAAGACGCATAGTAATTTACCCTTTGATAAGTCGCAAAAACTCCTGACGTGTTGATGCTTCTCGACGAAATGAACCAAGCATGGAACTTGTAGTCATAACTGAATTTTGCTTCTCCACTCCACGCATTCTCATACACAAATGCTGTGCCTCACAAACAACTCCAACCCCCTCTGCACCAATGGTTTCCATAATTGTTTCCGCAATTTGGGTGGTTAAACGCTCCTGTATTTGCAATCTGCGGGCAAACATATCGACGATTCTTGCAAGTTTACTTACTCCGAAAATTTTTCCCTGCGGAATATAACCGATGTGGCATTTCCCAAAAAACGGCAGCATGTGATGCTCACACAAACTGTAAAATTCAATATCACGAACGATAATCATTTCATCTGATTCGCTTTCAAAAATCGCTCCGTTAATCACCTCTTCCAATTTCTGGTGATAGCCGCGAGTCAAGTACTGATATGCTTTTTCCACTCTTTTCGGAGTATCAATTAATCCCTCTCGATTCGGATCCTCTCCGATAAACTGCAAAATTTTCACAACTTGTTCCTGCATAATTACTTAACAACCTCCCCGTCAATATCTTTCTGATTCTTTTTATTCACAAATTCGCCATTGTCATCAAGCGTAAACTTGATAAACTCCGCCTGAATAATGCGGTCGTAATTAGGAATTGTTCCGATATTTCTATTGCGAATACTTCCGTAACCGCCGTCGAAATCTTTATTGATTTCCTCCCAATCTAAATTATTGCCGCCCTCGGTTGCTCCGATGATATTCAAGGTCGGATTAAACTCTACCGATCTGCCGTGCGGAATAACCCTGATTGATTTAATCAAAATCGCATCAGCCCCATGCTTCTCGCCCTCAATCAATGCCTTGCGGTAGAGGTCATCAAGTGAATAATCCTGATAATTTCCCTCAACTGAACAAACTCCGAAAACCGTATATTCATACGGCACTTCAGAAGCCTTGTTATATTTAGGAATATCCACCGTCGGCTCATATTCAGCAGTTGTCTGAATATCCACACTCAAGCATCCTGCAATTAACAACATTGCAAATAATGCAACAAACATTTTTACAATTTTTTTCATTTTACTGCTCATCCTGCATTATCAAATTCAACATTTTTTCAGTAGCGATAATCGCCGCCACCATCTGGTCGCTGTCAACTCCGACGGTACTCAAAAAACTATGCCCCTTTATCACATCCCAAGTAATTGTAGTTTCAACCAAAGCATCAGTTTTACCGCCGGGGGGGATACGCACTTCGTAATCAAGCAATGCGGGCATCGTCATTCCGAGCTGCTTCAAATTTTTCCGCATTGCTTTGACGAAAGCATCGTAACCGCCGTCACCGGTTGCCTTATTCTCAACAATTTGGTCATTGTACTTAATTTTGACCACAGCGTTAGGAATCTTATTAAAGCCGTTTTCCACACGGTAATCAATAACTTTGAGTTTGCTGTGGAAAGGAGTTTTAAGTGCATTGGCAATCAAAAACGGCAAATCAGAGGCAGAAACGCTCTTCTTTTTGTCACCGAAGCGGATAATCTCCTGAAGCACCTTAACTTTGATCTCTGCATCCAGTTCAATACCAAGCTCTTCCAAGTTTTTGTCCAAAGATGCTTTGCCGCTCAATTTGCCCAAAGCGTAGTTGCGATGACGCCCGAATCGCTCGGGAAGAAGTTTATTGACATAGAGGTTACCCTTTTTATCCCCGTCAGCATGTACTCCGCAGGTCTGGGTAAAAACATCCGCTCCGACAATCGGTACATTCCAACCGCATCGCTTACCAGAAATATTCTGCACCATACTGGTTGCGGCAAAAAGTTCACTCTCCACCACATTGCAGCAGCGATCAGTCATATCATTGATAATAACCACCAACTGCGACAAAGGCTGATTACCTGTCCGCTCTCCTAACCCGTTGATAGTAGTATGGATACCATTAATTCCGCACTTGATTGCCGCCAGAGAATTAGCACTTACCAGACCGTAATCGTTGTGTCCGTGGAAGTCCAATCGAACACTCGGAAAATTCTGATACATCCAAGTTAAATACTCTGTCAAACTGTCAGGATTTGCCACTCCGAGGGTGTCGGGCAGCATAATCCGCTCAATCGGAAGTTCAGCAAGTGCGGTCATAAAATCAAAAACATAATCTCTGGAGTTCTGCATTCCATTAGTCCAGTCCTCCAAATACAAATTGACTTTAAGTCCGTTCTCAACGGCATATTCAATCTCTTTTTTAACATCTGCAAAGTGGTCTTGCGGCTTCTTTTTGAGCTGAATTTCACAGTGAGCTTTTGAACCTTTGGTCAGCAAATTAATCACTTTGCCGTCAACGGATTTGACCCAATCAATCGATTTACCGCCGTCAACGAAACTTAAAATCTCCATTGCTTCATGCTTGCCGACTGACTTTGCCCAGTCAATGATATTTTTGACCCCAACTTTTTCGCCGTCAGATACTCGTGCTGAACCGATTTCCAAACGGTCGATTTTCAATGTTCCTATCAACATTTGGGCGATTGCCAATTTCTCTGCAGGAGCAAAAGCCACTCCGGGTGTTTGTTCACCGTCACGCAAAGTAGTGTCAAGTATTTCCACACATTTATTAAAATTTGTCTTGTTATTCATAAAAACCTTTTTTGTTAAAATTTATTGATCAGATTATAAAAAATTATTAAGTTATGTAAATCGGAGAAAAGAAATTAAAAACCTATCCGGATTCCGCCGCTCTCCGAAGACTAACGAATCCGGTTACTAATGTCTGTAATGGCAATAAATATTGCCGAAAATTGTTCATATTTGCTTTTCATAGTACTATATTATAATATAAATTACAAAAAATTCAAGTCAAAACTTGAAAAAAATGGATAATACATTATATTAAATGATGTTTTAGATGTATTTATTTGAGAAAAATGATAACATTGAGGAAAAATATGAGTGAAAAATTAGAGACTATGAGAGGCAATGAAATTGCTATCCGCTGTTTGGAAAAACTGGGGGTAGAGACTGTTTTTGCCTATCCGGGCGGAACTGCGATTGAATTACATCAAGCTTTGTCACGGTCCTCAATTCGAGTTATTTTGCCCCGCCATGAACAAGGCGGTGCATTTGCTGCGGGAGGATACGCACGGGCAACAGGTCGTGTCGGCGTGGCAATGGCAACCAGCGGTCCGGGTGCAACAAATTTAATTACCGGTATTGCTGATGCTTATTTGGATTCAGTTCCGACAGTATTTATTACCGGACAGGTTGCATCGACATTGATTGGGAAAAATGTTTTTCAGGAAACTGACATGATCGGCATGACCCGTCCGATTGTTAAGCACAGTTACTTGGTTATGGATGCAGCCGATATGCCGAGAATTTTCAAAGAAGCCTTTTTCTTGGCACAGAGCGGACGTCCGGGACCGGTGGTAATCGACATTCCGAAAAACATTCAGCAGCAGACTGTCGAAGTGGATTTTGATTCTGCAATGGATTTGGATAATTATATTCTGACTGACGACCCTGCGGATAGTGATATTGAAGCAATCAGAGCAATGATTGAAAAAGCAGAGAAACCCTGCATTTACGCAGGCGGCGGTATCATTATGGCGGAAGCGGCTGATGAATTGGTAAAATTTGCTGAATCATACAATATTCCCGTAACCACAACCTTGATGGGCGTAGGTGCGATTTCTGATGACCACAAATTGAGTTTAAGCTGGCTCGGCATGCACGGAACTTATTACGCAAACTATGCGGCAAATGAGTGCGATTTACTGCTTTGCCTCGGAGCGAGATTTGATGACCGTGTAACCGGTAATCCGCAGAACTTTGCCAAATATGCGAAAATTGTACACGTTGATATTGACGATTCTGAAATTAACAAAAATAAGTTTGCCGACTTGGGTGTAGTTGCCGATGTCAAAAAGACTTTGGTTAAACTCAATGAAAAACCGATCTACAAAGAATACAGCAATTGGTTTAAGCAAATCAACGAGTGGAAAACATCTTTCCCGAAAACTTACAAGAAAAAGTCAGATCGTATTCAGCCGCAATATGTTATGGAGACACTCGCCCGTTTGACCGACGGTGAAGCAATTATCGTTCCCGGTGTCGGACAGCATCAGATGTGGGCAGCACAGTATTACAAATACAGTTTTCCCCGTCAATTGCTTACTTCCGGCGGACTCGGTTCAATGGGCTTCGGACTTCCTGCTGCAATGGGAGCAAAAGCCGCCAGACCCGACAAATTGGTTATCAATATTGACGGCGACGGGTCTTTCCAGATGAATATTCAGGAACTCGGTACGTTGAAAATCGAGGAACTTGATGTAAAAATGATTATTCTCAATAACCAGCACTTGGGTATGGTTTGCCAGTGGGAAGACCGCTTCTATAACCACAACCGCGGCAATACCGTACTTGGTAATTGCAAAGGTTCTTGCGGCGTAAAGGGACACGATTGCAATAACTGCGATCACGGCGATGTCTGTATCGGCGAAAGAACTTATCCCGATTTCGTAAAAATTGCCGAGGGATACGGAGTTAAAGCACTCTATGTCGACAAAATTGAGGATTTGGAAGAGGCAATTAAAACTATGCTTGCAACTCCGGGGCCATTCCTTTTGGATGTCAATACCGGTTATGAAGAGCATGTTTTGCCGATGATTCCGCCGGGAAAAGATTACAAATCCATCATTTTGGAATAAAAATTTGAAAAAATTTACTTTTAGGGGATGAATTTTTTCAAAAGTGTGCTACATTATATAATGTGCATTTAGAATTAAAAAGTACATAGTATTTAATATACTCTAAAGTAAGGGAATTAATTATGGGTAACTTAAAAAAGAAAAGACGCAAAAAAATTGCTAAGCACAAACGCAAAAAGCAGTTGAAAGCTATGCGTCATAAGAAAAAATAAGCCGTTAAAAGGCTTATTGAGAGAAAATGCCGAAGAATTTTTTCTTCGGTATTTTTTTTGCTATTTTTTTATTTCCTGCTCTTTTTTATTGCGAACTATCAATATGGCTTGTTTTTCTAAAAATTCGCATAGAGTAATGAATTTAATTTAAGCAGCTTACGAAAAACCCGATAATTCGGACACATCCGCTCAACTTCACGCCAAAACTCCGCAGAGTGATTCATCTGCAAGCGATGTGCAAGTTCGTGGCAAACCACATAATCAACTAACTCCTCGGGACACATTATCAAATTCCACGGAAAATTAATGTTACCTTTGGAAGTGCATGAACCCCAACGAGTTGAAGCACTTGTAATTCGCATTTGATTATAACTTATTTTGAATTTATTTGCCGTAAATTTTAAGTGACACCCCAAATAATTTCTTGCTAATTCCCGATAAATTCGCTCCAATTCCAACTTAACTTGAGCCGTATCCTGCAAATTCGTTACTTCAAATGCCACTCCGCTGAATATCGCTCGCTCCCCCTCAATCAGTGGATAACTTCGCCCCAAATACATAAAATTATCTCCGAGAGTAAATGTGTGCTTATATTCGGCAGAGCGATTGATTTTCGCCATTTTTTTCCGCAACCAGTCACGATGCCGTGTAATTAAATCGACAACTTCTGACTTGGTAAGTTTAATACCACTTTTAATTACAACTTGTGAACTATCAACTTTAATTCCGATTGAAATGCTCTTTCGGCGGCTGAAAATAACTTCAACTTCTCCGAATTCTTGGTCATAATAGATCATTTTAGGTTATTTTCTTTCTGAATTATCGCATTTTTAACTTGAAATTGCAGAGCATAAGTCAACAAATGCTATTTTTGAATTTTATGGTAATCAAAAAGCGCGTCAAGCCACTGATTCAAACTTGTGTAGTATTGTTGAGGCAATTCAGGGAGCAAAGTCCCCTCAATCGCACTACTGATGATATTCTCGATAATCTCCTGCTGTTCAGGTGTCCCCTCACTCGGCAAAAGTCCATTTTCATAGAGAAAAACCATTTTAATTGCCACCGCACACTGCACTAATGACCACTTTCCATCGGTCTCATCCCCGATAATCAATTGAATCATCACGTTTCTCAAAGTATCATACAGAAACGGGGCAGGTAAACTCTCCTGAACATTTTTCATTAAAAAACTGCCGATTTTGCCGATGAACTTAAAATTTTTAGCATTTTCGGCAATTGAACTGAAATCCGTAGCTAATTCAAACTCCGTCGGCTTAAAAATATTGGAATTCCCTGCCCGATCATCAAACATGATGTCAAATTCCTGAAAAATATCACAGGATGGGAATTTTTTTTCAGCAATCTTCAAGCCTCTATGCAGCAGCAATGAAATTCTGCCGTAATCAGGAGTAATCCCATTTACAATTAAGTCCGACTCCTGATACGGTTTTTTGCTGAAAATAATTATCGATGTTTGACTTATCATTTAAGTTTATCTTGCCAGAATTTTACTTGTTTTGCCACCTGTTCAAAACCTGTTGCTCCGACAATATTGCGTTTGGCAACGCTCTTTCGCGGGTCAAAGAGGGTGAGAAATTCGGCAGTTGCTTCAGGAATAGTAATCTGCATTTCTTCCAATGTACACTCGTCAAGGTTTTTGCCATTATCCTTGCAATACTTAACGTATGAGCCTACTCTATGGTGGGCATTACGGAAAGGCACTCCGAGTTTGACCAATTCCTCTGCAATGTCAGTCGCCATCAAAGCAGGATCATTTGCAGCTTTTTCCATATTCGCCTTTTTGGGAGTCAGAGTTCCGAGCATCGGCGGATAGACGCTTAAAATTTTCTTAACAGTATCAATTGCATCGAAAATCGCCTCTTTATCCTCCTGCAAATCACGGTTATAGGTCAAAGGTAAGCCTTTGCACATGGTCAAAAGTGCCATTAAATCCCCGTAAACTCTGGCAGTTTTGCCTCTGGTAATTTCCGCCACATCGGGGTTTTTCTTCTGCGGCATCAAACTTGAACCGGTACAGAAAGCGTCCCCGAGTTCAATGAAGTTAAATTCCTGCGAACACCAGAGAATAATATCCTCTGACAATCTTGAACAATGCATGGTAAAAATCGCCAACGCATTAACCAATTCAATTGCAAAATCTCTATCAGCCACCGCATCCATACTGTTTCGGCTTACCCGCTCAAAATTCAAGAGTTTGCAGACCATTTCACGGTCAATCGGGAGGGTAGTACCCGCAATCGCACCTGAACCAAGCACCAGAACATTAATTCGCTTCGCACAATCTTCCAATCGCTCAATATCCCGTGAAAACATCTCAACATAAGCTAAAAGGTGATGGGCAAATGATACCACTTGTGCATGCTGCAAATGGGTAAATCCCGGCATAATAGTATCAATATTCTGTTCTGCTTGGAAAACCAATGCTTTTTGAAACTCTTTCAGCAATTCGACAATGTTTTTTATCTCATCACGCAGATAAAGTCTGATGTCCAGAGCAACTTGGTCATTGCGTGAACGTGCGGAATGCACTCTCGCACCCTCGTTGCCGAGTTTATCAATCAAGGCACTCTCGATATTCATGTGAATATCCTCAAGTGACTGCTTAAACTCAAAATCACCCTTTTCGATTCGTTCCAGAATTTTATCCAGTTCCTCGATAATCGCCTTGCTTGTTGCTTCAGGGATAATTCCGCTTGCTCCGAGCATTGCCGCATGAGCCTTGCTCCCCTGAATATCAAATTTATATAATCTCTGATCATAAGAGATTGATTCCGAAAAATCCGCCACACTCTGCGATGTAGTTTCACTGAATCTGCCACCCCACATTGCCATAATAAAAAAATCCTTTTATTTTAAGTTGTTCAAAAATTATTTGTATCACTATAAATTTAGTTCAATTATTAAAAAAATCAATATTTTTTTCAAAAAAAATCAAAATCTTATTTGCAAAATTCAAAAAATGCAGTATTTTTTGTCCTTACAATAAAAAATTATGTTGTTCCGACGGTAAATTTTTTTAGAGAAGAACTTGATAAATGGCGTTCTTTGAAGAGTTTAAGTAGTTTACCGAAGGTATTTTGCTTTCAGGCAGAGAATTTTGCCTGTTATACACGAATTTTTTTGCAACCCTGAAAGGGAAAAGGGCATTATGCGAATCAACGTGCATGATTACTACAGCGAAGCTGAATGGAAGCTTTTCCGTAGTGAAGCGGACAAACTGGAAACTCCGTGTTTGTTAGTTAACTTAAACATTGTAGAAAGAAAATATGCTGAATTAAAGGAGTATTTCCCCTTTGCGAAAATCTATTTCGCAGTAAAGGCAAATCCGGCAACAGAAATTCTGGAGCTGCTCCGTGCCTTGGGAGCTTGCTTCGATATTGCTTCAATCTATGAATTGGACAAGGTGCTGTCACTTGGGATTTCTCCTGACCGCTTAAGTTTCGGAAACACTATCAAAAAGGCTAAAGACATTAAGTACGCTTACGATAAGGGAGTGCGGCTTTTTGCAACTGACAGCGAGGCGGATATTAAAAACTTGGCAAAATACGCTCCTAATTCAAAGGTTTTCTTCCGTATTTTAACCGAGGGCGGAGAGACTGCCGAGTGGCCGTTATCCCGCAAATTCGGTTGTCACCCCGACATGGCAATTGATTTGGTTATGCTTGCCGCAGAGTTAGGGCTTGAACCGTACGGAATATCATTCCATGTCGGGTCACAGCAGCGTGACATCGGAGCGTGGGACTCAGCGATTGCCAAAGTACGCTACATTTTTGACTACTTGGAAACTCAAAATATTAAACTCAAAATGATCAATATGGGCGGTGGTTTCCCGGCAAAATACATCTCCAGAATCAATGAAATGGAGGTCTATTCGGACGAAATTACCCGTTACCTCAATGAGGACTTCGGCGATGAATTGCCTGAAATTATCCTCGAACCGGGCAGAAGTTTAGTTGCTGAAGCAGGCGTCCTCGTAACCGAAGTCGTGCTGATTTCAGAAAAATCAAGTGTCGGTTTGGACAAATGGGTCTACCTCGATGCAGGCAAATTCAATGGCTTTGCCGAAACTTGGGAGGAGAGTATCAAGTATCCGTTGTACTGCGAAGGACGAGGCGATTTGACCAATAACTTCATCATCGCGGGTCCAACCTGCGACAGTCAGGACGTCATGTACGAGCAGTATCGCAATCCCCTGCCGAGTTACCTAAAAGCAGGTGACAGAGTTTATTGGCTCACCACGGGAGCGTACACTGCAAGTTACTGTTCAGTGGAGTTCAATGGTTTTCCGCCGTTGAAAGTAAAAATAATCAAATAACTTTTTCAGCGAGAGTGTTTTACCGCTCTCGCTTTTTTTGTAAAAAATTTCGATAATTTTTATCTTTTGCTCTTGCCATTTTCACTTTTATGTGCTAAACTATTATACAGTGGTATCGGAGGCATGAAACATGGCAAAAAAAAATTACAATTTTTTCTATCTGCTATTGATATACTATTTTTTTAATAGTGTAATTTTAATTGATATACTCTATAAAATGCACCACAATCAAGCGGCAATCCACGAATTAAAGGGCTTAATTTATACGAGTTTTGCACTTAATTTATTATTTATCATCATTACTGCGATCTATGCCGCTCAACATCGGATACGCTCAAAACAGCAAAATAACAATCATGATTCAATTTTGCAACACCCTGAATTTCAATTGCTTATGGATAAAATTCGGTCTGGTATAATCATTACTGACCGCAATGGTATAATCAAATTTGCCAATACACAGGCAAGCAGCATTACCGAGTTTGAACTTCAGGATATGGTAAAAAAACATTACTCAAAAATTTTTACCCTCACCCACTCCGATAAAGACAAAAACTCCCGTTTCATCATTGACAAAGTGCTGGAGAATGGCTGTGTTATCTCCAATAAAATCCCCCGAACCATCATCTGTTGCAACAATCAAAAAAAAGAGATTTTAAGTTCGGCAAATCCGATTTTTGCGGAAGATAACAGTGTGAGCGGAGTTATTCTGTCATTCCTCGATGTAAGCGGAGATTTTGAGAAAATCAAAAGCATCTCCGAAGAAAATAAACTTCTCAATGAGACAATCAATTTGGCAAATTTGTGCTATTTTAGAAAAAATTCAGTTAACGGCAAAATTTCCGGCTCCGCTAATTTAAGCCATTTCTGGGCTTTTCACTCTGACCGCACCGCTTATGCCGACAATGAATGGATTGCTCCTGATGACTTGGCAAATTATCAAGAATCAGTAAAAAATTTCCTGTCCGGCGATGAGCATAGCATGGAAATTATCTATCGCTCCAATTACTATTCCGACTTAAGATATTTCCGCCAGATAATTTGCAAAAATGAAAACCCTAATATAATTTCAGGAATAATTCAGGATATTACTAATCTATTTACCCAAAAGAACGACACGCATACAGAAATTATTGATAATCAAGCAATTACAGCAATGACAAGCTCTTTTGATTCTCACAATGCAATTATCGGACAGAAAAAAATGTCGATTTTAATTGTTGATTATGAGATAAATAATTGCAATGTTCTGGCATTGACATTTACCAAACTCAACTACAATGTGCGAGTTACCACCACTCCGAACAGTGCTTTGGAGTATCTGAAAAACTGCAAAGTCGATATAATTCTGGCAAATCTGGCACTTCCGAATATGAATGCGATTGAATTTGCCAAAGAGGTGCGAATCCATTACGGATTTGACATTATGATTTATGTAATTTTGAATGACATGTCACTAAAGGACAAGCTCAATCTGCACATTTTTAACGGCGTTTTGGTTAAACCGATCACGCTTGAGCAGATCAAAAAAACTTTTGAGTCGCACCGATAATAATAATTATTATTACCGCTCTTTTTTGCGATACTGGAGCGGAGTTATCTGATATTCCCGATGAAAAAGTTTAATAAAGTAATTCGGTGTACAGAATCCGCATTTATCGGCAATATGGGTAATGGACAATTCAGTAGTTGTCAGCAACTCTTTCGCCTTTGAAAGTCGAATTTTCATCAAATAATCCATCGGTGACATGCCTAATGCCATGCGAAATTTTTTGGTATAAGAAGAGACACTCATGTAACCGACTTTAGCCAATTGATTCAAAGTAAACTGCTCGGCATAATTTTCTTCAAGCATAGAGATAGTTTTCAGCAAAATTTTTCGGTCACTTCCGACCTCACGATAATTGACCTCTTTTGACCGCATCGCCGTAATCAAAAAATCTATTGCCAGTGCAATCACCAGCGAATCAAAACACGGCAGCTGCAATTGAAATTCCTTAATCGCCCGATCCAGCGAAACCGAAATATTTGCCATCAAATTACTCGGCACATGCATAACCGTCCTCGGCAACTCATTACGCTCTCCCAAAAGTAAATTATACCCCTCTAATTTTGATAAATTCGGGTATTTCTCAAAAAATTCCGGCAAAATAAAAAGATTGTAAAGCACCAAATTTTTGCAATTCTCGTAACAATGCCGCTCGTGGGTATGAATCGAAAAAATATCCCCCGGAATCAAATCATTGGTGTACTCCTGATTGGTTCGACTGTCAATGTGTCGGTGATGTGCCGTTCCACTCGCAACGAAGACAATTTCCAGAAATTCGTGGCTATGCATTTCCACAACTTCCAACTGTTGCATTTTCTCAATCATAAACGGCACATTCTGCGGCATTTGTACCGATTGTGTCGAAAAATAATCTATTCCATCCATTTTTAATTTCCCCTAAAAAATGTCTTTGTTATTTATTTGTTTCATAATTAATTTGCGGTTTGACTATGCATGAGGTGTTCAAAAAGTTTCTTGTCCGAAGCTTTCATATACGCCTCTTCCCCGCTGATTAAACCTTGGTCATAGAGATTCTGCAATGTGCCATCCATTGACTGCATGCCATTACCCTTATTAGACTCAATAATAGTTCTGATATTATTGATCTGACCCTCGCGAATAGTATTCGGCAAGCCGTCAGTCCAAAGCAATACCTCATGGCTGGCGATACGGCCGCCACCGACTTTTTGGCACAAAAGCTGGGAAACAACCCCTTGCAGACAGGCGGCAAGCATGGTGCGAATCTGTGCCTGCTCATTAGCAGGGAAAGCATCAATGATACGGTCAATTGTTTTCGGAGCATTATTGGTGTGAAGTGTACCGAAAACCAACATTCCCATCGTCGCACAGGTTAACCCCAATCGGATTGTTTCAAGTTCACGCATCTCACCGATAAGCACAATATCGGGGTCGGAACGCATCGCTCCTCGAAGTGCCTGCGGAAATGAGTGACTGTGAATACCGATTTCACGGTGAACAATTGTACATTTTTTATTCTGATGAACAAACTCGACGGGGTCTTCAATGGTGATAATGTGCTTTGAGTAATTGTCATTAATGTAATCAATCATCGCCGCCAGAGTAGTTGATTTACCTGAACCTGTCGGGCCGGTAACTAAAATTAAACCGCTTTTGAATGTACAAATCTTTTTCAAAATATCAGGAAGTTTCAAATCCTCCAAAGTCAAAATTTTACTTGGGATTTGTCGCATAACCGCACCCTGCCCCCAGTAGTTATAGAAGTAATTGCAGCGAAAACGGGCAAGCCCCGGTATTTCATGGGCAAAGTCCAAATCGTGTGTAGTAATAAATTGCTCCCAACGCCATTCCGGGACACAAATTTCCTTGAGCATTCGCTCCATAAAAGGCGCATCGATAATACGATCATCGGCAGGAACAATTTTGCCGCTGATACGGAATTTAGCAGGACAGCCGACGGACAAGTGCAAGTCTGAGCCTTTCTGCTCAAGCATTTTTCTCAAATAACTATTAATAATCGGTTCCGCCATAATTTGCTCCTTTCGCCTGAATTTATGTTTCAATTCTAATTTACAATAGTAATTATAAAAATCAAATCAAAAATATAAAAATTTTTAAACTTTTTTTTATAAAAACACTTGACAAACACAAAACAATCTGCTATACTATTTATAGTGGTTCCCATTGAAGTAACAACCAACAGTTCAATGAGGGTGAAATTAAAAAGTTTTTTCATTTTTGTCTCCTTACGTTTAAGACGGTTTTCTAATTAATACCAGTATAAAAATCACCAATTTTATATTGATATTTGATAAAAAAATATTTATTGGTTGACCAACATTGAAGCGATAGTGGTCATTGCAATCATTGCGATTCTTGCAGGAATGTTGCTTCCCGCCCTCAACAAAGCTCGTGCTTCCGCTCGTTCTGCAAGTTGTCAGAGTAACCTCAAACAGTGTGCTCAATATGTTATGCTCTATGCAAATGACGACAATGGTATGTTGCTCCCGAATGACTTGGACAAGACTAAGTACACCAATGGCGGTGCTTGGCCGAAAATTCTTGCTCGTGCGGGTTATATTCAAAATAACGCCACTGACCGTGCAGATTATGTTGTTCCGCAAGGCTGGCTGGCTTGCCCGGCATGGCATTCAGGTGCTAAATATGCCGGTGATTCAACTCTTTTCCTTATCAGCGGTGCTTACGGTTCATTCAATAGACCAGATCCTATGCTTATCGAAAAATTCGTTGACAATTCAGGACTTTACGGTGCCGCAAACTGGCCGAAATCTGCCACCTCTACTATTCTTTTTATCGATTCAGTAGGTACCGGTTATAATCAAATGCAGTGGTCTGACGGTGTAGGAACAAATTCTAAACGAGCAGTTCACTGCCGCCACAATAATAGAGCGAATGCCGCTATGATTGACGGACACGTCGAAGCACTCACCAAGAAACAACTCCAAGGCGGCGAAAATACCAAGTGGGATTTCGGCGGTCATAGAGCTCACCCCGCTGTAAACGGTGTTGTTTTTGAAGAAGGCGATGCTATTCAATAAAAACTTAAAATAGATGAATAAATCTATTCTCCTTGGCGTGTTGTTTTGCAAAAAACAACACGCTTTTTTGTTGTAGAGACAGCCGAGGATGCCCGGAGTTGCCGTCTAAAGGTCATGAGGACGTTGGTCGAAGTTATTGTTTTTTTGTGGGGACTAACGCCGTCCCCACACCCCTACGCAAGGTCAGCGACCTTGACCAAGAAGAGATGCGAAAATTAAAAATTTTCACATCTCAAAATTTTTCCTCACATCCGTGAGCGAAGGCAACAACTTTTTTTTAGTTTTGGCTCGTTTCACTTCGCCTAATTTTAGTTTTGGCTCATTTCACTTCGCCTAAACAAAAAAGTTTTCGCCTCTCGACACCTGCTTTCAAAAAAAACGTTAACAGGACAAAATTACGTTGATTACTGCTATGAGGACATTCGTACTTTTGTCCTGTCAACGGCAAGGAAGAGGGGGAATACAAAGGGGGAGAGTAGCTTGGAGCGATTTAGCGACAAGTGGCAATCTCCCCCGTTGTGTGGCAACTCGTGGCAAAAGATTTAAGTTGTCATTCCGCAAAAAAGCGGGAGGACAACTTGAAAATTTTGCCACATTGAAGCAATCACCAAACCGCCATATCGCACCCACTCAAATTACAATCGTCCAGCCTGATGGCTGGTTGCT
>JAFTJQ010000031.1 GCA_017456285.1 Lentisphaeria bacterium
CAGGAGGTTGAAAAAGTTGTTGCCTTCGCTCACGGATGTGAGGAAAAATTTTGAGATGTGAAAATTTGAAAAATTTTCGCATCTCTTTTGGTCAAGGTCGCTGACCTTGCGTAGGGGTGTGGGGACGGCGTTAGTCCCCACCAAATGACATGACCCCAAAAAGTTGGACAACTTAATATTGATATTTAATCTACTTTCAAAACTATTTCTTCAAAACGGCCTCAAAAACCTTTCCCTCTTCGGGGTAAAGCAATGTTCCATCCTGATTAAATACATCATGGAACCAAAATTCGGGTTTACCTTTTTCTTCAGTCCAGCTCCATGGATAAATGGTTTGTGATTTACCTGAAACAAGTCCCCAATTAATTGCAACGATGTTATATTTTTTGTAAATCGGCAAACATGCTTCAAAGGTACTTTTCGCCGTTCTTGCCATATATTCAGAGCAGAGCAACGGTTTTTTATCGCCGTACTCATCTATAATCATTTTTATACGCTTCTCGGTATTTTCGCCGTCCATATAGCAATGGAAAGTAATAACGTCTGAATTTTCATACATAAACTTATTCATAGCGAAAAATCCCTCACGGTTATAGCACCACGGCGCAGCGGTAATCGGCTGGCTCGGATTGACCTCTCTTGCCCATTTAAAAACATCTTTAAGCAAGGGGAAAGATAATTCTTCACGCAAAGCAGAGACAGTTACATGATCACCTGAAGCACCGTTGCCCGGCTCATTGTACAAGTCCCAAAGGAAAATTCGCTCATCATTAGCAAAGTGAGTTAAAACCCCTTTTACATACGCTTCCAGTCTCGGCCGCTGGCTCAAATCATCTGCCGCCTTGTTACCGGGCGACTGAATCCAACCTGAATTATGGGTAAATGGTTTCGGGTCAGGCTGTTTGCCGAGTGCGAAAACCGGACTCCAGCAATCATCAAAAAAGACGAACATGGTCTTAATTTTGTGTGAATCAGCAATTTCCAAATATTTCTCCATACGTTTGAGGAATCCCTCGCTATCCTGCTCCCACAATAAGTCATGCAGATAAACACGCATGTAAGTCATGCCGATTTTTTCAGCGAAACCGAGTTCACGGTCAATAGTTTCTGCATCGAAAGATTCTTCCTGCCACATTTCCAATTGATTGATTGCAGTTGACGGATAAAAGTTCGCACCGAATCCCCATTCAAGTTTAAATTCTTTTGCCATTTTATTTTCCTTTTATTTATTTTAAATTAAAAAAACTTTGTATTAAATATAACACCAAAGATAAAATTTACAAATTTTTAAATCTTTAAAACCTTATTTTTTAAGCAGCCGCTGAAATATTTTTATTTCAAAGTGTCAAGCAGTTTCAAAATTTGCGGCAAAAGTTGTTTTTTTCTGCTCAAAATACCCGGTAGATCATAGAGATTATCCTCAAGTTTTTTGTAGGGAATATTCTCCAAAATCTCATGATCGCCAACCAATAGCAGCAACGAATTTTCACTCTGCACGTCGGTAACGAGAAGTCCGAAAAAGTCCAAATGCTCCTCTTGAGTATAGAGTTTAGCCGCCTGCACAATCTCTGACTTTTTATTATAAAACTCATTAAAGCCGAGTTCCTCAACCTGTGCAATACTGAAAATATAATTATCAAGATGCTTAAAAGTTTTGCAGTCCGTGGCAAATAATTCACGCGGTGACTTATTGACGATTACTGAACCGAGCTGGAAAATTTCCTTCATCAACTCTTCGGATTTAACCCCTGAAATTTTTTCCAACATCCGCAAAATCGCCGCATCACGCTCTGTCGCCGTGGGAGATCGCAGAAGCAGCGTATCGGCAATAATCCCTCCCTGCAAAATTCCTGCAACATTTTTCGGAATTGCCTGCTGGTACATCAAAAACATTTCGCCAACCAGAGTACAGGTACTGCCGACAATATCACTGGTAACTTTTATCGTATTAGTTTGAGGCGGCAGATTCAAGCGGTGGTGATCCACAATCTCAACCACCTGCACCTGCTCAATACCTTTCACACTCTGCTCATACTCATTATGGTCAACCAAAATTAATTTACAACCATGATGATTATCAAAATTCACTCGAGCAAAAGTGCCGATCAAATCACCGTAACGATTTACCACCGGAAAAATATCATCCGTATCCGCAAAAACCACATGCCGAATATCACTTAATGCATCTTCCATGCGGAATTTCGGCACATCGTCCTGAATCAAAGTCCCGATCGGGCAGGACAACTTCAATCGTCTGACCACCGTGGCAGAGTCAAAAGGTGTTTTGATAATGGAAATCCGACGGTCTTTCGCCGCCTGCAAAACCACCGGGTCAATCTCTTTTGACCCTGTAACAATAATCAAACGAATCCCCAAGTGAATCGCTTTCAAGTGAATATTGGTGCGGTCTCCGACAATAATCGCTAATTCTTCCGGTTTATCGGCAGGAACATGCTCACTGAAACTCGCTTCATTCATCGCCGCCACAAAAACTGAAAAATTCTGTTCTTTTTTTTCATCAAAAAGGCTAACCGCCTCACCCTCAAGCACATCTATTATCAAATTCAATGATGAAATCACATTGCGATCGACCAAAGCGGTATTTTTATTATTCCCGATATGCAAAAACGAATCAAGCAAAGAGAAAATTGACAACATTCCCTTGTAGTGATTTTTGCGATCTACAACGGGGATACGAGACAATTTCGCCCGCTCAAGCATTTTTATTCCCTCAAAAAGGGAGGAACTCTCATGCAATGCGGCAAAATCTCTATCCATAATATTTCTAACTCTCGGATAGACATCGACTTTCAACTGCGGCAAAGGGGTATTAAATTTTTTAAAAAGATATTCTGTTCTTTCGCTCACCAACCCAGCTCTGGCGGCAACGACATTTTTTATACCCAGCGATTTTTTCAGTTCCGCCAAAGCATAACTTGCCGCCACGCTGTCAGTATCAGGATTGCGATGACCGATAACAACAATTTCATCAGAATACTTTTTTTTCACTTTTGCACTTCTCCTGAATAATTAAACTTTTATTTAGCAGTGATTTTGGTTTTGACAAGTTCAAAAAGTTTCTCATTAAGCACTTTTTTGCCGTTCAACGCTGCGGACAAATCTTTTTTATCCCCCTTTTGAATAGCGATATAATTCAAAGCAAACTGTTTTTCTGCACTATCGGTGAGATTTTCGATGTCTGCAAGCACCGAATTGATTGCGTTTCTGTCGGAAGCGACTTTCAAAAGCAAATAATAGGTTTTGTACTCCATATTGGTTTTATCAAGTTTAGTTAATTCCTCAAAGTACCAGCAACTTGAATTTATATCATCTGCACTCAATGCCTCTACCGCAGTATTGGTCAAAAAAGTTTTAAGTTCTTCATCACTATTCACAGTTTTAGTTTCAAGTTCTGCCACCGGTTTGCTCAAGCTCTCAATTTCCATTGACAGGAAGTCATATTTTTCCTTCAAAACCTTGTAATCGGCCTTTAATTTTTCCAATTCCTTGTTATCACTCATTACGAATTTCTGACTATTATCAATTTTTTGAGTTTTGAGGGTATTATTTTCAGCAACCAACTCCCGATTTTCCTGCTCCAGTTTCTTAATATTCTGCTGTAATGCATCAACTGTCAAAGCCACCTGTTTTTTCTGATTTTCCAATTCTTCACGAATCTTCTGATTTTCCTTATAACTCAATGCTTCACTGCTTGTTTTGTTGTTCAACTTCAAGTTCAATTCCTCATTTTTAGCAATAAGCAAATTCAAATTGTCATAATTTTTCTTATTTTCCTCTTTCAATTTAGCGTGAGCTTCCTGCAAAGATTTACTATTTTTCTGTTCCAACAGATACTGTTCACGCAAATTATTCAACTCCTGCAAAGTTGCTTTTGCCTGACGCTCAAGCAATGCGATTGTATCAACATAATCCTTGTTCTGCAACTGCAAAGTTTTAATAGTTGCTGAAATTTCCTGATAATTGCTGTTTAATTCAGCATATTTTTTTGACATCTCCTCATTTAAGAGTTTAATTTGGCGATTTTCAGCCAAAACTTTCTCGTGCATTGCATTATTCTGCTTGCTCTGCAAATCCTCAATCCAGCGATTAAGCTTGGTAATTTCTTCCTTGTACTTAACAATTTCGCCATTCAAGTTATCAATGGTAGTCAAATTTTTGGCGACAATTCCTTTAATTTCATTAATTTCCTCACGGCGCTTTGCATTAAGTTCGATTGATTTTTTGAGTTCGCTCTGCAATGCTTCGACGGATTTCTGCAATCTCACTTTGTCATTATTCAAGGCGGTCAAATCATTTTCATTGCTGCGATTAGTCGCATTAGTTTTACGCAATTCCTCATTAAGAACCTTCAATTTTTTCTCTAAATTCTCAACTTTCAGTTTCTCCGCAATCAAAAGTTTCTGTACATTATCAAACTCTTCACTACCGACTCCGCCGACTGAACTATCCTGCAACTCCTCAAAACGCTTCTGCAATGCCTTGTAGTTATTTTCCAAAATCTGCTTTTCTTTAATCAAAGTCTCCAAATTGCGGTTAGAAACATTTTTTTCACGCAATTGTTTACGCAAGTTCTCAACTACGACTAAAAGTTCAAAGTATTTCTGGCGATACTCATTATTTGACAAATCATTTTTGCTGCCTCGGTCATCGTCTTTCGGAACTTTGATAATTCTCCCCTGCCCGCTATCGGAAGTTGCTTGAGAACTTGAAGACAAACGGGCAGTAATTTTGCTGATTTGCTCCTCGCAAAGTTCCAAACGCCGTTTAATAATTGTCTGGTTCCAGTCGGGACGCTCTTTCTGAACTTTCAAATACAAATCTCTGGACTCTTTGTAGAGCTGCAAAGCCTCTTTGATATTGCCTTTCTGTAACTCCTTGTCGGCTTTTTGGAACAAATCATAGCCACGCCGCCACTCTTCCCACGCATTAGCGCTGCCGCCATTCGCAAACAATGTCATACAGCTAAAAACCAACAATGCTACCAAACTGATTACTCTAATTTTTTTCATGTTTTCTTCTCTCTTATTTATCTAATATAAACGGTTCAAATTTATGAAAATACTCTTCCGGTATGTTAATTTCCAAATGCAAATAACCCAATTCGTCATACTCCTCCTTGAGTACCGCCCCATTTTTGTGGGCAAATGCCATTAAGTCATGGCGAGACGGCGGCAGAGATACTCTGACTCGTGACAATTTAGTATCAACAATCTCGGAAATTTTCTTAATCAAATCATCCATATTCCGTCCGGTTTTTGTGGAAATATAGACTCCGTTTGAGGCAACCAATCGTGATTTGGCGATTGCGAAAACCTCATCCTCCGCATCAATTTTGTCAATCTTATTCAAAACGACCAAAATATCTTTGTCCTCTGCCCCCAAGTCATGCAGTACATCCAAAGTTGTCTCCCACTGCTCAAAAAGGATCGGACTTGATATATCCAAAACCAAAATCAAAAAATCTGCTAATTTTGCCTCTTCCAGAGTTGACTTAAACGCTTCCACTAAATCATGGGGCAAATCACGCACAAACCCCACCGTATCAGTCAGCAAAATTTCCTGATTATTCGGCAATTTTATCTTTCTCGTAGTCGGGTCAAGTGTCGCAAATAATTTGTCCTCCACCAAAACCGACGCCCCCGATAATGCCTTCAAAAGCGATGACTTGCCGACATTGGTATAGCCTACAATCGCTCCGTGAATAATCGAACGACGTTCCCGCAATTTACGAGTGGTGCTTCGCTGCTTCCTGACCTCGGCGAGTTCCTTAGTCAATTGAGCAATCTCCCGCTTAACCATTCGGCGGTCAACCTCAATCTGAGTCTCTCCCTCGCCTCGAGTACCTTTCGCACCGCCTCGCTGACGGGAGAGGTGTGTCCAAGCCTTGCTCAATCTCGGCAAATAATATTTCATCCTCGCAAGTTCAACTTGCAGTACCGCCTCACGAGTAATCGCCCTTGAAGCAAAAATATCAATAATAATCTCCTCACGGTCAACCACGCAGACTTTGCTCAATTTTTCCCAGTTTCGCTGCTGTGAAGGAGATAAACTGTCATTGAAAATCAATGAATCAGCATCCAAACTTTTCATCAAATCAACAATTTCATGGGCTTTGCCGCTGCCGACATAAAACTCAACACCCGGATTTTTTACGGGTGCAACAACCCTGCCGACAACATTGATGGACAAATTCTGCACCAACTCTGCCAGTTCGTCAAGGTGTTCATCAACCTCGCTCTCCAACTGTTCAGGATGCTTAATCCCAATGATGACGGCTCTTTCAACTTGTTTTTTCGAATCTTTCGCTGTATCTATCATATATAAGAATATAACCCCAAGAATAAAAAAATCAAATATTTATTTGAAAAATGATTTGATTTTTCTGAAAAATGTACTATATTGATAGAGATTACTGCAAAAATGCGCGCGGGTGGCGAAATTGGCAGACGCGCCGGATTTAGGTTCCGGTCCTTCGGGGTGTGGGTTCAAGTCCCACCTCGCGTACCACTTAGCGTTATGCAGTCAATACTTTTAACGTGGATCCATAGCTCAGTCGGTTAGAGCAGGTGACTCATAATCTCCGGGTCGGCGGTTCGAGTCCGTCTGGATCCACCATTTTTTTTGCTTTGAAAAAAAGGATAGGCTTGTTAAAATTGACATCTCGTGTACCTCAAGTACACTTCGACCAATTTATGACTTCGCCTCTCGCATTTTTTCAAAGCAAAAAAATACCGTAATTTGTTTTTTTATTTTCATTCGTTTTTTCTTTGTTCGCTCACGCTCAAACATTTTTCATCGGCATGCAGCCAGTTATGATTTTGGATAGTGATACTGAAAATAGTATTGAAATCTATACCCTGCTTGCTGATAAAAATAATCATCCAGTTATAATTGCATTAAGAATAGACCAAAAGGAACAAAGACCAGGCAGACAAAATTCTGAATATGTTGTAAACTCTATTCGCAGTATTTATGGAAAAGAAAATCATAATACTGCTATTAATAAATTGAAAACAGGTTATGGTAGATATATTAATATGAAATTAGCTGCACTCTATGAAACGGCATTCGGGGTCCAATTCCCCGGGGCAAGCTCCATAAAGAACAGCTCTAATAATATTATAATCGATGAAAGCACAAATGTCAAGCCAGTTTTTGAAAAAATCAAGAAAATTTGCGATTTTCTTTGAAAAATGGCGAAAATGCTCCGGTGATTGATAATGGGCGTAAAATGAATTATTTCATTAAATTGGAAACAAGAAAAAAGAAATTGGGTCGTCTCCGCAATGGAAAACGACCTGACCTCGACTGCGAATAGTCTACTCGCTCGCAATCCAAGTGAAGCAGCGAAACAGGGTATTGCTCCAAAAGGCATTACTACTATAGGTGAAGTTTGGGGAAATGCAAGCGGAAATCAAAAAAAATTTGCGATTTTCTTTGAAAAATGGTAAAAATGTCTCCGCAAGAGTTTGCGACAAATACAAATTTGGAGAGAAAACTTATTGAAGAAGCAACCTCTGCCGAAGATGCCATTCGACTGGTCAAGAATAGTGAAATAAAACAAAATGAAATGAATGGCTTTGAAATAGATAGAATACGAAACATTAAAACTTATATTGATGTTATAACCGATCCAGATTTTTCATATAGAGAAGGAAATAAAATTATATATGGCAAAAAATATGATGATATCAAAAATGCAAATGGTTTTACATCAGTTGTTTTAGATTTTACAGATAATATAATTTCTCCTATTCATTCTGGATTTGAAGCTTTCAATAAAGCAAGATTAGAAAATAAGGACATTAAGTGGTATGTAAATATGGAGTCGTTCACCTCCCATGACGATGACCGCACCACAGAAAGCATAACCTCATGGGGGAAACTTTCCGATCGCTTTGACATAAATATAACAGATAAAAATGATTTGTCAAGTGCGGAAAGTGAAAAAAATCAAGAAAAAATTGCGATTTTCTTTGAAAAATGGTAAAAATGCTGCAAGGTTTGCGGTAAATACAAATTTGGAGAGAAGGCTTATTGAAGAAATATGGTCTCATTGACGGTAACGGTAATAGAATTTATATGAGTTATGCAAAATATCTGCAACAAAAAGCGAATATCCCGTTGTACTTGGCAACCGCAGAGCCGTATCAAGTAGGAAATCCCCAAGCCGAACTACTTGACCGCACTATTAATTTAGCACAAAAAAATGATTTGTCAAGTAAAATTGGGAAAAATTCTTATACAGGAGTAGAAATTTCTAATAAAAGACACAAAATTTGGCTCGCTCAAATCATAAATAGTATGGTTGTCAGCACTTTTGTCAAATTTATTGGAGACCTCGCAGGGGGCTACGGTGCATTTGGTGATGACGATGATAACGATAATTTGTTAGAGCATATAGCGGAGAATTTGGGGAAATTTTATGCGGATTAGCGCGTTCTCCGGAAGTAAACTCTCATTTTTAATTTTCTCATCATCCGTCGCACAAAGTGCTATGGATGACAGGTCATACGGAGCGAAAGCGGAGTGCTTCATATTGTGGAGTGAAACGGAACAATGCTTCATAGCGGAATGAAATGAAGCTGCTTCATCTGAAAAGGCGGTTTATGAAGCACGGCTTCGCCGTATGAAGCGGCACTGCGTGCCATGAAGCGCACCTTCGGTGCATGAAGCGAAGCCTTTTCATGCTTCATGTTTTTTTGCCCAAATTTCGGGCAAAAAAAATGGTACACCCAAAGGGATTTGCCTTAAATCAGGCTCAATTTTGCTTCGCAAAATGGTGAACCCCCTCTAAACGGGTTTCATGCACTCCGTGCATAAAAAAATGCTTCCCGCATTTTTTCAAATCCTTTGTTGTACCATTTTTTATTGCCCTTTCGGGCAAAAAAAATGGTACACCCAAAGGGATTTGAACCCCTAACCTTCTGGTCCGTAGCCAGACGCTCTATCCAATTGAGCTATGGGTGCACTTCATATTAAGTACTTATGTCATTTATTTATGACATGCCTTTAATATAACGCATTTTTTTACTTTTTCAAGCTGAATTTTAACTTTTTTTATAAATTTTTTCAGTTATTCGCAAAACTTCATCCATTTCTTCTGAAGTTCCAATGCTGATTCGCAGATATTTTCCCGTAATTTCCCCCGGAAAATAGCGGCAGATGATATTTTCTTTACGCAACTCGGTAAAATAATTCTCTCCATCCCCGTCAGGCGGACTCACAAAAAGAAAATTGCTTTCACTGTCAATCACTTTGAAGCCCAATGACTTAAGTTTATTCGCAACCCTCGCTCTGGTCTCTTTGATCGCCTTAACATTTTTTTCCAGATAATCAATGTCTTCAAACGCCGCCAACGCCACCTTTTGGGCAACCATATCGACATTGTAGGAGTCTTTGAGTTTGTACATTCCCTTAATTAATTCGGGGTGTCCGACTGCATAGGCAAATCGCATACCTGCAAGCGAATAACTTTTTGACATGGTTCGAGAAACAATTACATTCGGCATGGTTTTAGCTAATTCCATACAGTTATCGCTCGTAAAATCCGCATAAGCCTCATCAATTAAAACCACGCCGTCAAACTTTTCGCAAATTTCTCTGATTTTCTCCAACGGAAAACTATTCCCTGTCGGGGCATTCGGTCGGGTAATGATAAGCAAATTTGCCCCCTGTGATTGCTCCAAAAAATTTTCAGGCAATGAAAAATCTTCTGTATTGAGTTTAATTGTCTGCATTTTCGCATTCTGCATTCTAATTAACTCTTTATAAAGACTATAAGTCGGCTCCAAACACGCCATTGACAGCTTTTCACTCGTAAAAGCTCTGAAACTGATGGTCAAAATATCATCCGAACCATTCCCCGCAATCACCATATTGCGGCTGATTCCGAAACGTTTTGCCACAGCCTCGCAAAATTCATCAGCATTAGCATTCGGGTAGCGGTGCAATCTCGTACTGTCAAAATCTTTCAAAACCGCCATTGCTTTCGGACTTGGCGGATAAGGATTTTCATTGGTATTAAGCTTAATCAATCGGCTGACTTTCGGCTGCTCCCCGGGGGTATAGCCCGCCATAGCCTCAATTTCTGGTCTGAAATATGACTTATACTCTCTCATTTTCGCACTTAACCCTTAAAATTTTTAACCCTGATAGTTGCACTTCTGCCGTGACCGTCAAGCCCCTCCATCATGGCAAATCGATGTGCATACTGTGCTTCTTCGGCAATCGCACTCTTGGTGTATTCCACCAAACTGCTGCGGCGGAAGAACCCCTCGACACTCAAACCGCCGAAATATTTTCCGCTGCCTGCCGTCGGCAATACATGGCTCGGTCCGGCACAAAAATCGCCGATCGGCTCAGGAGTCCAACTGCCTAAAAAAATCGCTCCTGCACTCTTGATTTTCGGAGCTAATGCTCTCGGACGTTTCACCTGCAATTCAATATGCTCCGGGGCATATTTAGAGGCAATCTCTGCCGCCTGACTCAAATTATCGACCTTGATTATAAAAGTACCGTTTGCTAAAACCTTATCGATTGTAGCTTGCCGTTTCAATAAATCCCGCTGTCGGAGAATCTCTGCTTCAATTTCCTCGTAGAGTTTGCCGCAAGTAGTTACCAATACCGCCTGTTCCAAGCCGCTGCCGTGTTCTGCCTGTGAAAGCATATCTGCGGCAACGAAACTTTTATCGGCACTCTCATCGGCAATCACCATAATTTCCGACGGGCCTGCAACCATATCGATAGCGACTTGCCCATAAACTAATTTTTTAGCCGCAGTCACATAAGCATTACCGGGACCGACAATTTTCTCAACCTTGCGGATACTCTCGGTACCGTAAGCCATTGCGGCGATACCGTAAACTCCGCCGAGTTTATAAATTTCCGTCACGCCTGCAAGTTTCATTGCGTAAAGCACCGCAGGGTGGACTTTTCCCTCACTTGAAGCAGGAGTAACTGCCACAATTTCCTTTACCCCTGCACTTTTGGCAATCGCCGCAGTGTGAATTACAGTTGAACACAATGGGGCAGTTCCTCCGGGGATATAAACCCCTACTCTATCCATGGGAGTAAATTTCTCTCCTAAAACGACCCCCTCTCTCGGCGAAAACTTCCAATCCTGCGGAATTCCTGCTCGAGCAAAGGTTTGAACATTTTTAATTGCCGCCTTGATTGCCCGCTTATCGGCAAGCGAAACCATTTTCCCTGCCTCCTGCAATTCCTCGGCACTAACACGCATATTTGCTTCAGTCAAAACAACCTTGTCAAACTGCAATGCATACTTAAAAAGTGCGGCATTGCCATTTGTTCTCACATCATCAATTATCGCCGCTACGCCTTTCTCGATTTCAGGCGGATAACCGGGACGGTTATAAAGCATATTCAACGATTTTTCAAAATCTGATTGCTTATTATCTAACTTAAACATATTTACTCCAAATTAATTAAAATATTGTCGATAAGTCTGGTTGTACCGAATTTCGCCGCCACCGCCAGCAACAATTCTTTAGTCGCCTCGGTAGGTTCTTCCAAAGTTTCGCTATCCAAGCACTCAACATAATCGACAATTCCGTGAAATTTAGCAATTTCAGTTTTTACTACCTCACAGATACTTGGAATCTCGCCGATTCCGACACTCAAAATCGCCTCTTTGGCAGCAAAAATTGAACGGCTCAAAACCAACGCATCTTTCTGTTGATTTTCGTCAAGGTACTTATTTCTGGAGCTTAACGCCAAATTATTTTTATCCCTGACCAGCGGTGCAACAATAATTTCAATCGGGAAATTCAAATCACGCACCATTCGGCGGATAATCAATGCCTGCTGGGCATCTTTCTGTCCGAAAACTGCCACATCCGGACGAACAATATTAAAAAGTTTACTCACAACCGTACAAACTCCGCGGAAGTGTATCGGACGACTTTTGCCGCAAAGTTTAGTTGAAAGTTTCTCCTCGTAAACCCAAGTAGTTTGATTTTCTGCATACATTTCAGACGCTTCGGGGGCAAAAATCGCCGCCGCACCACGAAGTTCACACAAGTCCTTATCCCGCTGAAAATCTCTCGGATACTTATCCAAATCCTCATTCGGAGCGAATTGAGTCGGGTTTACAAAAATGCTTACTACTACCAAATCTGCATGTTCTCTGGCAATATCTATCAAAGACAAATGTCCCTCGTGCAAAAAACCCATTGTCGGCACTAACGCAACTTTTTTACCTGCACGAATAGCCGCAGTGGCAAAATTCTGCATATCTTGAACTGTTCTGAAAATTTCCATTTTGAGTTCTCCGATTAAATCCCTGAATTTTAGAGTTCAAGAGTCCAATTGTGTTTATCCTCGATTTCTCCGTACTGGATACCGGTAATTGTCTCATAGAGTTTCTTTGATACCGGACCGATCTCTGACGGATACTCAAAAACCTTGTCGCCGTAGAAAATTTTGCCGACAGGAGTAATAACTACCGCAGTACCGCAAGCACCGACTTCGGCGAAGTCAGCAAGTTCGCTTACATGAATCGGACGGCGTTCAACGGTCAAGCCCAAATCAGCGGCAATCGTCATTAAACTCTTATTGGTGATACTCGGCAAAATTGACGGTGATTCAGGGGTAACATACTTATTATCCTTGGTAATAGCGAAAAAGTTACTGGTTCCGAATTCATCAATATATTCGTGAGTTTTGGGATCAAGGAAAAGCCCTACCGCACAGCCGGCATTTTTAGCAATTTTGGTCGGGTACAAACTTGCCGCATAATTACCTGCACACTTGATTGTACCTGTTCCCAAAGGTGCCGCACGGTCATAATCAGAAATCATCGCATTAACCGGCTTGATTCCTCCCTTGTAATAAGGTCCGGCAGGAACAACCATAATTACCAACTCGTACTTCAAACTTGAAGAAATACCGATTTGCGGAGTAGTTCCGAACATTACGGGGCGAATATAAATTGAACCGCCGGTACCGTACGGAGGAATATAATCAAGATTGTCAAGCAAAACAGTTTTGACCGCTTCGATAAATTTTTCTTCCGGGAAAGTTGCCATAAGCAAGTGTTCACATGAAGAAATCAAGCGGCGTGCATTCTCATCAGGACGGAAAATTCTAACCTTGCCGTCTTTGCCCTTAAATGCTTTCATGCCCTCAAAAACCGCCTGCCCGTAGTGCAGACAATTTGAAGCTACTGACATAGTGATGTCGTAGGTATTAAAAAGTTTTCCCTCACTCCACTTGCCATTTTCATAGGTAAAGCGGATGTTCGAACGAGTCGGCATAAATTCAAAGCCTAATTCTTCCCATTTAATATTCATTTTCTCACCTTTGTATTAGAAATTAATTATGTAAATATATTCTTGCAATAAAATATAACTCTTTTTGCGTGAATATCAAGTAAACAATCTCAAAATTATCCTTTTTTTTGTATAAAAAAATCTCTCTTGAAGTCCAGTTCAACTACTCCGAGAGAGATTTATCAATATCTAAAACAAACTTTATTTAACTTTGTGAATCGGCGGAATCGTTTTTGCTTTTTCACGAATCTCTTTATTTACCTGCCAAGTCCACTTGATTACCGCATCGCTGTCATAGGCATAAGTTACCACGAAAAGATGTAATTTTTTCGCTTTCTCGGCAGGTACATTGATAAAAAGACGATGCCCTGCCTCATGCTTGATGAGTTCATACCCGTCCTCAGCACTCTCTTGCAAAGGATAACCATTAAGCCTGACATCCAACATTTTTACATTGTGCTTTTGCGCAATCGGAATATCTGAGGCTAAAGTTATTCCATGTTGCGGCGGAGCAATTTGCACTAAATTTTTAAAATTAGTATCAATCAGATTGGCATTTGTAAAATGTCTGCCGGGTCCGACTTTAATAAATTCTCCGATTGCACTCCAACAAAAATCGTTACTGTCACTTCTCTCGCTGAAAGTTTTACCGACATTAACTTTCAATATGTGACTCGGCTCCGCACTTCCGAAAAATTCGGTAATCCCTTTTTTGCCGAAAGCAACTGCATATCCTGCGTGATAAGTTGATTGCGGATTAAGCTGCCAAATCTGTATCCCCGGATTTTTCCGCCACAAATCGACACGACTTGCCCGGCGTTCTCCCGGTTTAACTCCGTAACTTTGAACCATAATCCCGCCCCACGATGTAAAAATATTATCCACCGGAAGTCCGCCATGAAATCTCGGATGTAAATTATCAGTGAAATTAAAAAGCCCCTTAATACACTCTACAGGCAATTCATCATATCCGATTTCAGGTAGAATAATCATACTGTGACACTTCAAATATGCATAAATACTGCTTTCAAACCGATCCCATGAATGGCGATAATATCTGGCATGATACTTTCTTTGATCGCCAGCTGAAGCCAAACGCTGGAGCTCCTCCTCTTCATAAGGGAAAACAGTTCCCCCCTCTGCATTGGCAACTTGCAGCATACTATTCATCAAACTCTGCGACCAAGTTCGCAAAGCGTGGTTGCCACAAGATCCCATCAAACATTGTGTCATAATCTGACCGGGATATTCAACGGGAAAACCATGACAATCTATCAAAAGTTCCGGCTTCATCTCGTCAATAACTTTTTTGAATACCACTAATTCCGGAACCGTTTCAGGATTAATAAGTGTCAAGCTTTTAATATCCCATGAAAACTCCTCTTTAATTGCCCGGTTACTGCTGTTTTTGCTGCTTTGAGTTCTAAACGCTCCGTATGGATTCAAAGTCGGAATAATTTTAAATTCAAACTTGTCCCGCCACTTCTCCGCCGCCTCAGAACTTAAAAAATCCAATACCGCCAAACACCCGTGCACTCCATTCCGTTCCTGCCCTCCATGAGCAGAATAGACCAAAACTTTGAACTTCTCACTATCCGGAACGGCAAAATTCGTAACCGTCAGACAATAAAGCGGATCTTTCTCAAGGGTGTAACCCAAAGTTTCCAATTTTACATGCGAATATTTCTCTGAAAAATATCTTACTGCCGCCTCGTAAATTTGCCAGTTAACTGCAAAATGCGAACTTGCATAACGGCTTCTGTCTGTATGCGGATAGGCTTCATCGGCAGGAGCAGGATTATAATTAGGATTTTTCCACGGCCGTGGCATAGCAGCTAAATTTCTCCGCACCGACTCAACTTCACTACCCATACAGATAATAGCAAAAAATGCTAACAAAATAACAGTTATTCTCTTTATTCTGCACATCAAAATACCTCTTCCAAAAAAATATCGCCTAAAAAATTAATTTCAGGCGATATAAATTTCAAGCAAATTATTTTTTGACCTTCCAGAAATCCATTGCTTCAATTTCGTCTCTGGTGTATTTAGACATATCCAAACTTGAATCAACGTGCCCGTCAACCATTAACATATTAACTTTGTTGCCATGGCGGTTTTCAATATATTTGATACCGTCTTTCCAGTCCAAAAAGACCAAGCCTTTATTGTGAGCAAGACAATTTACACACTCCATAAAAAGCATAGTTTCGGTCGGATTTTCAACATCGCTTACGCTGCGGCCGCGAACAGTTCCGCTCCAAACGGCAAAGCCGATATTTTGGTTGAAAAGGCCATCATTTTGAGCATAATTATAACCATAAGTAATTTTGTAGCCGAAATAATCATTAGGCGTTACACTCGGACAAATGGTTTTGCTAAAAATTTCTTTTGAGTGAATTGCATTAGTTTCATTTGTTTTAGCATTGCCGCCCAAATATTGAGCCATTTTCAGTACCCAAGAGTTAGCAAGACCGTCAGCCGCACCGGAACCTCTGCCGGACATAAAATTACCTCTGCTGTCATCCAAATAGAGCGCCATAGCAGTTCCGTAAGTTTTCAAGTTGTTTACACAAGTAATTCCTCGTGCAGTTTCACGAGCTTTATTGAGTGCGGGGAGCAACATTCCTGCAAGAATCGCAATAATTGCAATGACAACCAACAGTTCAATGAGGGTGAAATAAAGAGATTTTTTCATTTTTTTGACCTTTCGTTTTGTTAAAATTATTTTTTTCAGGTGATTGCATAACAACCTGAAGTGACAGTGGTTAGTTCAATCACTTTCAATATTATAGCACAGGATTTTAAAATGTCAATACCCTGAATAGAAAAAAGTGTGAATTTAATTTAGAGACATGGAGCATGGAATTAAAAATTAAGAATTATGAATTAAGAATTATCCTCCTTCGCCAAAGGCTATGGAGGACAGGGGAATTATGAATTACGGTAGGTGTCGTGCTTGTGGCACGACTAAAAGCGAGCATAAAAAGGCTCGTGGCTGGATGCTTCGTTGCTTTCGCTCCTCTGCATGACGGCTCGGATATTTCAGACCTGTCGGAAAATTTTAGATACGCTTGCTCCCAAGTCTCCCAGGCATCTTAGGCTTCCCATAATCATCGCAGTGACCAACGTTCCTCTCGTCCTGTCAACGGATTTTTTGAAAGCAGGTGTCGAGAGGCGAAAACTTTTTAACTTTTCTGCAATTTTGGCAAAAATTGCAGGAGGTTGAAAAAGTTGTTGCCTTCGTCCATGAATATGGATAAAAATTTTGAG
>JAFTJQ010000012.1 GCA_017456285.1 Lentisphaeria bacterium
AGGCTTAACCACCTTTTTTTATATCACTCGCTCAACGAGTTATACAAAAAAAGTTCTTTCTTAACTTGTTTTTTATACTTTAGAGTGTATATTATTGATTGTACAGTGTATAATCTAATTCTTTGGTTTATGAGTTTTTTTAGGTGCTCATAGCGGGGTAGTCACACACGTTCCCTTCCCGAACACGGTAGTTAAGGACCCCAGCGGCGATGGTACTGCATTTTTGATTGTGGGAGAGTAGCACGGTGCCGGATTATTTTATAATGGGTTCTACAATTCGCACTTGTAGAACCTTTTTTTTTGCTTGATTTATGGACAATCTCGCAGAAATTGTTGCTGTCGATATCGCAGTCACATACCTTTAGTATGCTCCTTTATATCTTCATTACAATTTGCGACCTTGCCTCATAACTCAAGCAAAAAAGATGTTGAGATTTGATTATTTGAGTGGGTTTGATTTTTTTATTAATTGCTTCGCAATTATATATCTTTATTGTGAAAGCGGAAAATGAAATAAATTTCATTCCGCTTTCAACAATAAATCTATAAATCAAAGCAAAAAAATTATCGGCAACATGCTACTTCTTTCTTTCGAAGTGAAAGAAAGAAGCAAAGAAAGCTAAATACTTCCTTGCGGGGATTTATCAGTAACGTGCTACTTTTTTTGGTTGGATTGTGCCTTCGCTTCGTTTTACTCCGCTCAGGCTCAAATTTTGCTCCATTACAAAGTAATGAGCAAAATTGGTGGGAGAGTAGCGTTGTTTTGTTTAGGAGAGAGGAAAACTTTTTTTCTTGATTAAAAGAAAGAAAAGTTTTCCTCTCCCCTATAATCCCTCTCTTTTCAAAAAAAGAAAATGATATATAGGCAGATAGGTCAAAGTGGTTTGTCTTTGTGCGTGAGCGTTATATTAAGTGCAGGAAACTCTCTTCTTTCTTTCGCAGTGAAAGAAAGAAGCAAAGAAAGCTGTATACTTCCTTGCGGAGGGGGGGGTAATGTGGTGAGATTTGTTGTTTTTGAATATGATACTCTTGTGGGATTTTCTATATTTATTGATCTTTTTTCTTTCGGAGTGAAAGAAAGAAGCAAAGAAAGCTGAATATTTTTTTACTTTTATACTGCATGCTTCGTCGTTTCACTCCTCTGCATGACGAGTTTTGGTAAAGAGGCGGTGGGATAATTTATTGTATCACCTATATTCTTTTTGTTTATATATCGCCGTTATTCTCCGTTTATTTCCGTTAATTCCCAGTATCTCATGCCTTTTTATTTCTTCGGAATTGCCGCGACCGCTAAAAATAGCGGTCAAGGTTGCGACAAAACATGACAGCTTTATTTTAAACCTGCCATATCAAGTAATTATTTGTCTTTATTCCAAGTTAGGATTTTGCTTTTGCGTTCATTTTCGGCTTCGATTGCCTTGATAAGTTGTTCTGCTTTGGCTTCTTTGCAGCAATTGCAGACCTTTATTAAATCAAGTTTAATTTCATCCGCTTCGGTTTCGTTATAAATTTCAAGGATCAAATTTTGCAATTTTTCTGAATCTGAAAAGCTGACATGTGCGATTTTTCCGCATTCGGGGCAATAACTATGGATAAAATTTTCGGCAGGATTTTTCCATTCAAATTGGGCTTTGCGGTGTTCGAACGATAGTTTTCTAACCGAACCATTTGAGCATAAAATCTCCAAATTTCGGTAAATTGTACCTAAACTAATTTGCGGGAGAAACTTTTTGACATTGTTAAAAAGTTCTTCTGCAGTGGTGTGAGATTTAGCATTTTTGAGTTCTCGAATAATAATTTTTCTTTGCTCGGTCTGATTCATAATAATTCCTTTTGTTTCAGTTTAAGTTTTTTAACTATTTAAATATATCACAATTAAGCAAAATGTCAATAGTAATAAAGATTATTTTTCGAAAATTTTTATAAAAACAAGAATTATTCTCAAAAAAAAGACGTTATGCCCCCCCTCTCCATAAATCATGCTGCTTTTCAGGTTTTTCTTTTCCATTAACTTTAAGTTCCTGTGAATCGTAGATAACCCGATTGATGGACTTTAGGACTTTGTGCTATAAAAATTTCTTTTGCTGATGGATGATTATTACTTTGTTGTAAAAATTATAAAATGAATTTACATTGAATAGTTTTATTTTTCATAAATACCTCCATTTGATTGTAAAACATATCATTTGAAAGGGTATGATAATATAAAACTCTTTATCTGCTTTTCAAATATATTTAATTTGACAAAATAAAGGATTCATGCTATCTTTTATTTGTTATTGAACTTTTAAGAACTGTTATTTCGCCAATAGAAAATAAATTACCGCCACAAACAATAAAACAATTGTTGTTTGACTTTACAGATAGTTTTAGTTAAAAATAAAAATCTGACAAAATCACTTTTTCGTATTTAGGATTTAACGCCCGGAAAATATTTTCAAAATAAATGATATAATACCTGATATAACAATAATCATTATTAGTAATGGCAGAGTTGCCGTAAAATAGTTTAATGCAGCTTGGGTTATCTCTTCTTCCCATTGCCCACTCCAGCCCAAAATAAGGCAGCCAAGTAAAATTACGACCACAATCGCCAAGAAACCATCAAATGCCCCCTCTATATCTGATAGGCTTAATGTGATGTGCGAAACAATCGTAAATGCTAAATACAGCCATACCCAAGCTTGCCATGTCGTCCAAAAATGAGGTGACAGTATGATAGATAAAATATCTCTCATGTTAGTTTCTTTGATAGGCAATAACCATTTAGAAATCAAAGTCAGGATAAACAATCCTCCAATAATTGGACCGATACCGATAAAAAAATTACCAATCCGCTGATAAATATTACTTGAATCGTAAGAGTGATTTACATAGCCGAGAGTACCATCTTCTTCTGGCGAAAATAGTTTCATTTCGTTAATTTTGTGTCTGAAAACAAGACAAAAAAAGGCATGACTTAATTCATGAATAGCGACACCGGGAGCTGTTAAATAAATGAATCCATTGTCTCCTAATAAATTCGTTAAACTTCGGCGGAAATTATTAGAAATTTTTTGCATAATCATGGCGACAATAATCCACGGTAACAAAGCTGTTGTAAAAATCTTTAATGCATACACAATCGCATCTATAATATAATTAAAAAAACTCATAATTATTTCTCATACAATTTAATCAGTTTTTTTGATTTTTCTTATTTTGAGTTTATTTCAAAAATACATCTGAGGGAGAACATCATAGTTCTCTCTCAAACGTATTTATTTTGTAATTTTGCGGATAGTAAAATTATCTTATGAAATTAGTTTGCCGCTTAACTTATCATTCAGCAGCAAATTAATTTATTTTCTTTATTTTTAGGTTTAGTTATACATTATGAAATATCTATGCATTTTCTATAAATTAATCATCGTTACCACTATTCCGCTCAATCCAACTACAAAGCTGTTGACGATTCCTTTCATACCATTGTGAGCATAGATAATACTTCTGCCCATGAATCTCAATGGGATTAGCATAATAGCGTATGTTTTTCTCCTTTGAAAGCAAAGGAAAATGAATGCCAAAAATATCTTTTGAATATTCTAATTCCATAAATTCTTTTATCGTATCCTCTGGGAAATTATTTCCTTGTAATATAGATACTAATTCCTCTTTAACATAATAAGCAATTTTAGATTCATTTGCGTTATCCATAGATTCTTTTTCGGCAGATTCTAAATTATTTTTAGCATTTTCTATGTTATTTTTTTTAAACAACTGGCAAAGTTGTATGCTACGCAGAAAAAGTTCACTGGTATCGGCAATATCATCCTGTATCTTTAGAATATTATCCATTATTTCTTTTTTGAAATTTTCATTTGCATAAAGTTTAAATTGAAATTTAAAACCAAATTCCGCATTGTTAAAAAAATTCTGAAGTGTTTTTATTGAAATTTCAAGATCGTTAATCATTGAATTTCCTATTTTAGGAGAAGCAAATATTACATCTGCCTCTTTTACGCCAAAATAACAATATAGAACAAGTGCCGTCCTCATAAGTTTTGAAATTACTTTTGCAATAGTAGTTGCACTTGAACCATAATTTAAATTACCGCTATGATAGGCTATTTCTAATGTGTAATATGAAATTTTATTATTTGATAATGCACATCCAATGACATCACATTCGGTTTGGCGTAATATTTGTTTTAAGCCGGTATTTTTCTTTAAAATATCCTTCCCATTGAAACTTTGATCAATGCTTCTGATAAGCTTATCTAGTTTATTAAATTCATCATCTTTACACAAAAGTTCCCAATGTGGAGATACTTTCCAATTTGTTTGGACAACTTGGCATTTTTTTACATGTTTTAACCAAGATGCACCTAACGATTCACCTATTTCAATTTTTATTTTTTCTTTCCTTTCGGTTAGTTGAATATATTTTTTCTTATATTTGAAAGATTAAAGCGTATTTTATTCTTTAATTTCACGGATATTACAAACCCCTTGCGTAATTGGGTTGACGTTTAATTTGTCAGTCAGCAGTTTTTGTAAGTATTCACGAGCTAAATTGTCTCCGATATATGGACTCAATCTGGCGACTGCGGCAGCTCTTGATAAATAATCATAATCATAATCATTGTTACTCATAATTTTATATAAATCAATTTTTATATGAGAAGCACAATAAAGGTTCAATAACACTGTGATATTGGCTGAAGGTATCAGTTTATAATAACCAATCTATCACAATTATGTAGTACAATGTTTTCTTCAACAACCATATAAGCCTTTTGCATATCTAGCAATCTTAACTTTGTGTTTATAAATTTCGTCTCTTTTACAATACCCTTATCTAAAAATACTTCATGCATAGGATCTACTGTCGTAATTATTTCACGATCTAAATATCTGACAAACATAGAATATGTTTTGTTAGAAAGAAGACCATTCTTGTCTATATAATCAGCTGTAAAATTCTTTATAAATCGATAATTCACCTTATTTTTTTCTTCAATATGATGAACAAAGGTTGCTGAATGTTGATAAGGAACATTGATGAAAAGATTTTGAGCTTTCACTTTTGCAAACCACGCAAAAATAGAATCAGCGCCGAAAGCATCTCGATAATCAAGAGATGCCAAAAAATCCGCATCTTTCCCTTTTACTGCAAATGAATAAATTGGATGTTGAGTCCTAATAAAATCTTTTCGCTTTAAGACGATTCGTGGCAAAGCACCTGTTCGAGATTTTGTTTTATAGTAATCGAAGGTTATTCCTTTGCAAAAATCCCAATTATATGTTGGAAAAATCAGATTTCCTTGCTCTCCGACAAGTTTATACAATAAATCAATAATTTCGTTCAGGTCAATCATGACACCAAATTCCAAAGAGTCGGATAAAAGAGTTGACACATCAGATGAAACAAATAAAGTTTTCCCATTAATATCACCACAAAGGGCATGCATCGTTTTTTTGAATTTATCTAAAAACATTATCACTCCTTAACATATTCTAGTAAATTTACTTCGGATAATTTATTAACATAGTCTATTAATTCTTCGATAGGTACAGTGATAATATTACTAATATCAATTAAATCATTATTTCCATCGCAATAAGCTATGAAATTCATCATATTTCTTATCTTTTGGGCGGAGTTTTTTTGAGAAACAGAAGGATATAGCCCTCTTTTCCCTAACTGCGGTTCACAAAAACATTTTATCTTGTATTTTTTGTTATTTTCTAATGCCAAAATAATTTTTTGGTAAACATCATATGTTTCTTGTAGCCCATTTGCAGAAATAAAATCCAAGTCATCGCCAGAAGTGTGATATTCTGGATAGATGCCATATTTTGTTCGCATTATAGAACATACCGGCAAATCTACTCCAGGAGAACAATATTGACGTTCATCTGAGCCTCTGTCTAAAAATGAGTATGTGATATACTTAGGATGTAATTCTTGTAAGATATTTTTTGCCACCTTATCAGCTAATGTGTTCCCATATCGACTTTCTAAATATGAATAATCACCCTCATCGCCACAACAAGTTAATACAAAACCGGCAACAACATTTTTTTGCAAACTTTGTAAATTTTTTGATATATAAGTTATTGACCCAATTGTTTCAGGGACAAAGATAAATCTGTACGTATAATAATTATTCCCTTTTTCTTTCAGCCATTTTGCCAAATAAATTGCCACTGCCGGACCTGAAAGCTCATTATTAGCCATTGAGGGATGACAAACATACGTTGAAAACAAAATTTCTTTTTCTATTTTTCCGGGAATAATTATATCTGCATATGTTAAAAAACCATCTTCCAAAGTTGCATCAATAAAAATTTCGTATTCATCTTCTCTTAGTGCTTGTTTTTGTTTTTCAGACATGCAAAAACCATAGCGTTCTGTATAATAAGATGTTACATAAGGGATAAAGTCGGGTTGATCAGGAAGTGTATAAACGCATTTCAAAAGTTCAGCTAAATTAACTTTTTGATGTATAGGACAAGAATACCCCATGACATGTAAATTATTCTTTTTAAAATCTATTATCTTCTTGCCATTAGAGTTTTTTATCCAAGCATCTTTAATATTCCATTCTTTAGGAATTGTCCAATCAAAAACATTAGTGCCGGTAGCGACTTCATAAATATTCATCTCTGGTACTATGTTCTGTAATTCTTTTAATGTTTCCCTGACTCCATTACCTGTTAATGATCGACAAATAGGGAATAACTTCTTTACCAAAGAATACATCACTTGCCCACTACAAAACGGTTGATTTTTTTTTAGTGTATTTATTGACATGATTTTTTTACTCCTTGTATTATGCTATATTATATTGTAACTCACTTTAAATAGAAAATCCACCATCCACAACAATATCGGTTCCGGTAATCCAACGAGCCTGTGCAGAAAGTAAAAAAAGGATAACCGCTGCCACATCAGTTGTCTTCCCCAAGCCAAGTGGATGTTGTTTTTTTATTTCTTCTTTTGCCTCATGCGGCATAAGTTCAAATTCTTTTTTAGTGATTCCGGTATCTATTACAAATCCCGGAGAAACCGAATTGCAACGTATGTTCAACGGTGCTAATTCTGCAGCCATGGCCTTTACTCCGCTGAGAAGAGCGCCTTTAGAGGCAGAATAACCTACGAGCCCTGGAAAACCGCGATGGGCGGTTGCTGATGAGATAAATACAAAAGATGCCCCTTTAGAAGATATTTTTTTGGGAGAGGCTAAACAACCGGCAATAGAAAAACCAGATGTAGCATTTATATTAAAAGTTCTTTGTAATTCATCATGCTCTAAAAATTTTAATGGAATTGTTGCGCTGATACCTGCACAACTTACAAACCCAGAAATCGGAGGTAAATTTTTACATTTTTCATTTAATAATGTTTTTATTTCATTGCAATTGGCCAAATCTACTTCTAAAATATCATAAATGATCCCGGTAGGGAATAGCTTCGCAGTATCTTCCAGTGCTTGTTGATTTCTGCCTATCAGCAATTGTGCTGTTCCATATTGAGCACAACGGATAGCTACTTCTCTACCTATTCCGGAAGAAGCTCCGGTTATAACAATTGTTGAATTTGGAACTAATTTAAACAAAATATTCTTCTCCAATTAATTTAATCAAATCGGCTACAGTTTTGATATCACTAAATTGAGGTCCTGTAATTTTTTTGGAAAAATGTCTGTCAACATAAACGACTAGTCCCATGATGAAAAGTGAATCAAATTCAGGCAAAGCTCTCAAATCAGTATCTGTAGAAATTGGATCATCCACTTCTAACATTTCTGTTAAATCTGCGATAAATTGTTTTTTTTGCATTTTTTACTCCTTTTTCTTGAATTATAATGAAAGATCTATAGTACATCCTGCATATGAATACCCAACTCCAAATCCCGCGAGTAATATTTTTTTGGGGGTGTTCAAAAAATTTTTTTTTGCCATTTTCTCTAGCAGTAATGGTATTGATGATGACACTGTATTGCCTGTATCACTCATATCAATATAAAATTTTTCTTCAGGTAATTCTGATTTTATTCTTAGATAATCAAGCATATATTTATTTGCTTGGTGAAAGCAAAAATAATCTATATCATCTTTTGTTAAATTACCTTTTTGTAAAACTTTTTGGCATAGTTCAGGAACTTTTTCAATAGTAAAATTAAATATTTCTGGGCCATTCATATAAAGGAAATCTCCAGCCGAGCTGTCTTTGGGAGAATGCATTGCGCCATTTTTTACAATCAAGTTTTCAGCACCACTACCATCGGTTCCGAAAATAAAATTATCAATAGAATTTTCTTCGCAACATTCAATTAATGTGGCTGTCGCTGCATCTCCAAATATGGAACGATTACCTTTATCTGATTTGCTGATATATTTAGTATAAGTTTCAGAAGTAACAATTAAAACTTTATTGGCCATGGCACTTTGAATCAAACTTTTTGCCATCGCTAAGCCATAAACAAAGCCGGAACATCCTAAATTATAATCAAACGCTCCAATATCAGTACGCATACCCATATAGTGTTGCAAAATGCATGCCCCGGATGGAAGAAAATATTCTGGACTTTGGGTGCAAAAGATTAGAAAATCCGCTTCTTTTGCTTCTGGCTTATTAGAAAAGAGTTTTTTTATTGCATTTTTGGCCAAATCTAAAGCAGTTTCCTTTTTAGAAGCAATATGACGACTTTCAATGCCAACCTTGCTTTTTATTTTTTTTGCAAAAAAATCCGGAAATTCAGATTCAAGATCTGAATTTGTTAATTTGCATTCTGGTAAATAAGAATTTATTGTACTTATTTTGCAACCTCGATATCTTCTATTTAGCATAAATATATGTCCTATTTTTTCTTTACTAATCATTATTATCTATAAAGTACTTCAATATAAACCATTTTTTTGTTTTACTAAAAAAAGACATAGTTATTCTCCTTATATTTAGATAATAACGATATCTCGGATATAAGTAAACCCTTTGACGGCGGAAAAATAAAAAAATACAGGGGATTTGTGATTTTGACACAAATACCCTGTAATGAAAATTGTAGCGTTTTGATTAATTTAATGGATAAGAGTAAGACAGAAGTGAGCCTTTTATATATAATTTTATTATATATTAAAAGGCTTGCTTGCTTGCTTGCTTGATTGCTTGCTTGCTTGATTGCTTGCTTGCTTGCTTGCTATACAACCTTCTATGAGAAAATAATATAATGATACAATGCTGTTTCGCAAAACTTCATTTATATAAAAAATACGATTGTTTAGTATCATTAACATATTAATTACCACTTCAATTTTGAGTTGTCTATTAAATAATAACACTTATACTATACTCCCTTTCGGGGAAAATGCAAATTCATTTCGGGAAAAAATTACTATTTTTATAAAAATGATTTTTACTGAATTTTATTTGCTTTTTTACACTTGTTTTTTTTTAATTTCTATTATAAACATCTATATATTGGGTGTAGCAAAACAGCCGATTGCGTTTGTTGCCGGTGGTTTCTTCAATAATATTGAAATCCAGCAAGTAGTTCAGCATTTTACCAATGGTGGCATTGGTCAAGCCTGTCAACTCTTTAAGTTTGGCAATATCAGTAATCGGATGACGGAGCATTGCCTGATGTACTGCCAAGGCTGATGCGGCAGCCCTGCCAAGTGTGGAAATTTTCGCTCTGTCACTTTCGATTTGCCGGTGCAGATTCAAAATAATTTCGTTACTCTCCCTTGCCGTTTCGATAACTGCATCCAAAAAGAAATCCAGCCAGCGTTCCCAGTCACCGTTTTCACGGATGCCATTCAGTAAATCGTAGTAGTATTGACGGTGACTTTTGAAATAGCAGCTCAAATACAAAAGCGGCTGTTTTAACATCCCTCCATTACATAACAGCAGGGTAATCAGTAAACGCCCAACTCTGCCGTTGCCGTCAAGAAACGGATGTATTGTCTCAAATTGTACATGACTTAATGCTGCTTTAATGAGAAGCGGAGTGTTTTCATCATGCAGAAACTTTTCCAATTCGCCCATACAGCTTGCCGCTTCCTCCGGTGGTGGCGGCACAAAAAACGCATTGCCCGGACGAGTGCCTCCTATCCAGTTCTGACTGTGACGGAATTCTCCCGGATTTTTGCCGCTGCCCCGACCTTTGGCAAGCAATTCAGCATGGATTTCACGGAGCAAACGCAATGAAAGCGGGAATCCCTCTTCCAAACGCTTCAATCCATAAGTCATTGCTGAAACATAGTTGCTTACTTCCTGTACATCATTAATCGGGACCCCTGGATTCTCTTCAAGTTCAAACAATAATAAATCAGACAAAGACGACTGCGTACCTTCGATTTGTGAAGATAATACCGCTTCTTTGCGAATAAACATATATAAAAAAATCCCGACATCAGGAAGCAAATTAGCAGAACCATCTAATTTACCTAAAAGAAAAGCGGCTTCATCTAATTTTTTCTGCAGCTCACCCGTAATCTCCAATGTCGGAAACGGCGGCAACGGATTGGGGATAAAGGCTTTTACTTTTTCTCCAATCGTGCTGATTATTTCATATTTTCCTTGTAATCCTCGTTTCATTGTATGCTCCTGAAAGTAAAATAATACAATCCCTTATTTTAATATAATGCAATATCGTAAAATATGCAAGTTATAAATTTTAAGATTTTCAAAAAAATTGATTTATAGTTTTTTGATTTGACTTTTTTACCTGCAATACTGATAATTTCTGTTAATACTTTTTTATAATATTCTGTCAAATTAATATCATAATATCGCTGTCTACTATTATTTTCAGGGAAAAATGCAAATTCATTTCGGGAAAAAATTACTATTTTTATAAAAATGATTTTTGCTGAATTTTATTTGCTTTTTTACACTTGCCAAACTATTTTCAATAGCGGTACGAAAAACGCATTACAACTCAAAAAAAAGGAGAAAAAAATGAATCAAAACAAAAAACTCGGTGTGATTGCTCTAGCAGCAATCGTCGTCAGTGCCATGATCGGCGGTGGTATTTTCAGTCTGCCGCAAAACATGGCTCAAAGTGCTTCAGTAAATGCTGTAATTATTGCTTGGCTAATTACCGGTGCAGGGATGTACTTTCTTGCCAATACCTTCAGAATTTTGGCGGACAGCAACCCCGATTCAACCAGCGGTATTTACTCTTACGCCAGAATGGGATTCGGCAGATTCGCCGGATTTGAAATGGCTTGGGCTTACTGGCTCTGCAACATTTTCGGCAATGTCGGCTATGCGGTTTTGCTGATGGATGCACTCAACTACTTTTTCCCCGGCGTCTTTACGGGCGGAAATAACTTATATTCGATTATCGGCGGCTCGCTGATTATCTGGTTAATGAACTTTGCTGTCTTGCGTGGAGTTAAGCAGGCGGCAAGCATCAACGTAATTGGTACTATCTGCAAATTACTGCCGATTTTTATTTTCATCGCAATCATGCTGGTAATTTTTAAGTGGCGGTATTTCACTACTGACATGAGCGGCAATGAACTTATCCCCGAACTCGGACTTAAACCCTTGGGAAGTTTCGGAAGTCAGGTCAAAAGCACCATGCTCGTTACCCTTTGGGCGTTTATCGGTATTGAGGGAGCGGTGGTGCTTTCAGGCAAAGCGAAAAATGAGCGTGCCGTTGGTTTGGCGACCTTGATCGGTTTTATCGGCTGTTTAACTATTTACGTTCTGCTGTCGCTGCTCCCATTTGGTTACATGTATCAAAGTAAACTCGCAGCTCTTGCCAATCCCTCAACCGCTGAAATATTGCAATCAGCTGTCGGCACTTGGGGCGGAGTTTTAATGAATGTCGGCGTAATTGTGGCACTGCTTTCAAGTTGGCTCGCTTTTACCTTGATGATTGTCCAAATCCCTTATGCGGCGGCACTTGACGGAACTTTTCCGAAAGTTTTTGCCCGTGAAAGTTCTCAAGGAACTCCGACGGTATCGCTCTATGTAAGCAGTATTATCATGCAGATTTGTATGATTTTAGTCTATTTCTCAAATAATGCTTGGAATACGATGCTGTCAATTACTTCGGTTATGATTTTACCGCCTTATTTTGCCTGTACCCTCTATTTGTGGAAAATATGTGCAAACAAAAAATTCCCCGAAAATCTCGGAATCGGCAAAAAATTTGCCTATCTCTGCGGAGTTTTAGGTTCAGCTTATGCGATCTGGATGATTTATGCTGCGGGGCTTAAATATTTGGTTCTGGCGTTTATCTTCCAATTAGTCAGTATCCCGATCTATCTCTGGGCAAGCCGTGAAGTGCGTGAATCCGAGCGAAACAGCAATCAGGCCCTTACACCTTTTTTCACTCGTGCTGAATTTGTCGGGATGTGCTGTTTGGTTTTCATTGCTTTGCTGGCGATTATTTTGGCGGCAAGCGGAAAGATAAAAATTTAATAACTTACAACTTTTTGAGGAATAATTTTTAATTGAGGAGGAGAAAATGAATGAATTAATGGATAGGAAAATTTTGTTGGTCGAGGACGAACAGGTACTTAAAAGCGAAATTATGAACAAAATTCTTGATGAACTGGAAAAATCCCTCTGGGACTTCGGAATTTTATCCGTCCGCGCCGTGAGTTACGAGGAGGCTCAAGTGCTGATTACTACCGATATGGACTTGGACTGCATCGCCGCCGCAGGAAACATGATGATGGATAAAAAAGAAAACGCAGAAGTAATCGAATTACTGCGGAATGCCAGAAAATTTCATGGAGAAATGCCGATTTTTATTTTTGCTGACCGAGGCGAAAATACCGGCAGTATGTCGCAACTTTCCATGGAACTTGCCAATGAATACATCTGGATTTTTGAGGATAGTCCCGTTTTTGTGGCAGGGCGAATCAATGCGGCAATAATTCGGTACAGAAATAATTTAATGCCGCCGTTATTCAAAGCGGTTTATGATTACAATGAGAACTACCACGAGTATTCATGGGCGGCACCGGGGCATCAGGGCGGAGTCGGTTTCTCTAAAACCCCTGCCGGCAAAAAATTTCTGGACTTCTACGGTGAAAATCTTTTCCGCACCGATACCGGAATTGAGAGGTCAAGCATCGGGTCTCTGCTTGACCATGAGGGGGCATTCAAAGATAGTGAGATTTTGGCGGCGGAAGTTTTCGGTGCAGATGAGAGTTATTCGGTAATTTCAGGAACTTCAGGGAGCAACCGCACGATTATTCAAGGTTGTGTGGTCAATGATGAAATTATGCTTTGCGACCGCAACTGCCACAAATCAATTGAGCAAGGGATGATTTTAAGCGGAGCAATGCCGATTTACATGCTTCCAACCCGCAATGCTTATGGGATTATCGGCCCGATTCCTGCTCGTGAAATGACTCCTGATGCTATCGGAGAAAAAATTGCCGAACTCCCTGACTTCAAAGGACATACCAAAGGCAATCTCGTCTATTCCGTTGTTACGAACTGCACCTATGACGGTATTTGTTACAATGCGGAAAAAGTAGAAAATGAACTCTCCAAATCCGTCGATACCATCCACTTCGATGAGGCTTGGTACGGCTATGCGAGATTTAATGAGATGTATGAGAGTCATTACGCAATGCGAGGGGAAGCATCCGAGCATAAAGGGGCAACAATTTTTGCCACCCATTCGACTCACAAACTGCTTTGTGCCTTGTCGCAAGCGTCTTATATCCATGTCCGTCAAGGGGCAAATCCGATTCCTTTCAAGCATTTTAACCAGAGTTACATGCTTAACTCCACCACTTCTCCGTTGTATGCGATTTGCGTATCAAATGATTTGGCAGTCAATATGATGGCGACTTCGGGGGAAGTGCTGACTCAAGAGGTGATAGATGAGGCAATTGATTTTCGTCAGGCATTAGCAGGAATTTATCGGGAATTTAAAAAGAATAAGAGCTGGTTTTTCAAGCCGTGGAATTCCGAAAGAGTTTACGATGAAAAGCGTAAACGCCACTACGAATTTGCCGATGCCCCCAAAGAATTATTGGGGCACTCACAAAGCTGCTGGCGACTTAATCCTGACGACAAGTGGCACGGTTTCTCGGATTTAGAGGATAACTGGGCTATGCTTGACCCGATCAAGGTAAGCATTATCACACCGGGGCTTCGCAGTGACGGCGTATTTGAAGAGGAGGGCGTGCCTGCTGAATTAGTAGCAAATTATCTCTATTATCACGGAATTATTCCTACCAGAAGCACGGACTTTCAGTTAATGTTTCTTTTTTCAATGGGGATTACCAAAGGGAAGTGGGGGACTTTGCTGAATACGCTTTTGAACTTCAAAGAGCATTATGACAATAATGATCTCGTTTCAGCAGTTTTGCCAGATTTAGCTAAAAATTATCCGGAAATTTACGGTTCGGTCGGTATTAAGGATTTAGGTTGTGAGATGTTTGATTATATCAAAAAAGAGAATCCGACTGAGAAACTTAATTCTGCATTCGCAAACTTGCCTGAAATCGCCATGCTCCCCAGAGATGCTTACAATAAAATTGTCAAAAAAGAGGTCGAACTTGTCCCGTCAAGCAAACTTGCAGGTCGAATCAGTGCCAATTCGCTGATTCCTTATCCCCCCGGTATTCCGTTAATTATGTCGGGTGAAAGATTCGGCAAAAATAATTGTATGCAGATTGCTTACTTGAAGTCGCTCGGAAAATGGGATTTGGCTTTCCCCGGCTTTGAACATGTAACCGAGGGTGCGGAAAAAGTCAATGGAGAATACTCTGTTTTGTGCGTCAAAGAGTAAAAAACTGTTTCAAAAACCTCAGGGGGAGATAACTTGAATTATTTACCGAGTTCAAGTTATACTCTCCTTGAAAATTAAAATATATTATGTATTTTCATGCTGTAAGAACTATATTGAGATACAATTATGTGATCGGATAATTCGATTTCATTATATTTCAATGCTTCATTTAATTTTTTCGTAAAATTAATATCAGCGGTGGACGGATTGCAATCGCCTGACGGGTGATTATGAGCAAGTGCCAAATAACTCGCATCATATTTGTAACACCTGCTGACAATTGCATTAACGGATACTTTTATATCTTTCGGAGTTCCGTGGTCAAAAATTTCGCATTCAATCAAATTGCCTTTGCTGTCCAAAAATATCAACAAATAATTTTCTCTTTTGGCATCGCTGATTTTACTTTTTGCAAACTCAGTAAGCAAATACGGACTTTTGAGATTATTAAATTCTTTGCACATCTCCCGCAAATAGCGACTATTAATGGCTTTCAGTAATTGGATAAGTGCGACAGAGTTTTCGCCGATTCCCTTAATTTTCATTAATTCATCAGGGGCAGCACCCAAAACACCCTTGAGGTCATCAAAGGTGCTGATCAGATTTTTCGCAATCGGCTTAACATCTCTAAAAGGGATGGAAAATGTTAAAAGCAACTCAATAAGTTCATAATCAAAAAACGCTTCTTCGCCGTTTTTCAAAAGTTTCTGTCTGATTCTTTTGCGGTGTCCTGCATTGAGATTCTTTTTGTCCATTTTATTTTACCTGTCAAGATAAGAAAAAACTTCGAAATGTCCCGTTCGGTTAAACATGTTAAAGGCCTGTACTTCTTTGAGCTTAAATCCGTGCTTCTGCAAACGCAAAACATCACGCACCCAGCTTGAGGGGTTGCAGGATATATAGATTAAATTTTTGATATTCAAACTGCGGTTAATCGCCTGTACCGCTTTCGCATCCAATCCGGTTCTCGGCGGATCAACAATTACGATCGAATTTTCCGGCACATTACCCAGAATTTCAGGAAGTTTTTTTGCGGCATCGCCGGCGATAAACTTTGAATTTACGTTTGTAAAATCTTTCAAATTGAATTTTGCACATTCAATTGCGCGCTCATCGATTTCAGTGCCGATATATTTTTAACATCAGGACACATATTTGCAACGCCGAAAGCGAAAAAACCACTGCCGCAATAGAGGTCATAGCAAGTTGTAAATTTTTGATTATTAATAACTTCTGCAACTCGCTCAAGAAGCATATTTGCTACTTCCGTATTTACTTGAAAGAAACTTCCAAGCGGCACGCTCAAAGTTCCGCAGTCAAGTTTCTCTCTTAACCATGATGCTTTCAAATCAGGGGCATTCCGCCAGTAGTGAACCCGATTTTTGCCGCTCTCGTAACGCAAAGTAAATTCCATTCCGTCCCGCAATGAGTGCATAATTGAGAGATTTTCACGAATTTTACTGTATTGTTGCTGAATTTCAGGAGCAAGCAGTAAGCATTCCGGAATATCCACTACTGAAACATTGTCGGCTTTTACATACCCTAAATCCAGAAATTTAGAGACTCTATGAGCATGGAAAACCGCCTTGTTTCGGTAATGCAACTCATTTTTGCCGTAAGCAATCGGTTTAATACAAGATTCATATTCAGGAAAAGCCTGCATAACAATATCTCGAAGCTGTTTTTCCTTGAGTTTATTTTCATATTCAAATGAGGTAAATAGATACTTGCAATTGCAACACTCTTTTGCATATTTGCAAGGATTTTCCATTCGGTGCGGTGACGGTTCGAGAATTTTAACAATTTCTCCGCGACCGAAACTGCGTTTAACTGCCGTTACTTCAACAATCAGTCGCTCTCCTTCCAAAGAGTTTGCGACAAATATCACCATTCCGTCAGGAGCTTTGCACATTCCGTCGCCCCCGAAGACATTTTTTTCAATGACTGCTTCAAATTTTTCGCCTTTTTCCATGAGATTTTTCCTGTTTTTGTTAAAATTTCAATTTTTTTTATATAATATAGCATATTTTTTGATTATTAAAATTGAAAAAATGCGAATATGTGATAGATTATTGTATAAAGTTTAATTTTTTATCAAAAATTTTAATATTTCAGACAGAAAGTGGGGAAATTATGAAGGTGCCTTTGTTAGACTTGCAGGGTCAGTACAACAATTTAAAAGATGAAATTATCAAGGAGATGATTGAGATTTGCGATTCACAGAGATTCATTCTGGGACCGAAAGTCGAAAAACTTGAGAAAGAAATTGCAGAGTATTGCCAAAGCAATTACTCCTGCGGAGTTACTTCAGGTTCTGATGCTTTGATTATCGCTTTGATGGTCGAGAATATCGGCTACGGTGATGAAGTAATTACTACTCCCTTTACCTTTTTTGCTACCGTCGGTGCCATTGTCCGTGTCGGAGCGAAACCGGTTTTCGCCGACATCGATCCCGAAACTTTCAATATTGACCCGAAATCAATCGAAGCAAAAATTACCGACAAAACCAAAGCAATTATCCCAGTACACCTTTTCGGTCAGAGTGCCGACATGGATCCAATTATGGAAATTGCGAAAAAGCATAATTTGATTGTTATTGAGGATGCCTGCCAGGCAATCGGTTCTGAATATAAGGGCAAAAGAGTCGGTTCAATCGGTGATTACGGTGCATTTTCATTCTTCCCGAGCAAGAATTTAGGCTGTTTCGGCGACGGTGGAATTGTTACTACCAACGATGAAGAAAAAGCAAAATTGCTTAAAGTTTTCCGTAATCACGGTCAGAGCGGTACTTATATCCATGACTATGTCGGCGGTAACTTCCGTTTGGATGCGTTGCAGGCGGCGATTCTTTCCATTAAATTGAGAGAACTTGATTCATGGAGCGTGGCTCGTCAAAAGAATGCTGCTGAATACCGTGAAATTTTCGCTAAATACCCGGCAGTTTTGGAAAAAATTAAACTCCCGGTTGAGGCAGATTATGAGCATCGTCACATTTACAACCAATTCTGTATTTTGGTTGCAGACGGCAAGCGTGATGAATTGAAGCAGTTCCTTTTGGATAATGAAGTCGGTTGTGCGGTCTACTATCCATTAAGTTTGCACTTGCAGAATTGCTTCAAGGACTTGGGCGGCAAAGTCGGTGATTGTCCGGTATCTGAAAAGGTTTCACAGGAAATTCTGGCATTGCCGATATATCCCGAATCAACTACCGAACAGCGAGAGTATGTGGTTGCTAAAATTAACGAGTTTTTTACAAAATAAGTTAAATCAATTAAGAGGCGGGATGAAAATCCTACCTCTTATTTTTTAGAGATAAGTTACTTTTTGCCATGTTATTGAAAAATAAAAAAATACACTTTATCGGAATCGGCGGAGTCGGCATGCAGACTCTGGCAGGAATTTTGCTGGAGCGAAAAAGTGATGCCGTCAAAGTAAGCGGTTCTGATTTGGAAAAGTCCGAACGCACCCGAAAATTGCAAGCAATGGGGGTGGAAATTTATTACGGACATCAGGCTTCTAATTTGCCGAAAGAGTGCGATTTAGTGGTCTATTCTTCGGCAGTTACTTGCGATAATGTCGAGTACACTGAAGCCATTAAAAGAGATATTCCGCTAATCAGACGTGGTGAATTTTTAGCTGAATTGGCGAAAAATTACAAAAAAACCGTAATTGTAAGCGGGTCTCATGGGAAAACTTCGACCTGTGCTACACTGGTTCACCTCCTTAAAAAACAAAATATTGATTGTGGATATTTAATTGGCGGTGAACTCGTGAATGGCAATCCATTCAGTGCCGGTGACGGAGAAATTTTTGTTACCGAAGCCGACGAGAGTGACGGCACGCATGTTTTTTTTGAGCCGTACATTAATATTGTAACCAATTTGGACGATGACCACTCTTGGAGTGTCGGGGGTGAGGATAAGTTAAAACAAAATTTTCTTGCCAGTGCCGCAAAAAGCCATAAACTTATCTATTGGCAGAACGAGGTAAAGGACGATATTTTTAATGGTCTTCCTAATGCAGTAGAGGCGAAAGAAGAGATGCTCCGAAGCATAAATTTCCCGCCTAATATCGTCGGCTATCAAAAGAAAAATTCTTTACTCGCCTTAATGGCAATGCGATTACTCTCCTTGCCCGTAAAGATTGATGATTTAAGCGATTTTGTAAATGTAAAACGACGAATGACCACAATTTGCGAAAAAGATAATTTTATTGTGATTGAAGATTACGCCCACCACCCGAAAGAATTGAAAAGTGCTTTGGAGTTGTTGCGTGAAAAATACCCGAACTATAATTTAACTGTAATTTTTCAGATACATCGGGCGGCTCGTATGACTAAATATTTTTCAGAATTTGCCGAAATTTTAAGTCAAAATGCCGATGAGGTAATTTTGAGCAGAATTTTTGAGGCTTGGGTCAGTGACAGCAGTGATTATTCGCCGAAAATTTTAGCAGAAAAAATTCCAAACGGCAAATACATTGAAGACTTTTCCGAAATTGTAAAACAGGTAAAAGCGATCACCATGCGAAGCAGTAAACAGCTGATTGCCGTAATCGGTGCCGGAGATATTCATAAAATAATAGGAGAGTTGGAGTTGTGAAAACATTTAATGCAGTCAAAGAGTATATTTCTCAATTTTATAGTCCGAGTGAATACATAAATTTGGAACAGCAGATTACTAAATTCGGCAAAAATAAGGAGTTAAGTTTCTATTCCGTCCTTGATGCCACCCCGGTTTTTCGTAACACTCTGGTTAAATATCTGCCGCTGTTGAAAGCCAAAATGGATCTAACAATCGGTTACGGCAATGGTATCCCCTATGACGAAAAAGTTATTGAATTTCTTAATTCCGTCGGTATCAAAACCGTGCTTAACGGCGAGCGAATTTACCGCAAAAAATTCGATTTTATATTGGATTGTGCAGGAGCGAATGCGAATGTTTTTGCCAATATCGGCTATGTGGAATTAACGAGATCCGGTCTCTACAAATACAATAAAAGCAGCAACAATGTTTTTTTGGCAGATGAAAGCATAATAAAGCGACTTGAAACCTCCCTCGGAACGGGAGATGGGTTTTTGCGTGGAATGCAGCACTTCGGCTATAATGATTTGCGAGGCAAAAAAGTTGTGATTTTCGGCTTCGGCAAAGTCGGACAGGGGGTTGCCTACTATGCGGAGAAAGCAGGTGCGGAAGTCATTATCATCGATGACGCACAAAAAATCACTCCGCCTGACTCTATGAAAATTATTGACTTACGCAATCGGCAACAAATTGATGATATTATCGAAATAAGTGATGTCGTAGTTTCAGTAACCGGAATTGCAGGGGCTTTAGCGAATACGCTTGATATTGCGAAATTAGTTGCTTCATCGGCGATTATCGTGAATATGGGGATCCATAATGAATTTGGTTCTGCCATGCCGAATGAGCGAGTTTTGAATAATAATGCCCCGTTGAATTTTGTTTTGGATGAGCCGACTCACTTAAAATATATCGCCCCGACAATGGCGTTAAGTAATTACGGAATATTGGAACTCCTTAATCATCAACACGATACAGCCAAGTTGATCACACCCGGCGATAAAATCAATCGGGAACTGCTGCGAGCAGTCAAAGAAAAAGGCTGTTTGCAGGAAGAATTGGAATTCCTTGAGAAAGAGTTGAAAGTTACTTTTTGAGGTGAAGCATGGGCGAGATAAGTTTGAAAGAAATCAATCAAACCGGATTAATTATTACCCTGAGTCGTGAAATCGAGAGTTTGATGACTCAATTGGGAGCAACTGAGGCAGGATTGCATGATAAAACCGACCATTTAGCGTCGAAACTCCCCGAAGAATGTGTAAAATTACTCCATTATATCGCCGCCGTCAGAAATAAAAATGCCCACGAATCCGCTGTCAATGAAGACTTTGATATGGAATTTTTCAGCCAAAGTTGCGAATTGGTTATGGAGGAGTTGCGGCAGTTGCTGCTAAAAGAAAAAAATACCGAGGTGGAAATAAATACCGCACCGCAGCTTAATCACGAAGTTGAAAATACGGAAGCAAAATTCAGCAGTGAATTTCAAGCGATGATGCGAATTTGCGGATATTTGCCGATTTTTAATGGTTGCTTTTTTCTCTATAAACTTGCAGTTCAAGTAGTTAAAGCAATTGATATGGTCGCAGGAATTGTCTTTTTTTTAATGAGCATGATTATTATAACCGGCAGTCTTTTGGATAGGAATTACCCATATTTCTATTGTGGTTTAATACTTTTTGGCGGAGTCTATCTGTACGGTATTATTTTAGCACTAATCAGCAAGGAAAAAATTAAAAATTTCAGGAATTTTGCCTTTATCCCCATTTTTAACTTCGGTTATTTTATCTATGGTAGTTATGTAAAGTTCAAAGTTGCGAGTTTAATTTATTACGCCATTGCTTTAGGGTTGTATATTTCATCATTTGTGTTTTACTATAAATTCAGTAACTTCAGTTACGCATTGCATAGTGCTTTGGGGTGCTATTTAATGGGACTTGTCGGAGCCATTAACGATACTATTCGCGGAAAAATCAAAAAAAATTAGATTTCTTTCCAAATCTTATTTGCTTTTTTGTAAAATCGTGCTATATTAAAGTATCTGATTGATAAAACAAATCATTCGGGCGTTTAGCTCAGTTGGCTAGAGCGTCACGTTTACACCGTGAATGTCGGGGGTTCGAGTCCCTCAACGCCCACCATCCTTCGCTAAAGCTACGGATGGCAGGCCGTAAGGAATGCCATACGTAGATTTTTTTTTGCAAGCAAAAATAAGCGGAGTGCAACGGAGCGTGCGAAGGATGCCCTCCATAGCCTTGGCGACGGAGGGCTGTACGGCTGTGAATTACAATAAACATTTAATTGGAGACAATAACAATGTTCTACACTTATATTCTTCGAAGCATTGAACATCCTGAACAATGTTACATCGGTCATACTGCTGATTTGCGGGAACGGTTAATAAAACACAACAAAGGCGATGTCCCGCACACATCCAAATTCCGTCCGTGGAAAGTTGAAACATACATTGCCTTTGAATCAGAAGAAAAATCTATTGCTTTTGAACACTATCTCAAATCCGGCAGCGGTCACGCCTTCGCCAAGCGGCATTTTTAACCAAAAAATCATTTGATAATTTGATTCAACCTGAAATTTCCATAATTTTGTTAAAAAATTCTTTTTCGTTTTCCGAAAATTCTCTATCGAATAGAGAACTTAAAAAGTTAAAAATTTTTGTGATTTTTTTCTGCCTCTTTGACGGTTTGTGACAAAAAATCACATCTTTTTGAATTTTTGTTCTTGATTTTTTCTTGTGATATGATATATTGTAGTCAAACGGAGTGCATATAGTATTTTGGAAAAACAGCAGGAGGTTAAATAATGGCATATTTTGCTAACATCTATTATGACGGGATGAGTATCGAAGAATGTTCGAGACGTATTTGTAAAACATTGACTGAAATGGGGTTGACTTATCGGGAGTCTTCTGACCAGATTTATGCGTTAGTGCCTATGTCTGGGGCATCTTGGGGCGAAGAGATGACGATTTATTTTTCAAAAGATTATTTTTCGGTAGAAAGTAAATGTGTTGGCAAATTGCAAGTTATTGATTGGGGAAAAAATAAGCGTAATGTAAATAATTTTATAAAAATTTATAATCAGATGAAATAAGATTTTTAAATAAATATCACCGGTGCAACGGCATTACATTTCCGACAACCGTTTTCGTTTGAGAGAAAATTTTTGAAGAATAAACACACTCCGCCTCTCTCAAGCGGCATTTTTAACCAAAAAATCATCTGATAATTTGATTCAACCTGAAATTTCCATAATTTTGTTTAAAATATCACCATAAGAAATAATTTTCCAATGAGGTTGAATTTTACCAGGCGAATAATTTAATTGATTTATGATATTCTTTGCACTGACCTTCGCTTTTTAATTGTGCAGAAAGCCGACATCTCACATTTCCCACAAACCATAACCCTGCAATTTTAATTCACAATTTTTAATTTTGTGGGATATTTGCGGAAAAATCAAGGATTTTTTGAATTTTTCCTTGTAAATTAAAAAAAACGTGATATATTATAGAAATATTTTAATCTGAAAATTAAATAAATTGATTTAACATAACGGAGTGAAAAATGAAAAAAGATATCCATCCTAAGTATGAAGATGCCAAAGTCATTTGTGCTTGCGGCGAAGTTTGGAACGTAAAAAGTACTCGTCCAGAAGTAAAAGTCGGTATTTGTGCAAAATGCCATCCTTTCTTCACCGGAAAACAGAAGTTTGTTGATACCGCTGGTCGTATTGATAAATTCAATCGTCGTTTCGGTAATAAAGCTGCTAAATAATTTTTACGGCAAAAACGAAAAAACTCCCGGCTTGGAAATTTCAAGTACGGGAATTTTTTATTTAATGAGTAAATTTTACCGATAAAAGGTTAAACCGCTAATTTGTGGATATGGAAAAATGAGAGTAGAAGACATTGCATCATACATTGAAAATTTGCGTGGGCGTTTTGCCGAGTTGGAGAAAACCTTGGCAGATCCTGCGATTTATGCTAATCAAGCCGAGTGCCGCAAGGTGTCGCAGGAGCATCGGAAACTTGATGAACTTTTTAAGTCATTTGAATCTTGGAAAAAGGTTTTGTCAGAGATTGAAGAAAACAAGGAGATGCTGACGATTGAAACCGATACCGAGTTGCGGGATTTGATTCAGCTTGATTTAGAGAATTTGGCAGTCGAAGCAGAAAAGCTTGAAGGCATTTTGAGTATGGCATTGCTTCCCCCTGACCCGAATGATGCGAAAAACATTATTATCGAAATTCGTCCGGCGGCAGGTGGCGATGAAGCGGCACTTTTTGCTGGCGAACTGGCGAGAGCTTATCTGAAATACGCTGAAGCCAAGCGGTGGAAAGTGGAAATCCTTGAGCAAAACAGCAGCGAATTAGGCGGTATTAAGGGCATGTCATTTTCGCTTATCGGGGATAATGTTTACTCCTGCATGAAGTACGAGAGCGGTGTCCACCGAGTACAAAGAGTTCCTGAAACTGAGAGCGGCGGTCGAGTGCATACTTCAACAATCACCGTTTCCGTCATGCCGGAAGCGGAAGAGGTTGAACTTGATGTGAAGCCGGAAGACTTGCGGTTTGACGTATTCCGCTCAAGCGGTCCGGGCGGACAAAGCGTTAATACCACCGACTCTGCGGTGCGAGTAACCCATATTCCGACGGGGCTTTCAGTTGCCAGCCAGCAGGAGAAGTCGCAACATAAGAATAAAGAGATTGCGTTGCGAATCCTTTTTGCACGCCTTTTAGAGGCGAAACAGCAGGAAGAGCAGGCGAAAGTCGATGCAGACCGCCGTTCACAAGTCGGTACGGGGGATCGGTCAGAACGTATCCGCACCTATAATTTCCCGCAAAACCGAGTAACCGACCATCGGTTCGGGTTAAACATTTTTGATCTGCCGAAAATCATGGAGGGTGAACTTGATTTGGTGATCCAGCCGACGATAAAAATTGTCTGTGAGCAGCGGCTTGAGGCGTTAAAATAGCAGAAATGGTCAAAAGTTTGCGAAAAAATCTCAAAAAAGCGAATAAGATTACTTGTAAAAGCAAAAAAATGTGATATATTATATAAAACATTGCGGGGTGGAGCAGTGGTTAGCTCGTCAGGCTCATAACCTGAAGGCCATAGGTTCGATTCCTATCCCCGCTACCAAAAATTTCCAAGTCGGGTTCAGTAAAAAGAATCCGACTTTTTTTGTGCTTATTTTAGAAAAATTATGGTTGCTCCGTAGGATTTTCCTCCAGCAAGCCATAGTTTTCCACCTTTTGGGAACGTTAAACGATCACCAGAAGTAACAACTGCATCACGTATAGTTTCCTTCTGAATGATTGTATTATCCGCTGAAACTCTAAAAGGAACTGAAATAAAAAACAATAAAATCGAGGCAATAAACAAAAATTGTTTTCGCATAAATTTCTCCAGTATCATTGTTGTAAATGTTTATTCATTATAATTTAACACATATTAAAACAGTTGTCAAATTCTGTTTTGAAAATATATAAATTAATGATAAGTCATTATTTTACAATGAAAAACGGGAACAAATTTATTTTGAAATTGTTCCCGTTTTTGAAAATTATGATTTAGGCTTGTCGATATTTTTCTATCAATTCCTTGTAGAAATAAAACGATTTTTTCGGTTCTCTGTTTGTGTTTTCAATCGAGCATTTGATGATACCGAATTGTTTGCAATATCCGTGCTGCCACTCAAAATTATCCATAAGTGACCAATAAAAATAACCTTGTACATTGACATTGTCTTTTTCGATTGCATCCATCATCGCTTGTATATAATCTTGGATATAATTACAACGCGCTTGATCATCATCGACCGCACAGCCATTTTCTGTAACTAAGATAGGAATATTTCCATATCGGTTTTTCATCCACTTCAACATTACAAATTCAGAACTTAAATAATTCGAGTTATTTTTTCCGAACAATAACTTCTTCTAATGTTGTACCTGATCTATATGTACAACAACAGTATTTAATATCAAATATATTTCAATTTTTGATTATAATATTTTTTATTGTTTAAGTATCAAATAATTGAAATTATGTCCCCGAATATTATATTAAACTCAGAGGAGATACATGGATTTACTTTTATATTGAAAAATTTTTGTCGTAATTGGGGTAAATATAAAAATCTCCCGACACAAATCGGTATAAAAATCCATGAACAAAAGGAGGAATCAATATGAAAATAACTCTCGCTGATTGGCCGGTTCTAATTGTATCCGGGGAATTTTTAACAAATAACAACGAAGGGCACCGCTTACGAGAACTTTTAGAAGAATTAGAGAAGACTTCTGACTGCAAAACAATTTCTGCTACAACCTATGAAGATGCTCTGGAAATTTTTTCCAGCCGTGCCGATATTGGCTGTGTGGTAATTGACTGGGATTTAGAGTTTGAACAAAGCGATGAAAAAATGGCCCCTGAATGTTTACTTAAAAATATCAGGAAACGCAATTCCAAAATTCCGGTAATTTTGCTGACAGATCATCTGGAAACAGAAAATCTTTCAAAATGTATATTAAACCAAATCAATGACTGTCTATGGAAAACGGCAGATACCATTGAATTTATTGCAGGCAGAATTGCTAATTGGGTAAAAAGTTATTCTGAAAATGTTGTCCCGGAATTTTTCGGAAAACTTGTAAAATATTCTGAACTATATAAATATGCATGGCACACCCCTGGACATTTAGGAGGACAAGGATTCCTGAGAGCGCCTGCCGGAGTGGTGATGTTTAAATTTTTCGGAGAAAATACCTTTCGTAGCGACCTGTCAATTTCAGTACCCGAATTGGGTTCGCTATTAGATCATGAGGGCGCTGTCGGCGATGCAGAACTCCATTCAGCTCAGGTATTCGGAGCTGATCAAACCTATTATGTACTCAATGGAACCAGCACGGTCAATCAAATTATTTGGAGAAGTCAGGTGCTTGCCGGAGATATAGCTTTGGTTGATCGAAACTGTCACAAATCCCTTAATTATGCGATGGTCATTACCGGAGCAACCCCGGTTTATATGATACCTCGCCGTAACTCTTACGGTATTATCGGGCCGGTTCGATTGTCCGAATTTTCAGCTGATTCAATCAAAAAACGTATTGAAGCCAACCCTTTAATCAAAGATAAAAATAATGTATCTCATATTCAAATGAGTGCGCTTACCAATTCAACTTATGACGGAGTATGCTATAATACCAAAGCAATTATTGCAGAAAATAATACCCGACATGCAGTAAATTTCGGACTGAACAAAACAGAAATGATTAAAAATTTTCACTTTGATGAAGCATGGTATGCTTATGCACATTTTCATCCGATTTATAATGATCATTACGGCATGGCGATACATGATTGTAATCAGCCGGTATTTTGTTCTCAATCCACCCATAAACTTTTAACCGCATTTTCTCAGGCTTCAATGCTCCACATTCGCAATGGTGAAAAATGCAAAATTGATCCGATACTTTTCAATGAATCATATATGATGCATGGCTCGACTTCTCCGCAGTACAGCATGATTGCCTCATTAGATGTAGCAACCCAGATGATGGAGGATAATGGGAAAACTATTCTCGGAGATATCATTCAAGAAGCGGTTCAACTGCGTCGCAAAATAGCAAGTTTAGAGCGAGAATTTCGTAAAAACGATGATTGGTTTTTCAGCATGTGGCAGCCTAAACACATCCGATACAATAATACCGATATTGATTTTGCAGATTGTCCAAGTGATTACTTAGCAGAAAATCAAGCACCATGGGTGCTTAATTCAAAAGATAATTGGCATGGGTTTGAGGATATTGAAGATGATTATGTAATGCTTGACCCTATCAAACTTACGATTTTAACACCAGGTATGGGCGAAGACGGTAATCTTATTGCACAAGGGGGGATTCCGGCAACAATCGTCAGTAATTTTTTAATTAAACATAATATTGTCTGCGAAAAAACAGATTATTATTCATTTCTGTTATTAAATTCTCTCGGGACTAATCGCGCTAAACAAGGCTCTCTTCTTGCGGCATTATTTGCGTTTAAAAAACTTTATGATAATGATGTTCCTCTGGAAAAAGTCTTTCCTGAATTAGTAAAAAATTATCCTGACCGTTACAAGAAAGAAACCTTAAAAACTCATTGTGATAATATGCATAGTTACTTGAAAAAACATAAAATTATCGAATTAATGCATCGTGCTTTTGAAGTTATTCCAACTCCGTCAATGCTTCCCGTAGATGCTGCTGCACATGTAGTTAGGGGAAATGTAGAGATGGTCGACGTCGCTAAATTACATAATCGCACAGTTGCAGTAATGTTAGTCCCCTATCCTCCCGGGATTCCGGTAATGATGGGAGGAGAAAATGTATCGGGTGATGCTTCTATTATCGCGGAATATTTGCTTGCCAGAGAAGAATTTGAAAATATTTTCCCCGGATATGAAGGTGATATTCACGGCATTACCAGAGAAAAACGCAGTGAACGAGTTGTTTTTCGTACATTATGTATCAAAAAATAAAAATAGGAGAATAAAAAATGAAAAAGAGTTTTTTAAGTATTACGACAATGTCTTTACTGACGGTTGCAGCAGTTTTATCACTGCGAAATTTACCCTCAGAAGCAGAATATGGTTATAGTGTAATATTTTATATTACTATGGCGGCGCTCTGTTTTTTTGTTCCGTCGGCCTTAGTTTCCGCCGAACTTGCTTCCAGTTGGCCAGAAGACGGAGGCATCTATTTATGGGTAAAAGAGGCATTTGGGCCTAAATGGGGATTTGTTGCAGTTTTCATGCAATGGGTGGAAAACTTACCATGGTTTCCTGCGGTATTAACTTTTGTGGCATCTTCTATCGCCTATATTTTTAATCCTGAATGGGCGCAAAACCGCTGGTTTGTTTTAATTACCATCTGGGTAATGTTGTGGTTGGCAACATTTCTCAATTTTCGCGGAATGCGTCTGTCGGCATGGTTAAGCAGTTCCGGAGCCTTAGCAGGCACATTAATTCCCGGTGCAGCAATTATTCTTATGGCAATGGGCTATATTATTGCGGGCAAGCCTCCGCAAATTACATTCAGTGCAGATTCTTTAATTCCGAACCTCAATAACTGGAATCAACTCATGTTATTATCAGGAATGATGGTCGCTCTTGCCGGTATGGAAATGTCTGCAATTCACGTTACAGAAATGAAAAATCCGAGTCGAGATTTCCCGAAAGCAATTTTTACAGCATGTTTTTTGGTAATTTTATTAAGCGTATTAGGTGCATTAGCAATCGCATTGGTAATGCCGCCGAGTGAAATCAGCCTTGCCGCCGGAGCTGATCAAGCCTTTGATGCAATGTTCAAAATTTTCCATATTCCGTGGATGACTCCTATTATGTGCTTTTTGCTTTCCTATGGGGCATTAACCATGGTTGTTACTTGGGTTCTCGGCCCATCAAAAGGGGTTTTGGAAGTAGCAAAAGAGGGATATTTACCTAAGGCATGGCAACATCGCAATAAAGATGGAATGCCGACAACAATTTTAATTATTCAAGCCATAATATCTTCGTTGTTAGCCTTGGTTGTACTTTTCATGCCGACAATCAGCGGTGCATTTTGGCTGATGTCAGCTTTAACCGCCCAGTTATATATGGTTATGTATCTATTAATGTTTGCGGCAGCGATTAAATTGCGTTACAGCAAGCCTGATATTGCCCGAGCCTATAAAGTTCCGGGCGGCAAAATCGGCATGTGGTTAGTTTCTGGTATCGCATTCCTTACCTCTTTTTTTGCAATTATTACCGGATTCATTCCGACTCCCGGGATTCGAGAAAAAGGCATGTTGCATATATTGGGCTACATTGCATTTCTTTTAATCGGCATGATAGTATTTATCCTTATCCCCTTGTGGTTATATAAACACACTCAAAAAAGCGAATAAGATTACTTGTAAAAGCTAAAAAATGTGATATATTATATAAAACATTGCGGGGTGGAGCAGTGGTTAGCTCGTCAGGCTCATAACCTGAAGGCCATAGGTTCGATTCCTATCCCCGCTACCAAAAAATTTCACGCCTGACTGAAAAGTCAGGCGTTTTTTTTAGAAAAAAGGAGGATATCATGGAGGTATTTAGATTACTTATAGGTCTGCTTGTTATAGTTGGTGTGTTTTTGATAATTAGAGAATTTTGGTGTTGGTTTTATAAATCTAACGAAATATCAAGTCAAGTAAAGGCACTTTCACGGAAATTAGAGGAACTTTCACAGAAAGTAGATGATTTGTCCAAGAATCATTGAGAGAAAATATATAAAATTTCAGCCAGTCACCCGACTGGCTTTTTTTGTGCCGAAAAAGTGCTTATCACAAAGGACTTTGCAAAAGAACTGAAATTCTCTAAAACCCTCCCCGGACTCCGTAGCCTCGGCGAAGGAGTCTCTGATTCTCCGTTTTTCTCTGGGACTGCGTGCCATGTCCTTCGGAGATAAAGTTTGTGTAAATCGTTGAACAACATCGAATAATAAATTCAGATCCTCGCAATGGTTTTTCGTCGCCATTGCAAAGCAGAGAATAGAATTGCACAACTCTCGTCCACAACTTCCCAAGAGTGATGTCCGCAAAATAGGAGCAACTGTACGAAAAATTCAGTTTTTTGCGTATCTTCTATTACAACGGCATGAACACAAAAAAAATAATTAATTTTTTTCATTTAAAAGTTGACAATATACTTCTGTAGAGCTATATTAAATACTGTGCGGCATTACTGAAATGTGATAATGCTTCAAGTTTGGTAATGTTTTCCAAATAATAAAAAAGGACAAGAGGATTTTAAAAAATGGCGGAAAATAAGAAAAAAGGATCATCATGCGGGGTAATTTTTGTTGTCATCGTAATTATTTGTATAGTTTATGCTTGTAATAGTGGAAGTTCATCAAAAAACAGTAACGACAACAACAAAACAACGGTCATTGAGCAGGTTACATCCGCCCAGAGCCAGTTCGTTAATGCCTTTTCCAGTATACTGAAATCTGGATATAAATTTCATGCGCTCTACACAACGAAATCCAAAGACTTTAGAAATGTTTACATTATTGGAGGTGTCGTAGAGAAAAATGGCGAGTATTATTCTTGTATTTGGCACTCTAATTCTATACAAGCTAAAAACGGTAGCCTTACTGGGCTCACCTTTTCATTTGATGATGCTGCCTTTGAAGTTTCTGGAATGGGCAAAGCAAATAAAGTGAATTCTTGGGATGATGGAGTGAGTCGAATCAAAGAAAAACTTGCTGAAGAAATGCAAAAAATAGAAGAACAAAAGAAAAAAGGTCAGTAAAAGTTTTTCTGCAAACGACGCAAACATCATTTTCTATTCACTATGTTTTATCAATAGTTAATAAACGAGATATAAAAAATCCCTGACCGGCAAATTGAGCTTTTCAAATCTGCCAATCGGGGTTGGTAATACACAAAACAATATTTTATTCATCGTCCATTGAGACAGGATCTGGGATAAAATTATCATCGTCATAATATTCAGAGCAATTTCCCCACGACAATTCAATACTTCTGGGAGAGTCTATTTCCAAAAAATCTATTTTATACTCTTCTCCTTCCTTATGGACTGTCACGATACAAGAAAACTCTCGTTTGGCTTCAACTGTACCACGTAAGCGATCCCAATATCCAATAATTCCTTTCTCTTCAGAATCATATATCCCACTATCTATATCATCAATGTCTATATGTGACTTAAAACTAAACAAACCGCTTACCGAAATCTCTGCCGTATTGTTTGCGTTATCATAATCAATAATGTCTGTGTCCATTTTTAATATATTCAAACTTTTATAGTCTACATCTGGTTCACTAAAATCATCCCATGACAGTTTATCAGGATCAATTGTCACAACTAAATCGTTAAATTGTTTTAAGAATTCATTAATGAAAGAGTTTTGAACACAATCTTTTATCATTGTCCTTTCCTGAGCAATTATAGAAGTGATAGTGTCCAATAAGGCTGGAAGAGTTTTATAAAAAGCAAATGAATTTTTATACTCATCTCGTTCGCATATTTTTCCCCAATCTTTTGTATTTCCAGATACAATTGCGACTTTATGGCCATTATTTTTTGCCCAATTTAACAATGAATTTGCGACAAATGCATCTGGGAATTCTGTTTTCCCTCCTTGAAATGGGAACCTTGCAGAAAAATAATCATCAAAAACCTCTTCTGGATTACTATGGGATAAGGCGACTTCTTCTCCCAAATGATATAAGTTTTTTTCTATTTCATCCCAAATTTGTGCTGCCAAATCCTTGTTATTTTTTAAGATAGGTTCTATATTTTCTGCTCCAGGAATTGTATAAAAAATTTTATTTGCCTGTATCGCGTTTGTTAACTGTTTGACATGAGATTTTATATGTTTGTTAATCTCGTTTGTAACAACCGATGAAATAGCAAGAGAAATCTCTCCAGAATTAATATGTTCTGCAAGTTTTTGAAAAAATTTGTTTTTAACAGAAAAATTGCAGCTTTCAAACACTTGAGTGTCAAGAAAAACATAATTGCCCATATAACAACTCCTCGCAAAAAATTAATAATTATCGCATAGTACACTACTGTCCGGTAAAAATTACCGGAGTTAATTGAAATTGTCGGGATTTGTTATATATTAAAAACGCTCAAATCTTTAATATTTAACACGAAAGGCCCGAACGATGTATTACAATAGTATATATTCTCAACTTTTCAACTTCATCCCCCGATATCGTTTTGAAAAAATCGTAAAAAAGTTAGGCGGAGACCGATATTGCAAGCATTTTACCGCATGGAAACAGTTTCTGACTTTGCTGTTTGCTCAAATTTCCGGTAAGGATTCTTTGCGTGAAATTGAAAACGCTTTGCTTGCCAACCACAAACGTCTTTATCACCTCGGCATGGAGGCTGTGGCAAAATCTACGCTTTCTGAAGCAATGAACCGCCGCAATCCGGAAATATTCAAAGTACTGTTTGAAGAAATTTTTGATCGGGTCATGGCAGTTGCTCCAAAACACAAATTCAAGTTCAAAAATCCGCTGTATGCCATTGACAGCACAACGATCGATCTTTGTCTGTCTCGCTATAACTGGGCTTATATGTAGCCCACGCCGGAGCGATCCTCGGCGGATGGTACAAAACCGCAGAAGCGGTCAACGCCCTTATCCCCCTCGGAGATCTCAGCGAAATCAATGAAACACTGGAAAGTTGCGTGGCGTACCACCGCGACCATGGGGAGCAGTACCGCCTCCCAAGAACATTTGCCAGCGTGGAGGACTACCAGAAAGCGGTGGATGCCGAGCTTGCGGCACTCCGCTCCGGCAACCGAAACTTTGAAGGCATCGGATGGCCCGGCAAAAATGGGAGGGTGAAATAATGCCTGATACCAAGACCAGCATCTCCGTGCGGCTCACCGGCACGGATGTAAATATTTTTTGCGTGTTCGCCAAAGTCAGAGTGGCACTCCGTCAGAACGGACGCTCCGATCTCATCAAGGAATTCACAGATTACATCACCAGCAGCAGTTCCTACGAAAAGGCTCTCTGCCGCGTGATGGAAAATGTCATCGTAAAATAAATGGAAGAAAAATGAAGACCATTTTAATAGAAAAGATCGCCAAACGGCTGAAATTTTAAGAACTTATAATCACGGCATCACTTTTTATTACTTTGCTTTTAGGCTTCGGAGCGTTGTACATTGCCGTACCACTTGCAATCGGCGTATGGAGCATAACCGGACTATGCCTGACAGCCTTTATCGGTATCCGCATTGCCATCTGGTGGTGTTACGGATAAATAAAATCATACTCAAAATACCAGTAGTAGACTAAAAAATCAGTTTTTTTATTGCAAAAAATATTCAAAAAGGCTGATTTACCATTTGACTTTTGTTTTTCGGCTGATATATTACAAGCAAAGCTTGTATTTACCGACAACCACGATGGCGAAAAAATGGAAGCATCGTATAAAAAACTTTGGAAACTTTTAATCGATCGGGATATGTCGAAAATTGATTTGCGTTTGAAAGCGGGAATCAGCACCATGGCTTTGGCTAAATTGGGTAAAAATGATTTATTACACCAAGATAAAAACAGGCTTAAAACTTGAAATTGAAGAATGATATGAGAGGTAAGACTTTATGGAATACGAAATGCAATGGACTCAACTTCCAGCCTATGTAGAAGATAAAAAAAGAAATTTAAGACATATTATTCTGGATTCATCAATGATGCCAATAGGTACGGAAAAGGCACAAAAAAAGAAAACGTCGGAGTAATGTTTAATGAATTTAAAAAATTTTGCAAAACAGTTGAAACGCCAGAACTCGACAGTTGGATAGAATGGTATAACACGAACCATAAAGGAGCTATAGAAAAAGCAACCAAAGCCACCTTTGCAAAATTGCAAGAAATGAGGCGTAATATAGAAGAAATAAAGGAAGATGATGTTGAAAAATGGATTCGTGATCTCGTTATTACAAAATCTTTTAATGGTTTATACCTTCAACGAGAAATAATAAAATTTATTGCCGCTCAAAAAAATTCAACTTTCAGAGAATCAACAAAAGAAGAGGAAGAATCTAAAGGTATTGACGGATATATTAATAATGTCGCATACTCTGTAAAGCCTGACAGTTACAAGCAAAAAAGACGAACATTAGAAAAGATCGAAGCCAAAATGATTTACTACACAAAAACTAAAACAGGCTTAAAAATCGAAGTTGAAGAATAATGTGGAAGAGCACAAAGGGAATATGGAAATGCTAAAAAAAATAAATGAGATTTTGTTGAATCATAAAGGTAAACAAAATCGTATTACAGCTGGAAAAATTGCTTTGGCACTTGGGATCAATGAAGATGCTACTCATGCAAAAACACGAGCATTGATTTTTGAATGTGCAAAAAAATATGAGTTGCCGTTAGCCGCTAACAATAGAGGATATTATCTTATAACATGTCAAAAAGAATACGATGAATATATGGCTAACCTTAATTCAAGAAAAGCAGGCATCGAAGAACGGCAAGAAATCATTACAAAGAATTTCGACAAAGATAAAACCGTTTAATTGGTCGTAGCAGAAAAATAAAAAGGGGGATTGCCCCCCCCCTTTGTATTTAAGCAAAAATCAATACGAGCATCGTATGAAAGTATCCTGAGCTTCTACTGTTGCCACTTTGTCAATTTTGATATTAACTTCTTGCTTAGTTTTAACCGCGAATCCATGATGCTGATTATCGTAACATCGTTCGCGCTTGTCTGTCGGGAGTGAATTGATAAAATCAAGGTGCCTTTTCAATCTTTCCTCAATCACCGCATTGAGAGACTCAGGAGTGACACAAATATTCTCTTGAGCTAACTTTGCGATTTCAGGATCAATTTCCACACCAATACTATTGCGATTAGCTACCATGCAAGTAAGGTTTGTTGTTCCAAGACCTGCAAATGGGTCAAGAATGGTATCTCCCTCTGCTGAGTACATATTTACCAGTCTATATGGGACTTCAAAGGGGAACGCTGCGCTGCGATCCCGACTCGCTTTAGAAGCCTGTATTACCTGAGATGTTCCTTTTATATCCCACAAGTCAGAAAACCACACATTCCTCTCTTCCCAGAAAAAAGCACTCTTTTGACGAAGTTTTTTTGCATTTCCATTAAATTCACGTTTATTACCTTTTCTGAAAATGAGAATATACTCATGTTCGTAGGTCACATACGCTCCCGCAGGAAACATACCTGATCCCATAAACTTATTGGGGGCATTGGATTGTTTACGCCAGTGAATATCCGGAAGAACGCAATATCCCTTTGACAAAAAATACTCTATGATTCTTGTATGGTTAGAATAAAGCTGAAAATTCCCATCAATTGTCCTCGTCGCATCACCAATGTTGATACAGACAAAGCCATTTTCAATGAGAACACGATCACATTCAGCCCAAGTCTGGTCAAGCAATTTATGCATTTTTTGAAATGCGTCCATTCCCTTTCTCGCACTCAAACTGTTCTTGATAGAAGGGTCTTGATTTATAAACATCTCATCCCACATTTCAATCATGGGATAAGGAGGTGATGTCACTATCAAATGGACAGACTGATCTTTGATTTCAGTCAAGCTTTTACTGTCTCCTATTAAAATTTTATGCTCTGTCATATCTATTCTTATCTTTCTCTGAAATCCATCTGTCAATTTCAGATTTTTTAAATTTCCACAGTCGTCCAAGTTTATGCGCAGGCATATCAGTATTTTTAATCCAATTCCGAATGGTATCTTTGCTGACACCAATGTAAGTTGCAATATCTGCCAAGCTTAATAAATTATCATTTGTTTTTGCCTACATAAAACTTACTTCCAAGTCCTAATATAGCACACTTTGGCCAAAAATCAATAAGGAATATATTGGATTATATATGAAAAGATATGAATAACTATGAAATAATCGTAATTTTTCTCAGTAGGGGCTCCAATTTTGTAAAAAGCAAGTTGCAAAACGAAGAATAATGTCATTTAATTATTGAAAATAAACAACTTACAGACTTGCTAATGCTCGAATTGCATGGCAATGTATGCACCAGGAAAAGATAGCAAACAAGTTAAACATCAAGGAGATACAAAAATGCAGAACACAATCGAAACCATGAAAAACCTGACTTTCGGAACCGAGCTTGAATATACCGGAATCGTTCGCCAGATCGCCAACATCGCGCGGATTTTTTACAAGCAGGAAGAGCTGATTTTGAATGCCGCCGGAACCTTTGAAACCCGGCTTTCGCACTACACCAAACGCACTGACCGGTACAGCTCCACCGGTGAAGTCTGGCACACCACCTTGCCCAGCACCCGCAGGGCATCATTCAAAACACGCTTTTCTACTCTCATAAAACCTCCTTTTAAGTTTAGAATTTAAAAACACAAAGCCCTGCCGATTCCAAAGAACCGGCGATGCTGATATTTGATCGTGGACTTATTCCACTATAGTGATATATAATTAACTTTATAATGAAAAGCAGTGTTGCTTAAAATAAATCTTTGTGCTTTTAAAGAAAAATGCTTGACTTTTTTGAAAACAACTGTATATTATTACTGAAAACAGTTTTGAATATAATAAACAGGCAGAAGAAAATCAGCGGAATTCATACAGCTACGAGTCCATCAGAGACATTTTCTCAAAGAATCGTTTAATCGAGTTGAAGGATTTATAACATGGATCATTTGACACCGGAAAAACGCAGTTGGAATATGAGCCGTATCAAATCAAAAGATACGACTCCTGAATGCATTGTGCGCTCATTTCTCCATCGTAATGGTTTCTGGTTTAGGCCCCATGCAAAAGACCTCCCGGGTAAGCCGGATATTGTCCTGCCGAAATATAAAACCTTGATAGAAGTCCGCGGCTGCTATTGGCATAGACACGAAGGATGCAAGGACTCGACAACGCCATCAACAAATACAGAATTCTGGAAAAAGAAGTTTGCTACTAATGTTTCTCGGGATAAACAAAACGAACAGGAACTGAAAAAACTCGGTTGGAATGTGATTGTCATCTGGGAATGTGAAATTGCTTCGGCAATAAATAGTCTGATTTCCCGAATTAAAACTGTTGGAATTAAAAAATGAGTGATGCAATTAATATTTTTCAAAACAAACCAGAAGATTTTTTCTGCAATAATGGTGTTATCTTACATAACATCTCACTCAAACCTGGGATATTAGGCTTAAATGTGGGTTATGAAGAGTCTGTTTGGCGTTATGATGAGTTTGCTGAGTATTTGATAGAATGGCTGCCTGAATTTGCACTAAAATATTCTGATGTAAAGAAAATAAATTATGCAAATGCTAGACAATTTTTAAAAAAAGCGGCAAAAACAGTTTACCAAACGGACAAATATCAAAATAGAGGAGAGTTTGGAGAACTGATATTGCATGCCTTAATAAGATGTTTTTTTAATTCACAACCTGCAATAAGCAAAATTTACTATAAAACTGCCGCAAATGACACCATAAAGGGGTTTGATGCAGTTCATGTGGTTGAACAATCTGATGGTCTTGAGTTATGGCTGGGAGAAGCAAAATTTTACAAAAATATTGATCAGGCTATTGGTGATGTTATTGAAGAATTACAAAAACATATCCAACGGGACTATTTAAAAGACGAATTTTTGCTTGTGGAAGGAAAAATAGATGAACAATGGCCTTATGCTGAAGAACTAAAAAAATTATTGAGTCCCCGACATAGTTTGGATCAACTTTTTACAAAAATCTCTTTTCCTGTACTGCTAACATATGAAAGTACGGTTGTTAAAAATTATAAAGCTGTTTCAGATGAATTTATAAAAAACTTGACAGAAGAGATTCTCATCCACTACAACAAATTTAAGGGACAATTAAGTAATAATTCAATAAAAATTCATTTAATTTTACTTCCTTTGGAATACAAACAAACCCTTGTCAATACTCTTAATTTGAAATTGGAGGGCTTGCAAAAATGACTCCAGACGAAATCAAAGCTTTTTTAGCTGATACAACATATGTGCGTTCTCATCAATTTGAATTGTTGTCAGAAATTAATTTTTTACTACATACAAATAAGAACTTAGGTCGCGAGCTCTTAATCTTTTTGTTGGAAAAAAAAGACTTTTTTCTACTATATGAGCCAGTTTTAAATTCTTTAATAGAGTATGCAGGATTAATTCCATATTTAGAGGAAAATCAGTTAAACTCAACGGCAGATCAAATCGCATATGAGTACCATCGTCCTATTGGTTTGGATGATATTGTTTTGCATTCTGCTCAAATGGAAATTTATCAACAACTTTTAGCTGGTGAAAATATAATTTTGAGTGCGCCAACGAGTTTTGGAAAAAGTCTTTTGATAGATGCAATGATAGCCAGTGGAAAATATGATAAGATTGTGATTATTGTCCCCACAATAGCTCTAATTGATGAAACTCGAATAAGATTATTTGAAAAATTTGGTGGGCAATTTAAAATTATAACCCATACTTCTCAGCAAACGGCCGAACATAGTATATATATTTTAACACAAGAAAGATTTCTCGAATTTAAAGAAGAAGTAAATCCAGACTTTTTTGTAATAGACGAGTTTTATAAATTAAATCATAACAGTAATAACCCATATGAAGAACGTATGGTTTCTCTTAATAGTGCATTTTATAAGTTATATTCTTCCAATGCTCAGTTTTTATTAATAGGTCCTAATATTAACGGAATAAAAACTATAGCGGATAAGGAAATGAACTTTAAATTTATTCGCACTGATTTTAAGACTGTTGCAACAGATATAGAATATGTCTCGAACGAGGGAGAGCTTGATAAAAAATGCATCGAAATAGCTCAAAATTTAGAGGAACAAACATTAATTTTTTGTAAATCTCCAGCCAGTGCTCACGCATTGGCAGATAAAATGTTAGAATCTGGAATGAATTTTGAAAGTGCAAAGGCGCAAGAACTTGCAAAATGGCTAAGAGAAAACTACCATCCTGATTGGGATATTGCAAATTTTATTGAGCATGGAATTGCTATTCATTACAGTGCTTTACCAAGAGCAATTTCTCATTATATACTAAAATTATTTAATGATGGAGCTTTGCGATTTGTGCTTTGCACATCAACTATTATTGAAGGAGTAAACACTTCTGCAAAAAATATAATTGTATATGATAATAAAATTGCACAAAAAAAACTTGATTTGTTTACTTACAATAACATAAAAGGCAGAGCGGGACGTATGTTTCGCTATTTTGTGGGAAAAGTTTTTGTGTTAAATGAACAGCCTGAGGATGAATTACCATTTATTGATATCCCCGTCCTTTCTGTTCCTGATGATATTTCGGTTACATTGGCATTAGATTTGCCTGAAAAAGAGTTAAGTGACTACACAAAGGAACAGTTGAAAAAACTTCATGCACAAAATTATCTTGATGTAGCAACAATTCGTAAAAATCCTTCTGTGCCTGCTGAATATCAAATTGCAACAGCCAAAACAATAACAGATAATATTGATAACATAGCTCCATTGTTAAATTGGACGCAAAATCCAGACACTAAGCAGTTACGTACCGTATGTAATCTTATTTTTGAAAATCTGCTGAACGGCACACGAAAAGATGATATTTATTCATCAAAGCAACTTAATTTTAAAATTCGAGAATTACAATTTAATATGCCTAATGGTATTTTAACATTGATTCAAAAAGAACTTTCAAATAAAGAATATTGTAAAGATGCTACCGATGCTGTTGAAAGAGTTTTAACTTTTCTACGCCAATGGGGAGAATTTAATTTTCCACGGCTATTAAATGTTTTGAATGATATTCAAAAAGAGGTTTTAACAAAATACAATAAACCCAGCGGAGATTATGTAGCATTTGCAGAGCAGGTAAAACATTGGTTCTTACCTCCAGCCGCAACAATATTAGAGGAATATGGCATCCCATTCCAAGTTACTCTAAAAATATGTGATAAAATCAACCTTGGTATTTTGCCAGATGAAATTATAGAAAAAATCAAGAATGTAGATATAAATAGTATTGCTCTTAACAGTATGGAAAAAAGTATGCTAAAGGATGCAATATCACACTTATGAAAGGACGAATATGAAACTATATCACGGAAGTAATATGGCTGTGCCGAATCCTCAAATTCTGGTGTCAGACCGGAAACTGGATTTTGGTACTGGCTTTTATTTAACATCAAGTATTGAACAGGCTGAGCGCTGGGCTGAACTCACAACGGAGAGACGTGGAGAAGGCAAGCCGACAATTACGATCTATGAATTTGACGAAACTGTATTTGCAAATCTCAAGGTGATGCATTTTGAGAAAGCTAATAAAAAATGGTTGGATTTTGTTGTTGCCAATCGTGAAAACACTGTAGCGAATCAAAAATGGGATATAGTAATTGGTCCCGTTGCAAATGATAGAACAATGCCTGTGATCAGGATGTTTATTGCAAAAGTGTATACTGTTGCAGAAACCCTCCGGCGTTTGTTACCCCAGAAACTGCATGACCAGTATACCTTTAAAACAGAAAATGCGTTGCAGCATTTGAAATTTGAGGAGATTATTGAAAAATGAGTTTGAAAGAAGATATGGTCGTAATGCTTGATTATTACGACAAAGAAATAGTAAAAATGATTTGTAATAAATACGGATATGATCAAAAGGAGGCTCTGCGTAAATTCCTTGTCTCTGAAACTTACCGTATGCTGCGCAATCCGAAACTTGCAATGTGGGATTTCAGCCCCGCAGGAATTTTTGATATGTGGGAAAGTGAGCAAATTACAGGCAATCCCAGAAACTCGCTGTACATAAGGAGGGATTAATGATGAATGAGCTTGATAAAGAGATGGTTTTTTTCATTTATCTGTTGGAAAACTATGCGGCATATAAGAATACCAGTGCGGATGAAATTTTGAAACAATGGGATTCTGCCGAATTAACGGATTTTTTCTACAGCATGTATGAACGATACCACAGTGAAGACCTGCAAAATGCTTTTGATGATATTGATAACATTACCGCCTGCAATAAAAAATGAAAGGAACAAATGAATAAACTTTTTAGAACTACATTTATATCGTTATGGTGCGTTACAATGATTTCTTTGTACGGATGTACAACCCACACACCACTTGCACCTCCGCAAAACAGTTTAAACCTATATAATACATATTGGGACGATTTTGCTGGAAGCATAGAGGTCGGAAAAGTCTATACATACAGTAATAAAGGTTTTGACAAAAAGCTGCATTTTCATGTGTTACAAGTTTTGTCTGACGATGCAGTACTTATAATTAGATCAAGAGCAAGTGACTGGATACATGGTGATCTTAAAGATATATGCGAAGAGGCTATATTTCTCGTGATTTCAAAAAAAAGTTATGCAGATGGTGCAAAATTACGTAACGGCAATTATGTTTGCACCGGAACATATCAGTATACAACACGAAAAGATCTCGTAAAAACAGTTTATGTATTCACAGAATATGAACAAGCCACATCTTCTGCAAAGTCAGAAAATGCAAAAGACAAAAGTAAATGATAAAAAAACGTGTAGTTTAACCCGCTTTTGCTCGATGTGAAAAATTGGCATCGGAAGGAAAATAATATGCTTGCTTTCACCACACGCATCCCTTTGGCGGTAATGATTGCCATGGGTATAAAACAGTGGGAAAATCGTTCTGCAATGCCTTTCCCTGCGTGTGGTCGTTGCGCTATGACCTGCTCAAAGTCATCGGATGAGCGAGAGTATTCCAACTTCCTCTCTTGGGCGAAACAGGTATTTCCGGCAGAAGTATTTGCGGCACTGCTGCAGTGGGAGCAAATCGCTGGCTGGCGCGGGAAACTGATTGCCGTCTGCGACTATGATGCATCTTATACTCCCGGACCGCCAATTTGGAATGAAGGCTATAATGTACGGTGGCGTCTGACCAATGTACAGATGCTGCGAGAACCGATAACTTGTCGAGGTAATGTCGGGATGTGGGAATTGCAGGAAGAAACTTACTTTTGAATGTAACTATTTGGCAAAGTTTCTGAAAGGCTATCCGTTGTTTTGTATCGTTTGAGTTGTACTGGATGAAGTGAGGCTTTTTCGAACTTTTTTTGATGTAGATTTTGAGTAGAAAATGAAGGACAACAGAGAATTTTTAGTGCTGCTCTGAAAGAAATGTACTCCCCCCAATACTCCCCAAACAGAGATTTTGTTCGTTTTATTTTTGAGTCCGCGACCAAAAAATTTCCATCGGATACAAAAAATTGTATCCGATTTTTTTTATCGCCATAATATTAATGAAATTAAACAATGAATTTCTAAAAAAATTAGCATCATTAGTTAATCTATCAATGAGGCTATGGATTTTACATTGTAATAAAGTATGAAAATTATTCGTGGTTATTTTAGAGTTTTTTCAAAAAAATGATTGGGAATTTTGGAGGATTGGGACATAAAGGTGAAAAATGAATTTGATTTTTAGGATTTTTATGCTACTTTTATAGAGAACTATTTTTTTATCGGTTTTTTATGGACGGAAAGGCTAATTTTATGAAAAAATTTTTAATTGCATTGTTGTTGTTTGTGGCAACTATCAGAACTTTTGCGGACGGAGTTTTGTGTTTAACCTTTGACGACAGGCATTTTACAAACTGGTGCAATGCGATAGAGATTTTCGAGAAGTATGATGCTCATGCGACCTTTTTTGTCTATGGCAAAATTGATGCGAATGCTCTCGCTTCGATGAAAAAACTGCAAAATGCCGGGCATTCAATCGGCTTACATTCATTTAATCACGCCAAAGCGGTTGAATCTTATCGGAAATTGGGCGAAGCTGAATACTTGAAGCAGGAGATTTTCCCTCAATTAGATGTCTGCCGCGTCAATGGTATTGAGATTCGCAGTTTCGCCTATCCGAATAGTCAACGCAACGACCAAACTGATAAAATTTTATTCAAGCACTTTGATTTTTTAAGAGGAAACTGCGGTAAAATTTTACCCAAAGGAGGAATTTTAGCTCAAGCTGATGGATTTTTCTGCAAAAATGTTGCTTTGAAACAGTTTTTTCCGGGTTATTCTTTGAGCGGTGATTTCGATATGAAAGTAATTCGTGATGCTATGGATAGAGCGGCAAAGGAGGATGCGGTAATTGTTTTTTATGCTCACAACATTACCCCTGAAATTGCCAAAAGCCATCATATTTCCGTCGGTCAATTAGAGGAAATATTGAGTTATGCCGTAAGTTTGCAAATGCAGATTAAGGGTTTGAATGAACTGTAAGTACTATTTTAAGCAAATCAGCGGATTCGGTAGGTTTTATCCGGATTTTTCAGAATAATAAGTTTGAGTTCAAGCATCATCAAGGTGCTGATCAAAACTCCGGCATCAAGTTGTGTTGCAAGCACCAGTTCGTCAAAACTTTTCTCGCTCTCATTTAAACTGTCATACACAATTTTTTCATTGCCGGTAAGAACGCCTGAATCTGCTTCATCGCTGTCGCTCAGGTCGTACTCAAATTCTCCATCACGCAGACAATCGTCGCCACTGAATAGACCGCAATCCATAATATCAAGTGCATCATTGAAATTCTCAATCAGACTCGCCTCGCCGTTGCGGATAAGTTTGTGACACCCTCGTGACTGCGGATTATCGACATTCCCCGGTACGGCAAAGACATTTTTGCCATACTCATTTGCCAAATCAGCGGTGATCAATGCACCTGATTCCAGACCTGCTTCAACTACAATTGTTGCTTGAGACAGTGCTGCGACAATGCGGTTGCGACGGGGAAAAGATTGTCTGCTTACGGGAAAATTAATCGGAAATTCACTTATGACAGCACCGCCCTTTTGAATAATCTCACGAGCAAGCGGAATGTGTTCTTTGGGGGTGATTTGTGCCAAGCCGCCACCGAGAACTCCGACTGTAATTCCGTCATTATCCACTGTGGTTTTATGGGCAATATAATCTGCTCCGAATGCCAAACCTGAAACCACGATGAAGTTATGGAATACTGCTCCTTCGGTAATGGATTTAGTCATTCTTTCGCCGTACTTTGAGAGTTTTCGTGAACCGACGATCGCCACTGCATTATTGGTAAAACTCGGCAGCACTCCACGCACATAGAGGCACAGCGGCGGATCATAGATATTTTTTAATTCAATCGGATATTCATCATCGAGAAGAGTAATAATTTGTACCCCTGAACGCTCGGCGATTTCCAACTCATTTTCAAGTTCTCCGTTTGCAGAAAATTCGATAATTCTCTCTGCTAAACTCTCTCCGACCCCTTTTACGGCAACAAGTTCCTCAAGTTTCGCCTCAAAAATCTTTTTCGGTTCTTCAAAATACTCTGTCAATGCCCGGTATTTGGCATAGCCGATGCCTGAAATCATATTCAAAGCGATTACCGCATGTCGATTATTCATAAGACTCTTCCAATGCTTTTTTGACTATTTCCATATCGATATTTGAAAAGACCTCTGAACTGCCGATTGCCGTCGGGAGAACAAAATTGATTTTACCTCGGCTGGCTTTTTTGTCATGGGTCATAACTTCCGTAATGTCATCGATTTTGATATTGCGTGGAATTGCATAACGCAAGTTCAAATCCTTGATAAGTTTGAGTTGCTTCAAGTAATCACTCTCGCTCCACAAATTAAGCAATTGTGATAATTTCCCTGCAATATTCATTCCGATTGCGACACCTTCGCCGTGGCTGATTTCATAATTTGATAAATTCTCCAGAGCGTGACCGAAAGTATGTCCGTAATTCAGCAAAGCTCGGACATTTTTAGTCTCTTTCTCATCTTGAGCAACGATATCGGCTTTGATTTCGCATGAGCGGTGAATAATTTTGTTGTAAAAATTTAAATCCAGCGAATTGATTTTGTCCACATTCCCTGAAAGCAGTTCAAAAAATTTCTCATCCAAAGCAAAGGCATATTTAATTACCTCCGCTAACCCGTTTTTTATCTCCCGTTCTGGCAGAGTTTTCAGGAAGTTAACGTCGATTAAAACCAGTTTCGGCTGTTTGAATGCACCGATTAAGTTTTTGCCGCTCGCACTATTAACTCCGGTTTTGCCGCCGACACTCGAATCAACCATCGCCAGCAAGGTTGTCGGCACCTGTATAAACTCCACGCCACGCATAAAAATCGCCGCCGTAAATCCGGTCATATCACCGGTAATTCCGCCGCCGATAGCGACAAAGAGACTTTTTCTATCCAGATTTTCGCTGATTCCATATTCGCATAAACGCTCGATTTCGCTCAAGTTTTTATTGTCTTCACCGCCTGCAAGGGCGAAAAATTTACCGTAGCGGTACGCCATAAGCGGATAGAGTTGTTGAATTTTTTTATCTCCGACAGTCAGCACTGCCCGATTTTCTGACAACTTCAAAAAACGTTCTTCGAAATTTTCTGAGTTAAAGCTGGCAAAAACTATCTCGTAAGAGTTTTGATTTAATTTAACTTTCACATTTTTCATATTTTATAACTCCGGTTCTTCAAACATCATATTTACAATATCTTTGCCGTTTCGGAAATTGAAAAATGGCTGTTTTTTAATCGGTTTGGCTTCAAGCAGGTTGTCTGGATTAATTTTGAACAAATCTGCTAAAAATTCCCGATAATTAAGGAGCGACAAGGCACAGCCATTAATAAAATTAACCGCAAAAATTTTTTGATTATCAGCAATTTGCAATGTTTCGGCAAGTTTTGAAAACTCCTGCTTTTTATCCTGCAAAGCGTATGAATTTAATTTTAATAGTTTAACCGCCAGTTCCATATCAGAATTAAGTGCATAATTTTTTACCTTATCAAGTGCCGCTGATTGCAGTTCTCCCTGTCCTGCCAGCCCGGCGGCAATCGCGTAGGCGATAAAGTAATTATTCTCCCATTCAACATCGGTATTTGACGGTTCCGCAAATTTACGGTAATAGCGGAAAATATCTCCGGCTAATTCCATGGGCATATTGTTTTGATAGATGTAATAGTAGTCGCAATTCATAAATGCTTTATCGGCATTGCGGGATAAGTATTTAGTGTAATCAGCTCGCAAGGTCGCACTTTTATTTTGAAAACTATTAATGTAGAAGCCGATGTCGCTATCAAGCAAATTCAATTCCGCATAGTGCCGATTTTTCCAAATTTCCTTCAAAACGATATTTAACCCGGAGATATTATCGAGCCGCTCCAAAGCAAGTTTCGGCTCGACATTATCGTTTGTGTTATTCATGGCAAAAAGGTTGTAAACAATTGCTTTGCCCCAGAGTTTCTGACTTTCATAATATTGAGCCAATTCACTTGTCGCATCGCAATTCCCACGCAAAGCGGCTTGTTTTAGCAGATAGATTCTCTCCATATCGCTATTGACGAGGTGACTTGACTTGTAATAAGCCTCGCCGGACCCCATCTCCATTGCTTTCTGCACGGCGGATTGCACTGCAAATTTATTGCCGTTGCGTTCTGCGGCATCCATCATTGCTTCTATGCAGTATTTTTCGGCACTTTTTATGAGATTAGCTTCGCTCTCCAAATTCGGGAAGTAGCGGTAAGCAAGGTAATAGGCGTGAGGGAAGTCGTATTGCATGGCTTTAAAAAGTTGTTTTTTTGCCAATTCGACGACAGTTGCTTCCGATGAGGATTTCAGCAGAAATTCCGCCATAATGAGCGGAGCGAAGTCATTGCCTTTTCTCTCTGCTTCAAGCAAAAGCGGCAAAACTTTTTCGCTTGTTTTTTTGACCCCGTATCCGTCACGGTACATTAAAGCAAGGACGAGTGAGCGATTTCCATTGGTATCGTCAAGGTCGCTTCGGAGTTTCTCTGCCGCCGTGGCAAAATAGTAGTTTGCTGCCGCAAAATCCACTTCGCTTGAATTAAGCCCCTGCAATTTCGCAATTCCGAGATAATAGGCAATAATTCCTTGTTGACGCTCCTCGCTTTTGTAGAGCAAATTAAAAATTTTCATCGCATTAGCGTAATCAATTTTGCCCACGCTGTAGTGTCCGTAGAAGTTATTTAATGCCGAAGTCAATAAATTAGGAGTTTGGTTTTCTAATATTTTCTCCGGCGGCGGAATCATGCGTATTTCAAGTTCAGTCGGAGTGCAGGAGACGAGGTAAGTCATTAATAACAATGGAGTTATGATTGTTGAAAAAAGTTTTTGCATCATATTGTCGCTAATCCTTTATTTCTGAATGCTTAAGGCTGGAGCGGCTTGACGGTGGAACTTACTTTTTCCTTGTGGCACTCAAGCAAGTAGGCAATTGCTTCTTCGGCGGAGTCAACCAGATGAAAAAGTTGTAAGTCCTTGTCATCAATCATCTTCTGTTCCTCAATCATTGCAGTTGATAACCAATCAATAAGGGGTGTCCAAAACTTTTTGCCGACTAAACAAATCGGAATACGATTAATTTTTTTAGTCTGCACCATGGTCAGGGTTTCAAAAAATTCGTCCATTGTTCCGAATCCGCCGGGAAAAACAAAAAGTGCAGTCGAATATTTGAGAAAACAGACTTTGCGAGTGAAAAAATAACGGAAATTCAGCACATCAGTTTGATAGGGGTTAGGTACTTGTTCGTGGGGGAGTTCGATATTAAGTCCGATCGATTTTCCACCTGCGGTAAAAGCCCCCTTATTTCCGCTTCTCATAATCCCCGGTCCGCCGCCTGTGATTACTCCGTAGCCGTTTTGCACCAAAAGTTTACCAAGTTTCTCCGCTTCCAACGCCCATGGACTGTTTTCGGCAAGTCGGGCAGACCCGAAAATCGAAACTAACTCTCTTTTTTGGTTACTCATATCATCAAAAGAATCAACAAATTCTGACATAATTCGTAAAATTCGCCATGTGTCATTGGCAATAAAATTCTGATTATCACCGAATTTCATATCTGACGGATGTTGTGATTTTTCCATAAAATACCCCTTTTTGTTAAAAAAATCAATTTTTTTTGCAATCATTATATTATAGCACCACACTTCGAGATTGCAAGATTAAAAAAACGTGTTATATTATATTTTGTGCAATTTTTTTGTAATTTAATATATTAACGAAAGAAATTAAAGATGAGTGAAGAAAATTTGAATCAAAATTCAGAAAATGTCAATTCGGAAATTGACAACGAAGCAATGAATGAACTTTTCGCACAACGATTGGCAAAAGTTAAAGAGTTGCGTGATAATGGGATCGATCCTTTCGGTGAGCGTTTTGATGATGTCGAAATGGTTGAAGCTTGCCGTGCGAAGTACAATCCCGAAGCCCCCGAAGATGTGGAGCAAAGTGCAATTGTGGCAGGCCGCTTAACTGCAATGAGATTAATGGGCAAATCAATTTTTGCTGACTTGAAGGACTCAAGCGGTCGTATTCAGCTCTATGTCGGCAAAAATACCCTCGGTGATGAGAAATTTGACTTTTTCAAAAAACTTGATATCGGTGATATCGTCGGTGTACACGGTAACTTATTTACCACCAGAACCGGAGAACTCTCTGTAAAGGTCAAGGATGTAAAACTTCTCTCTAAATCACTGCGTGCTTTGCCTGAGAAATTCCACGGTTTAACCAATGTTGAGCAGCGTTACCGCCAGCGTTATTTGGATTTGATTATGAATGACGACAGCCGTCGAATTTTCAAGCAGAGAATCGCCATTATCCGCGAAATTCGCAAGTTTATGGAGGAGCGTGGCTTCCTCGAAGTCGAAACTCCGATGCTTCAGCCTTTGGCTGGCGGTGCAAGTGCTAATCCCTTCAAAACCTATTACGAAGCACTCAATGCTCCGATGTACATGAGAATTGCTCCTGAACTCTATCTGAAACGCCTTTTGGTCGGCGGTTTTGAAAAAGTCTATGAACTTAATCGCAACTTCCGTAATGAGGGGATGTCCAGAAGACATAATCCTGAATTTACCATGATGGAAATCTATCAGGCTTACGGTGATTGTCAGAGCATGATGGAACTTATTGAGGATATGATTACTACGGTTGCATTAAAGGTTATCGGTACGCTCAAAATTGACCACGGCAACGGAAAGGTAATCAATCTCGAAAAGCCTTGGCGTCGAGCTACTTACAATGAATTGATTGAGGAGCAGGCGGGTGCGGACTGGTTCACTTTGGATAAATCAGCTAAAGTCGCCCGTGCAACCGAATTGGGACTCAATGTCGCAATCGAAATGTCTGACCTCGAAATCGATAATGAAGTTTATGAGAAACTTTGTGAACCCAAAAATATCCAGCCGACCTTTGTTATGAAACTTCCTGCGGAACTTCTGCCGTTGGCAAAAGCCTGCAAGGATGACCCGACCAAGGTTGATGTATTCGAACTCGGAATCAACGGACAGGAAATTGCTCCTGCTTACACCGAACTTAACGACCCGATCGAGCAGAGAAAACGCTTCATGGAGCAGTTTGAAGCAACTCGTGAAGAGGGTGATACCGTCGCCGATAAAGTCGATGAAGACTTCCTCGTTGCTCTCGAACACGGTATGCCGCCGGCAGGTGGAATGGGTGTCGGTATTGACCGCTTGATTATCTTGCTCACCGGAGCGGAATCAATCCGTGATGTATTGCTTTTCCCGCAAATGAAAATTAAAAAATAAACTGTAACATATAATTAATGTAAGGAGATTAAATTATGTCAGGACATAGTAAATGGGCTAATATTAAACATCAGAAAGCAGCCGCAGATAAGAAAAAAGGTAAAATTTTCTCTGCTTTGGCAAAGGAAATCATGGTTGCCGCTAAAAACGGCGGTGCAGATCCCAACTCAAATGCTAAATTGCGTGCGGCAATGACCGCAGCCAGAGCCGCTAATATGCCTAATACCAACGTTGAACGTGCAATCAAAAAAGGTATCGGTGAACTCGGCGATGTAGTATTCAAAGAACTCATGTACGAGGGATACGGACCGGGCGGAGTTGCGGTTTTGGTCGATTGCTTGACCGATAATACCAACCGCTCAAGCAGTGAAGTTCGTTACGCTTTTGACCGCAATGGCGGCAACATGGCAGGTTCAGGTGCGGTAAGCAGACTTTTTGAACGCCAGTCACACTTTGTAATTGTCGGCGAAAATGCTGATGAGGACAAACTCATGGACTTGGTGCTTGATGCAGGGGTTGAAGATTTGGAAGTTGAGGACAATGTTGCTGAACTTTGGGGCCCGACCGATGCGTTTGAAAGTATTGCTAAAGTTTTGGAAGAAGCTGGAATCAGTTCTGAAGAAGCAGGTGTAATCCGCAGACCTTTAACCACAGTAAATATCACCGATGCAGATACTGCACGTCAGATTATGCGTTTGGTTGATAAATTGGAAGAACTTGATGACGTACAAAGCGTAACTGCCAACTACGAAATTGATGATTCTATTGCAGATGCTCTTGATGAAGAGTAATTAGAGTTTTATTATAAACCAAAGTGGCTGTTGCAGTAAAATGCAGCAGCCTTTTTTTGTTTCTGCTTTCCCAACTCGCTCTTTTAATGTACCACCCCATGCCTCCCGACCCTAATTCTTAATTTCATGGGACATCGGCGTGTATGTGTGGCATTTTTCCTATAAAAATTGCCTTGCATGCTTGATATTTTCAAAAAAAGTGATATATTAAGTAGTTATGCAAAAAAATATTTACAGATCATTAAATCATCTACATATTTGAGGTAAATTATGGGAAAAAAATTTGATGTTTTAACTAAAATCGAAAACAGCCCGAATAATTTGATTAAAGGGTTGCAGGCGATTCAGGCGAGCGAAGGCTATGTTTCTGATGAAGCCATCGAAGCTGTCGGAGAGTATTTTAATATTTCTCCTGTCGAGGTTGAGGGTGTGCTTACATTCTATTCTCAATTCAAAAGAGTTAAACCCGGTAAATACAAAATCGCTGTTTGCGACGGTACTGCTTGCCACATTAAAGGCTCTCCGTTGATTCAGGAATGGGTGAAAAATGAGTTGAAAGTTAATGTCGGTGAAACTACTGCTGACGGACTTTTTTCTCTTGAATCAGTTGCATGCTTGGGGTGCTGCAGTTTGGCTCCGGTTATGAGTATCAATGGTCGTGTCTATGGTAAGCTTGATAGAAAAGCACCGCAAAAATCTTGAAGGAGTATTCAGCAAAATGAGTAAAAATATTTTGAAAATCCGTGTCGGTATGGCATCATGCGGTATCGCAGCAGGTGCAACTAAAATTTTGGAAATGCTCCAAGCTAAAAATGCTTGCGTGATTGAGGAAACAGGTTGTATCGGACATTGTTATGCTGAACCGATGGTTGAGGTCGTTTATGATGACAACTCAAGTCAATACTATGCAAACTTAAAAGCAGAAGACAAGTACATCGACTCAATTTTGAGCGGCGGCGACCTCGGTAAATTCGATATTCACGAGGGCAGAAAGTCCAAAGAACTTTTGCGTGTTCTCCGTTTAGCAGGTAAAATTGACCCGAAATCTTTTGAGGATTACTGTGCTAACGGCGGTTATGTCGCACTTAAAAATGCTTTAGCAATGGAGCCTGATGCGGTTGTTAATGAAGTTAAACTTTCAGGTCTTCGCGGTCGTGGAGGCGGCGGTTTCTCAACCGGTATGAAGTGGAGCTTCCTCGCTGCTAAAAAGAATGCCGAGCAGAAGATTCTTATCTGTAATGCCGACGAGGGCGACCCGGGTGCATTTATGGATCGTTCTCTCATGGAGAGTGTGCCGCACCAGATGCTTGAGGGTATGTTGATTGCCGCTTATGCGACAGGGGCGACTAAATTATTCATCTATTGCCGTGCTGAATATCCTCTGGCAATCAAGCATCTGAAAATTGCTATTGACCAGATTTATGAGCATAATCTCAATAATTTAAACGGCAGAAATGTTGAAATTATCATCAAAGAGGGTGCAGGTGCATTCGTCTGCGGTGAAGAGACTGCACTTATCCACTCACTTGAGGGTAAACGCGGAACTCCCCGCTTCCGTCCTCCTTTCCCGACTGACAGCGGTTACTTCGGTTATCCGACCATGATCAATAACGTGGAAACTTTCGGTAACGTGCCGATTATTCTCAAGGACGGTGCAGCGGCTTTTGCTTCTGTCGGAACAGAAAACAGCAAAGGTACTAAACTTTTTGCATTGGCAGGCGACTTGAAGTATCCCGGGTTGGTTGAAATCCCGATGGGTACAACTCTGGCGGAAATCGTTTTTGACATCGGCGGTGCTGATCGCAACGAGGTAAAAGCGGTTCAAACCGGTGGCCCGTCAGGCGGCTGTATCCCCGTTGAACTTTTTGACACTCCGGTTGATTATGATTCACTCAAAACTTTGGGTGCGATCATGGGTTCAGGCGGTATGATTGTTATCGGCAAGGATCGTTGTATGGTTGAAACAGCCCGTTACTTCCTCGACTTTACCCACCGTGAATCATGCGGTAAATGTACTTTCTGCCGTGTCGGTACCAAAAGAATGTTTGAAATTCTTACCCGTATTACCGAGGGTAAGGGAACTCCCGAGGACTTGCCTTTCCTTAAGGATTTGGCTTTGAAGATCAAGAAGGGTTCTCTCTGCGGTTTGGGTCAGACGGCTCCGAATCCGGTTTTGGCTACTATGCAGTATTTCATGAATGAATACGAAGACCATGTAATCAGAAAAACTTGTACAGCGCTTAAGTGCAAAGATTTGGTTAAACTCCAACTCGACCAATCCAAGTGCGTTAAGTGCCGTCTTTGTATCAAAAATTGCCCGGTCGGTGCTATCAGTGATGACTTTGTTATCGATCCGGAAAAGTGTACCAAGTGCAACAGCTGTATGGATATGTGCCCCAAAAAGGCAATTTCATGCGTTGCTAAAAATGAAAACTAAAAGAGGATTTTATATAATATGTCAGTAGAATTTAAAATTGATGGCAAAACTATCGTTGCCAATGACGGCGAAACAATTCTTTTAGCCGCCGCTCGTAACGGTATTTCTATTCCGAGCTTGTGCTACAATCAGAAAATCAGTCACACTACCAGTTGCTTCGTTTGCGTGGTCAAGGATGTGAAAACAGGTCGCTTCCTCCCCTCTTGCTCAAGCATTCCTGCTCCCGGTCAGGAGGTCGAATCAAGCACCGCTGAAGTTCGTGATATGCGTCAAACCTCATTGAATTTGTTACTCTCCGAGCATGTCGGCGATTGCGAAGCTCCGTGTACTCTTGCTTGTCCTGCACATGCCAAAGTCGAGGAGTATGTCCGTGAGGGCAAAAAAGGCAATTTCCTTGAGTCTTTGAAAATTATTAAACAGCGTATTCCGATGCCGATGAGTGTCGGTCGTGTCTGCCCGCGTTTCTGCGAGAAAGATTGCCGCAAAAATGTTACAGGCGAACCTTTGGCAATTAATGACTTCAAGCGTCTGGCGGCTGACTTGTACTATGAGACTTACATGGAGGACATCCCTGCAAGTATCGGCAAAAAAGTCGCTGTCGTCGGAGCAGGTCCGGCAGGTTTATCTTGTGCTTATTACCTCCGCTTAAAGGGCGTTGACGTTACAGTTTTTGAAGCAATGCCCAAAGCAGGCGGTATGATTCGCTACGGTATCCCTGAATACCGCATGCCCAAAACTTTGCTTGACAAAGAAATAAAGCACTTCACCGACATGGGTATTGAAATTAAATACGGCATGAAACTCGGTGATAACTTGTCACTTGACGAACTCAAAAAAGAGTTTGATGCAGTTGCAATTACTATCGGTTGCTGGAAACCCTCTTCAATGCGTTGTGAGGGAGAGGAATTTGTAACTCAGGGTATTGACTTCCTGCGTGAAGTTTCTCTCCATGATACCAAATATATTAACCCCGGCAAAACTATCGTCGTCGGCGGTGGTAATACCGCTATGGACTGTGTCCGTACCAGCGTTCGTTTGGGAAGCAAGGATGTAACTTGTTTCTATCGCCGTACCGAAGCGGAAATGCCTGCTGAAAAATTAGAGATCCATGAGGCAAAAGAGGAAGGAGTTAAATTCCAGTTCCTCGTTGCTCCCGTCAAGGTTGAGAAACGCGGAGAAAAACTCGTTCTTACCTGCCAGAGAATGGAACTCGGCGAAGCAGATGCTTCAGGTCGCCGCAAGCCTGTCGTTATCCCCGGAAGCGATTTCGAAACTGAAGCAGATACCATTATCGGTGCAATCGGTCAGAAAACTAATGCACCTGCTTGTCTCGAAGCTGATAAATTCGGCAACCTTGCTGCAAACTTGGGCGACAATGTTTTCGCAGCAGGTGATTGCAATACCGGTGCGGCAACTGTGGTTGAAGCACTTGCAGGCGGCAGAACTATGGCAAACAGCATTTTTGAAGCAGTTACCGGTGAAAAAGTCGATGACAATGAAAATCCGATTTACGTTTCACGCGGTCACTGGAGACACTTGGCTAAAGACGATTTAGTCTATGTCAATAGTGCTTGCTCTGAAGCTCCGAGAACCAAACAGAGTTTGATTTCTATTGAGGAAAGAACTTCAACTTTCAAAGAAGTTGCAGCAACTTTCACTGAAGAGCAGATCAAGGAAGAGGGTAAACGCTGTATCGAGTGCAGCTGCAGTGCCAAAGGTGACTGTATGCTCCGTAATCATGCTAAAGATTATGATTGCGATGTCGATGCAATTAAGGGTGAAAAACTCAAAGTTGCTTACGATAACCGCCACAGCGTAATTATTCAGGATAGAGGCAAGTGTATCAAGTGCGGTACTTGCGTGAAAATCTGTAAAGAGGTTGTAAATAATAACCTCCTTTCAGCTAAAAAGCGTGGTCTCTATACCTACATCGGAACTGCTTTCGATAAGGGCTTCCCCGAAAGCTGCAAAGACTGTCTGGAATGCGTAAAAGCATGTCCCGTCGGTGCTTTGACTATCAAAAAGATGTAATTAATTTGAAATATAAAAAGGCTATTGCGAATTTTATTCGCAATAGCCTTTTTTTTAGTCGTAAAAGAATTGATTTTTTAATTATTATAAACCTAAATCTCTTAATAAGCGAACCTGAATTTCCTTGATCGCATAATCTTCAAAATCTTCAGAGATTCGGCAATCATCAGAGAATACATAGATGCGATTGGGGTCTAAAAGGCGTTTGCCTAAAACCTCAAAACTTGCCATAAAAATGTAATAGGCATGATTGGTGTCTTTGTCGCCGGTAATATGCTCATAAATTTTGCAGAAAGATAACATATCATATTGAAATGATGCAATAGAAATCAGCGATTTGAATTCCGGACTTTTCGCTAAAACTCGCTGAACTGAGTTGCATTTAATAATTTCACGGGGAATATTTTTGAAGTAATCATAAAAATACTCAACCATTCCCAAAATAAATTCTCTCTGCAAGTTTTTGTCATCCAAATTCTGCTTGTGGGCTTCGTAATACTCACCCAATGGATTGTATTTGCAACGCTCCATGACTAATTTGCCGATCTCGTCAAGCAAAGCATTTTTGGTTGCGAAGTGGTAAGTGATGATTGAACCGGTAAGTCCGGTTCTTTTAGCAATATCTCTCACGGATACGCTATCTACGCTCTGACGCTCATAGATCAGATTTAATGCTGCATTCAGCAAAGTTTTTTTTGTTTTCTGCCCTTTTTTGGTTAATGATTTATCAGCCATTTGTCTCCCTCCCACCAGATGTTGATAACTTGTACTACATTAATCACTTTATCCTGCAATAAACTTAAAAACGAAATAAATTTCCTTTATGATAATGTATCACAAATGTTGGAAAAATCAAGTTCAATCATGAAATTTTTCTCGGAAAAAATTTAACAATTCAGTAAAATTATATGAAAAAATGCCGCAACAATTATTAAAAATTATTGCGGCAAGTTTTACAGTTTCAGCAACTATTTATTTTACAGTCCAAGCGAAAATTTTAACTTCTTCATCGCCGAAAGTCTCCAGCAAAGTGAAGCGGATTTTGGTACATTCAATATCGAAGTTGTTGAAAACCAGTCGTTTGTAAAGGTTGTCAAACTCTCCTAAACTCTGCCAATTACCGTCTTTGTCGCAATAATCCAAGCGATATTTTTTGACCAAAGATTTAGGCATTTCAAGCTGCGGCTGATTTTTGAAACGCAATGCCACGATGTTTTTCGGCTGGAAGTCAGCAAGATCGCTATCGAAAATCAATCGACTCTGCGAGAGTTTAATCGGGGAACTCCATGAGTATTCAACTTGATTGCCGACACGAGCGTACCATGCTTCATCGGCTTCATCGGTAATGCGATTTTGTCCCATTCGCAAACCTTCGGGTGATTTGCCGTTATCTGCGGTCAAAGTTCCTGCCATAGTCAAATCACTCGGTATATAGCGGAAACGAGGCAGGTAGCAGTCAAGTTCCATCAAGCGATTTTGCAATTTTTTAACATCGACTTGACGAGGTAAAAGATTCTCTGCAACTGCCATTGAAGCTGCAATTCCTGCCGCCTGACCTAAAATTGCACAAGTTGCCATAACTCTGGTGGCACTTAATGCCGAGTGAGTTACGCTGATATTTCTGCCGGCACAGAAGAGATTTTCAATGTTTTTGGAGTAAATCGCACGATAAGGCAAGCCGAATGGCGACGGTGCCGGGTGAAAAATATTCGGTGCAATTTCAGGTACTTTGAAGCCGGTCGGAGCGTGGTCATCCATTGTCCAGCCGCCGTAAGCAATTGTGTCCTCAAATTTGCCCCCTGATGCGACATCATTTTGGGTAACAATATAATCTCCGACATAGCGGTTGCTCTCACGTTTGCCGGGGAGGAAGCCGATCCACTCAAGTTCCCAATACTTATTTTTTTCTTTTTGGGTCGGGTGATTTTTGAGGTAATCCCAAGTGCCGAGGGCGATTTTCAGCAATTCATGGCGGCAAATATCCACGTCATGAAGTGCATCCATATCACCGCCGAGTTCAATCCACCAATAATTCTGCAACCCCTCCAAGTCGGGTTCACGATATTTGAATTGAGAAGCATCGGTGTAGTGATTTGCCCATTCAGGGGCAATAAATTCGTGGACTTCGTCGGTCTCTCTTGCCTGAAGCAGACAACTCATGCCCATAGTTTTTTTATCGCTCTCAATCGGGGCGATAGACTCATTAAATTCGTTTCTTGCCTCACGACCGTAACGGATTTCAGCACCGCTTAATGAGGCTAAAATGCTGTCGCCTGACGAGTCACAAAAGTATTTACCCTCAACGGTGTAGAAAGTTTGTGAAACTGATTGATATGCTTTAACTTTCTTGATTGCCGCATCGTCCATAGTTGCATCCATGCAGACTGCATTCAGGAGAATTGTTAAGTTTTTCTCTCTGGTTGCAGTGCTGTAGAGTACGGTATCCCACAACGAAAAATTTCTTTCCGGGTTGCGGTAAATATTTTCAAGTAAAATTTCTTCAATAATACCGGTTTCACGCATATTGTCGCCATGTGCCCCGCAAACCCACATGCGGATTTCGCTTGACGCATTGCCGCCTAAAACGGGGCGATCGTGAATCAAAACAGTTTTTATGCCCTCTCTTGCCGCTGCAACTGCCGCACACAAACCTGACAAACCACCGCCGACTACGACAAAATCTGCTGAAATATTAATATTTTTCATAAAAAACTCCTTTCAATTAATTATAAAAATCATCTTTGTTATTAAATTTAAGTCCGCATTTTGCACAGAAATTAGGTGCATCCAAGCGGAAAATGTAACTATTGCATTTGGGGCAGCGGACAAATACTAACTCAATCGGAATGGTAATGAGAATTATTAAAAATGCCGTTAAGCTCCCGATTATGCTCATATTGCGAGCTTTTTTTATCCAAAATTCCTCTATATCAATGGCGTTGTTGGGGTAATTGCTCGGGGTCTCCAAAGTTTTGTAGTATAAGTTCTCGTTACTATTTACTTCGGAAGAGTCGAGTTCCATGTAGTTTACGAGGAATACAATCATCATAAAAAGTGCAATAATTCTGATGATACGAAGAATTTTTTGCAGCAGCAAACGGCGATTTATGTAATTTGAAACGTTATCCATTGCTGAGCAGTTCCTCTATTTTTGCTTTCTCACCTTTTCTGAAAATCAGATAAAAATCAAGTTGAGTTGCATTGTCGTTTTTATCAACAATCGGCAAAAGTTTTACATTTCTCAAGTAATTATTGTTTTTTTTAAGTTCAATCAAGCCAATAGCATTTGCATTGCTTTCGACCATGATTTCCACCTTTTCAATCGGATAATAGAGTAAATTATTACCGCTTGCATTTTTTGGAAAAATCCTATCGGCAATCAAGTAAACTGCCGAATTTTCCGGCATCCCGAAACGATGAATTGAATAGGGATTATCGGGAATTAAAAAACTCCAATTTTTTTCTTGATTGCAGAAAATTTTTTTTAAATCTTCGAATGAAATTTGTTTCAAACTATTTTTTTTATTGACAATTACACCTAAATAGATACTATTGTACTTGACAAAGTCAAATTCTTCACTTGGAATTTGTGAAATGTCATTTGCGGTAAAGCAAGTTATCTCATTTTTTCGTAACTTGGAAATCGCAGTTTCCAACGGCATTTTTTCCAAAGTTGCCGAGAAATCAGCATTTTTCAAAATCAAATCAGTAATTTCCTGCCGCAAAAAATTATCCTGAATAAGCGTTGCCTCTCCGATAATAAAGTTGCTTGCCGACACGCTCAAAAAAAGCATTGTCGTGAAAATAAAACTTGCTAAAATTTTTTTTGAAAAAAATTCCATAACTTCAAAACTGTAACAACGGCAAATTCACCTCTCCCCGGCAAATTCACCGTTGTTTAATTTTTTTAATGGTTAACGTCTGTATCCATTCGGATTTTTGAGTTTCCAGTTCCACGCAGAAGCAATAATGCTCTCTGCATCTTCAAATTGCGGCTTCCAGCCGAGCATTTTTTTGATTCTGTCAGAGCAGGCAATCAATACATCGGGGTCGCCGGCACGACGGGGAGCAACTTCATAATTGATTTTTTTACCGGTAACTTTTTCAGTCGCCTTGATAATTTCAAAAACGCTCAAGCCTTTGCCGGTTCCCAAGTTGTAGTGTCCGCTCTCGGGTGCATCCAATGCCAGCATGTGTGCCTGTGCCAAGTCCAGAATATGGATATAATCACGAATACAGCTGCCGTCAGGAGTATTGTAATCGTCGCCGAAAACCATCATTTTTTCACGAGTTCCTGCCGCTACTTGCAGAATAATCGGAATCAAGTGGGTTTCAGGGTCGTGTGCTTCACCGAAGTTTTCGGTAGCACCTGCCGCATTGAAGTAACGCAAAGCCGCATATTTAACACCGTGAATCTGTGAGTACCAGTTTAAAATTTTCTCGAAGCAAAGTTTTGATTCGCCGTAGGGGTTGATCGGTTTCTGGCTGTCATGCTCCTCAATCGGAGTTTTTTCAGGCTGACCGAAAGTTGCGGCGGTACTTGAGAAAACGAAACTTTTTACTCCGCCCTCGACTGCCGCATCGGCGAGGTTGATACCATTTGCGATATTGTTGCGGAAATACTTTGAGGGGTTAGTCATTGATTCGCCGACGAGAGATGCTGCTGCGAAGTGCATAATTCCGTCATAGTGTCCGTTTTTAGCAACGCTGATAATTTTGTCTCTATCCGCCAAGTCGCCCAAAACAAAATCTGCTCTGGGGTCAATCGCGTCAAAGTGACCTGTTACAAGTGAGTCATAGACAGTTACTTCGTAGCCGTGATCAAGTAAATATTCAGTACAAGCACTGCCGATGTAACCGGCACCGCCGGCAACCAAAATTCTTTTCATAAAAGCCTCCGATTATATTAGTTAAATAACGTTATTGTTTATATTTATTACCCTATGCTATAATTTACAGCTTTTATAAAAAAAATCAAATATTTTTTTGACTTTTTGCAAAAAAACGGTATATTAAGGAAAATTAATTTTATTATATGGGATTTGTAAGAGTGAAAGACAATGTATTAATAATCGGATTTGGACTGTTGGGGACTTCTTTGGCAATGGCATTGAAGGAGCGAAATGACTTTCGGGTGCTTGGGCATACCCGCCGCAGGGAAATTATCGAATGGGCGGTGGAGAAAGAGATTATTGAGTCGGAATCTCTGCTGGAGTTAAATCAATTGCTTGCTAAAGCCGACATCGTAGTTCTGGCACTCCCGATTCCTGCAACTATCGAATTTTTGAAAAATCATGCGGATAACTTGCGTAAATCATGCGTGATAACCGACATCGGCAGTACCAAAAAATCATTTATGGAGGCCGGTGCGAAGTATCTTCAGAAAATCGGAGTTGCTTATGTCGGGTCGCACCCGATGGCAGGAACTGAAAAATCCGGGCCGTTTAATGCTTTCAGCACTCTTTACAACAATGCGGATGTTTTTCTTTGCAGCGATGATTTTTCTCGTGACCATGAGGCGGTAAAAAAAGTTGCCTCCATGTGGGAATCAATTAGTTGCAACTGTGTACGGATTTCTGCCGATAAGCATGATAAATTAGTTGCGAAAACCAGTCATGTCGCTCACATCCTGGCATCTGCATTGACCGTCAGTGTGCTTGATTACGGGGACAAAAGCGATAACTTTCACGGCTGTGCCAGTGGCTTCAGAGACACCTCCAGAACAGCATCAAGTGATCCTGTCATGTGGCGGGAGATTGTTGAATTAAATAAAAGTGCCGTACTTGAGGCATTGGATAAATTTGAATTTGAATACGGTAAATTCCGAAGAGCAATTGAAAATAACGACTTTGATTCGTTTGAAAGGGAGTTTGCTCACGGTAAAACTTTGCGGTCAGAGTGGCTTGAATATCTAAAAAATAAAGGAATAAAAAATGGATAATAAAGATAATTTGGCGATAGAGGTAGTCGGAGCTACTGTCTATTTAGGGGGGAAACAAATTATAAAAAACTTATCTTGGCAACTTGAAGCAGGTGCGAGATGTTTTATTTTAGGTGCAAACGGTGCAGGGAAAACCACTCTCGTAAAGATGCTTATGGGCTACTCCTGGCCGGTGTACGGTGCCAAAGTTCGGGTGCTCGGCGAGACCTTCGGCAATGTGAGTTTGATTGAATTAAGAAAAAGAATCGCTTGGGTCAGCCCCTTTATTCAGAGGTGGAGCGATCCTGAAACCACGGGATTGGAGATGGTTGTATCAGGAATCGAAAGCACGATCGGGCTTTTTCGCAAAGTTCTGCCGCACGAAGAAGAGCAGGCTATGGAGATTATGGAGCGACTTAATTGTACTCACTTGCGAGATCAGTCTATGGTCACAATGTCCAGCGGCGAGCAGGTAAAAATTTTGATTGCACGAGCATTGATGACCAAACCTGAATTGATAATTCTCGATGAACCGAGTGTTTATTTGGATATTGCAGGCAGGGAGTTTCTGCTTAATGCTATTAGCGATATGGCGGCAAAACATCCTGAAACTACTATTGTTTTCATTACCCAGCGTATTGAAGATATTATGCCGGAATTTAAAATCGGAATGATCTTAAAGGACGGTATTATCGAAGCAATCGGCAAGCGTGAGGATGTGCTTACCGAGGAGAATCTCTCTAAAGCATTTGACCTTAATATCAAACTTATGGAAGGCAAAAACGGTCGTCTTTGGTCAATGATTCAGTAATTATCTTTGATTATTTGACGCAATTTATCCAGTTAAAATGGATTGCCGTACACCAGAGTGTACCTAAAATAAGCCACAGAATAATTCCGAGGAGTATAGGTTTAATTCCTAACTCCTTGATTTTTTCTCTGCTTAAATTAGCGCCGATCATAAATAAAGTAGTTATCATTAAATATTTTGAGATATTTTTCAAAAATGCTCCGCTGTACGCAATTTCTTCAGCGGCAGCAGGAATAAGTTTAGGCAGATAAGTAACAACTGCCGCAGCAATAATGAACCACGGAATGAACCATGGAATGTTAATTTTGATTTTTCTGCTGTCATCTTCACTTCGGTCGGCAACGAAAACGCTTAAAAAAATTGTTACCGGTACGATCCATAATGCTCTGGCAAGTTTGACGGTCGTCCCGACTTCCAAAGCCTCTTCGCCGAAAGCCATAGTTGCACCGACAACCGAGCTGGTGTCGTGGATTCCGAGGGCGGCAAAGTAGCCGAACTCGACTTGATTAAAGTCCAAAGCCCTGCCGATAATCGGAAATATCCAGAGGGCAACTGCATTCAAGGTAAAAACGGTTACAGAAGCAATTGCCACATCGTGAGCTTGTGCTTTGAGGGCAGGGGCGGCGGCGGCAATGGCACTGCCACCGCAAATGGAAGTTCCGACACTGACCAAATAGGCGGAATTTTTTGATACTTTGAGGAGTTTGCCGAGTAAATACCCTAAACCGATACCCAGAATGATACCGATTAAAGTATAGAGAAAGCCGTTCCCGCCTGCTCTAATAACTGCACTTAAATTCATGCCGCACCCCATGCCGACAATGGTTGCCCCCAATAATTTTGAAGTGATTTTTGAGGTGTAATTAATGTAGGGATTACCGAAGCATACCGAGAAAATAATTCCTGCAAGCACCGCCAGTCCGGGGGCATATTCTCTGCTTGATTCGATAAGGGCAGGAACAATAAAAAAAGCAATTACCAATATTACAAAACTTATTTTCTTTATCATTTTCACAATAACCTTTTTGCTGCAAATTTATAAATCAGTGACTTTTATCGGTTGTATTTGAACTTACGGCAGTCCAGTTGTCGCCCAGATAGAGTGAGTAGCGGTCAGTATAGTAGGTCATCTCATCGACATTGTATTTTTTGTGCTTTGCCGCATGGCAGTCAGCGTAAAGAATCACAATTCCACTGTGTCGTGTTTCGGAGCCGTCAACTTCAGGACAGGTATTTTGAGTGTAATTATCCTGATCGCAATCGCCGTCGAGAAAGAGATTAAAGGGGCTTTCTTCAATCAAAATTAAATTGCTTGTGCCGACTTTTGCCGATCCGAGTGCCGCATAATTCCAAGTAGCGAAAACTCCGCGACGCATGTACGGCTCATGGGTATTAAGTGAATAGGAAAAATCACGACTTACTTCAACAGGGCACTTAAAAATTTTTTTCGGCAAATTATCAACCATACGCAACTGATTGATCCAGCCCTCGTATCCGCCGTCATCATTCCATTCAACTACTTGGGTCGGAAGTGGAAAGTAGTCGTAACTATCTGCATACATTGACGAGGCAAGTCCGATTTGACGCATATTGCCGAGACAGCTTGCACCTCGTGCCGTCTCTCTTGCCTTGTTGAGGGCAGGGAGTAACATCCCTGCTAAAATAGCGATAATTGCGATTACCACGAGTAATTCAATAAGTGTAAAATTGAATAATTTTTTCATAATTAATTTCCTTTCTCGGTTTTGTTTAAAATCATCTGCTTAAATTTTTCAAGTCCTTCACTTTCAGAAAATGAACCGATGACCTCTCCTTTTTCAAAAATTGCAATTTTTCCTTTGCCTCCTGCAATTCCCAAATCGGCTTCTCTCGCTTCACCGGGGCCATTAACGATACAGCCCATAACGGCGACTTTGCGGAGATTGATTTTTCGGTGATTTTTCTGTAAATCGTCAATGAAATCTTCAACTTCCGAAGCAAGGCGGATTAAATCAATTTGAGTTCTGCCGCAGGTAGGACATGAGACTAATTCAACTCCGTCGCTCCGTAAATTACAACTTTGAAGAATGATTTTTGCGACTTTTACCTCTTCAATCGGATTTGAGCTTAAACTTACACGCAAAGTATCGCCGATTCCCTGCAGTAATAATGCTCCGATACCTGCGGCGCTTTTGATAATTCCCTTTTTGAGAGTGCCTGCTTCAGTAATTCCGATGTGCAGTGGATAGTCAGAAATTTCCGCAAATCGCTTGCAGGCTTTGACCGTAACGGGAACTGAAGATGATTTAAGCGACACCTTGATATTGGTAAAATCAAATTCCTCAAGCAGTCTGCACTGTTCAAGCACGCTTATAACCAGAGCCTCTGCCATGGCATCTTCAAATGTCGGCAACTCTTTTTTCAGCCGTTCAATTAATTCAAGTTTGACACTGCCGGAATTTGCTCCGACTCTGATTGCAATATTATTTTTATTTGCCAAATCGGCAATTAATTTTACCTCATCACGGTTGCTTAAGTTTCCGGGATTAAGGCGGATTCCTGCAACTTTGCTCGCAATCGACTGTACCGCCAAGCGATAGTCAAAGTGGATGTCGGCAATTACGGGAATCGGGGAATTTTTGACAATTTCCTCTAAAGCAACAGCCGCTTCCATATTCGGCACGGCGAGGCGGATAATTTCACAGCCCTCATCATATAACTCATGCAATTGAGCCAAAGATTTATCAATATCGCAAGTATCGGTATTGAGCATTGACTGAATTGTTACGGGGTTATTACCCCCGATAGAGAGGTTTCCGAGTTTGATTACTTTGCTCATAATTACTTTCCATTATTATTTTTCGAGGTTTCTACTGCTTCAGTTTTTGCAGTTCCGTCCAAAGTGTTATTGATTTTATCACGCCACTTATCGGGAACAATTCTCACAATATCCCAGAATGTCACGCAAACCATTAACGCAATTAAAAGCACGATGAAAACCATTGATAAACCTCTGATGATTTTAGCAGGAATCGGGCGGCGGAAAATAATCTCAATCAAGGCAAAAACAATGTGTCCGCCGTCAAGCACCGGCAACGGCATCAAATTGAAAATCGCCAGTGCAAATGAGATGATGACTACAAAGTAAATTCCCGTCATAATTGATGACATATAGACCGCATTGTACAATGTATCGGCAATTCCGAGCGGGCCTGACATGTGGCGAAGCTGAACAGAACTGTTGGTTTCAGTTAAGTGCAAGGTTTTGCCGAGAGCAACAATTAAATTCTGCAAGCCTTTGATACTCATATCCAGAGTGTCGGTAAATTGCTGAATCGGAGTCGGGTGGTCTATCAGACTTATTCCCAAGCCCCAGTCATAGATATTGTATTCAATCGGGGTTACTTCGCAAGTGATAATTTCTTCACCTCGTTTGACGGTGAATTTTTTAGTTTTATCGGCTGATTTTTGCAGCATGTTATTAAGTTCGTTGCTGTCGGTAATTTCGACATCATCAACTTTGATAATGACATCACCGAGCTTAAGACCTGCTTTAAGGGCAGGGAAATCAGGGATTAAACCGACAATTGTCGGGGTGTCGTCAAATGAGTAACTGAAGCCGTTAAGATATTTTTTCCCGGCGGCTTGATTATTTACAGCGGTAATTTTTTTGATCTCGCCGTCACGCTTGATAACAAAATCAAGGGTGTTGCTGTTTGAGAAAGTTATGTAACTAAAAAAATCCTTGTAGTCATTGAATTTCTGACCGTTAACAGAAACAAGCAAGTCATTTTTCCTGATTCCTGCTTTCTCTGCCGCTGAGTTAGGTGCAGGGAAGAGGGCAAGCGGAATTTCTGCTTCAAAAAAGGGCCAGGCAATTTTCTCATACTTTAATTTCCCCGGGGCATTCGGATTGACTTTTGGGGTATAGGTGATAACTTGAGTATCATTGCCACGCTTGACTTCCAAACTGACATCGCCCACGGTTAAAAGAATGTCTTTGGCAAATTCCGCCCAAGTTGCTTGAAATGATTTGTTGTTTAATTTAGTAATAATATCACCCTCACGCAGACCTGCATTGTATTCGGGAGAGTTTATTTCGACCTTGCTTACGGTAAATTCACGAAGTTTCGGACTATCCTGCGGTACTCCGAAGTACCAGACCAAACAGCCGAGCAGTAAGCCGAAAAGAATATTGAAAAAAGGCCCTGCAAAGGCGGTAATTAATCTATCAAGTGCTTTTGCCCTCGGGAGCACTGTGCCGTCAGCAGCAGTAATTTCATCCTGACTTGAATCAACCTGCGGCAATTCAACGTAACCTCCCAACGGCAAATAGCCGATGCGGTAATCAACACCGTTAATTTTTTTGCCCCAAGCTTTTTTGAAGCCGATACTGAATGCGTCAATGTGCAATCCTCGCCATTTAGCCGCCAAAAAATGCCCTAATTCATGGAAAAATACACAAGCTCCGAAGAAAATTATCATAAAAATAAATGAGCCTGCCATGCTTAAAAAATTCAAAAATTCTGCCATAAAAAATCCTTAATTCATCGTTTAGTAATCAAATTTTTATATAAAAAACTCCTCACATGGATAATTTACACTAAATATTGCAAATATCAAGGGCAAATTACAAGAAAGAGAGTGATTTTTTCGTGGATAGTCGATAAAAGTGTATGGATGTATGGAGTGTTTGTTTGGGGGAACTTGTGCTACATCGTGAATTTAATCGGAAACGGTGCGAAATTACAATAATGGCGAATTTCTGACAAGCGTCTTGGTTGCCCAACTACTTCAATAAAGTCAAATCGGATATTTTCGAAGGGAATTGACAACTGTTTCAAATAGGATTTTGCGGCGATGATATTACGCTTTTGCTGGCGGTAACTATAGTTATTTATCGGACGGAAATTGCCGATTTTTGCCAAGGTTTTCACCTCGATAAAAACCAGAGTATTGCCGTCCAATGCAACAATATCCAACTCGCCGCTTGAAGTTCGGAAATTGCGAAGCAGAATATAGAACCCCTTGTTTCTCAAAAGTTCACAACTCATATCCTCGCCCCAGCGTCCTAACTTCAAGTGGGCTTTGCGTTTGGCAATAAAACTTTTTCTGCTGAAAATCCCCATAAAACTTTAGAAGCGGAAATCCCTTTTGCCGTCATGGAGTTCAGCCAAATATTTTTTGGCAATCTCTCTGACTTTGTCGGATTTAATATTTTTCACTTCATCAGCAATTACCTGTTCGCCGATTTTTTGGGTGTCAGCGGAAGCATAGTCCTCCAAATACTCCTTGAGTGTCATCAAAGCATTCGGCTGGCAGATATTGGCAATTTGCCCGGTTTTGACTAATCGCATGAATCTATCTCCCGTCCGTCCCTCACGGTAACAGGCGGTGCAGAAACTTGGGATATAACCATTTGAAAGCAGCCAATTGACCACCTCATCCAAAGTGCGATGATCGTCAAGTTCAAATTGGGCAGAGTTGTCCTCTGGTTTTTCCTCTTCGGCATAACCGCCGACACTGGTTTTTGAGCCGCCGCTTATCTGTGAAACTCCGACTTTAAGCACCTTTGCTCTGACTTCGGGAGATTCTCTGGTGGAAACGATAATTCCGGTGTAGGGTACGGCAATTCGCAGAACTGCCACGATTTTAGTAAAAATCTCATCGGAAATTGAGTTTGAAAAATCTTCAGTATTTACATCGTCAGCAGGTCGGATTCTCGGTACGCTTATGGTGTGCGGACCGACGCCTTTGGCAGCTTCCAAGTGTTCAGCGTGCATCAAAAGCCCGGTGAAGTCGTAACGATAGAGGTTAAGCCCGAAAAGTACGCCGATACCGACATCATCAATCCCGCCCTCCATGGCGCGATCCATTGCTTCAGTGTGATACTTGTAATCACTTTTGGGCCCGGTGGGGTGGAGTGTTTCATAGGTCGGCTTGTGATAAGTCTCCTGAAAAAGTATGTAAGTACCGATTCCTGCATCCTTGAGTTTACGGTAATTTTCAACCGTAGTTGCGGCGATATTGACATTGACTCGACGGATAGCGCCGTTTTTGTGTTTAATTGAGTAAATGGTATTGATTGACTCCAGAATGTACTCAATCGGGTTCATGGTCGGGTGTTCGCCTGCTTCGAGAGCCAAGCGTTTGTGTCCCATATCCTGCAAGGCGATAACCTCACGCCGAATCTCCTCTTGAGTAAGTTTGTGGCGTCTGATCGTTTTATTTTTGCAGTGGTACGGGCAGTAAACACAGCCGTTTACGCAATAATTTGAGAGATACAAGGGAGCAAACATCACAATTCTGCGGCCGTAATTTTTTTCTTTGATTTCGGCGGCGAGCTTAAAAATTTTTTCATTCAAGTCCTCAAGTTCGCAGTCAAGCAGCAGCAAAGCCTCACGGTGGCTTAAGCCCTTGCCTTCACGAGCTTTGTCGATAATTGACTCAATCAGCGTGCGATTATTGCGGTTTTTCTCGGCGAATTTGAGTGATTCCTGAATTTCTCCGTCATGGATAAATGCTTCAGCCTCAATTGATTTCGGATTGTATTCAATCATTTTCCCCTCCTGATGTTTGAATAGTTTTTGAATAAATTGTTTTTACCTGTACTCCATTAAGCATGCCGATTTTGCCGGCAATGGAACTGCTGATATTCTGCGGTGCATCCAGTACGACACTGATAATGGAGATTTTTTCCTTGCGATAGGGAATCCCCATTCTGCCGATAACGAACTCAGCATAATCATGCAGAATATTATTAATGCATTGTACTGCATCGGGATTTTCCACGATTATCCCGATATGAGCAATACGATTTTCTTCCATAGTTCACACCTCCCCGGTAATAAAAAACGTATCTTCCTGACTATCAAGAAGATACGTATAAAATAATCCCAAAGCAGCTCTTTTGCTTGTATTTTTGCGTAACTTCCTCATTCGGAAAAACTTATGTACCGAAATAAGTCAGAACAAAAACTCCAAAAATGCTTCCGATTCTGAAACGCTCAATAATCGTCAGCACTATTAATCTAACTCATTATCTGATAAATACAAGTTTTTTTATCAAGAAAATTCCAAAATATCTCTGAAAAATAATTTGCATTTCTGAAAAATGGAATTATATTTTATTTGTAAAATTTGCCATCGTTGGCAAAAAGTGACAGCAGAAAGGAATTTAAGTATGGAAAAATTAGTAAGAAAAGAGAGTTTGAAGTACCCCGTCAAAGTTTTGCAATTCGGAGAGGGAAATTTTTTGCGTGCATTTGTCGATTGGATGATTGACCGCATGAATAAAAAAAATTGCTTCAACGGCAGTGTCCGCATTATTCAGGTGCTTGAACAGGGGATGGGAGATGTCATCAACAGTCAAAACGGACTCTATCATGTAATTCGCAGAGGCGTGGAAAATGGCAAAGCGATTGAGGAAATTGATTTAGTTGAGAGTGTTGAGAGTGTCGTTAATGCCGTGACTGAACGGGAAAAAATGATTGAGAGTGCATTATTGCCCGAATTGCGTTTTGTTTTCTCAAATACCACTGAAGCAGGAATTGAATACCGTGAAAATGCGGATACTTTTCCATTCAAAGTTTCAGAAATTGTCACTGCCAGATGCAAAGCAGGATTGGGGGGATTGATCTTTATCCCCTGTGAACTTATTGAGCATAACGGCGATAAACTCAAAGAGTGCGTTCTTAAGTACATTACCGATGCGGAAGTTCGTGCTTATGTCGAAAATGAGTGTATTTTTTGCAATACTTTAGTTGATCGAATTGTAGCAGGTTATCCTCGTGACGAAGCACCGAAGTATTGGGAAAAACTCAATATCGAGGATAATTTATTAGTCGCTTGTGAACCGTTTTTCTTTTTCGTAATCGAGGCACCGAAAGAAGTTGCCGAGGAGTTTCCTGCAACTCAAGCAGGGGTGGATGTGCTTTTTACTGATGACCAAACTCCCTATCGCACCCGCAAAGTGAGATTTTTGAATGGAGCACATACGGCAAGTGTTTTAGGAGCACACTTGGCAGGTTTTACCTTTGTCGATGAGATGGTCAGAGATGAGAAATTCGGCGGATTTTTGCGAAAAGTTCTCTTTGAAGAGGTCATGCCGACGATTAATTTGCCGGAAGATGAGAAACGTGCCTATGCAGAGAGTGTCCTTGAACGTTTTGCAAACCCCTACGCAAATCACCGTTTGCTCTCAATCGCACTTAATTCAACATCTAAATGGCGGGTTCGGGTATTGCCGACTTTGCTTGATTATGTGAAAATCAAAGGCGAATTGCCGCAAAACTTGACTATGTCAATGGCGTACTTGATAAATTTCTATCGGACAGTTGATTTTGAAGACTCTCCGAGTGTGAAAGAGTTTTTTGCAACTAATCCGACAGTTGAGGAGATTCTCGGTAATTGTGAACTCTGGGGAATGGACTTAAATACCATTAAAAACTTTACCGATATGGTAAAAAAGGGAGTTGCAGACAAATGATTATTCACCCTGCCGATAATGTGGAAATTCGTTCCGACGGCCACAAGTATGCAATTAAAAATATCGAAAAAAATGAGCAGGTAATCAAGTACGGCATGCCGATCGGGACTGCTACTGAAAATATTTGCAAGGGCGACCATGTTCATACCCACAATGTGGCAACTAATTTGTCGGGGAAATTGGAATATACCTACTCTCCCGATTTCGTTCTGCCTGAAATTAAGTGCAATCGCTCATTTATGGGCTATCGCCGAGCCGACGGGCAAGTCGGTATTCGCAACGACATCTGGGTAATTCCCACGGTCGGGTGTGTCAATGGTTTGGCAAGACGAGTTGCCTGCAAGCATAATGCAATTCCGCTTTGTCATCCCTACGGCTGTTCGCAAATGGGTGAAGACCATGAACTTACAGCTGAAATTCTGGCAAACTTGGCATGGCATCCGAATGCAGGGGGTGTTTTGATTATCGGACTTGGCTGTGAAAATAATACGCTTGAGAGTTTCAAAAAGCGACTTGGAGATTATTCCAAACTCAATATTCGCTTCATGGTTGCCCAAGAGGAGAGTGATGATGAAGCCAAAGCCGGACTTTTGGTTAAAGAATTGGAACAATTCAGAGTAGCTGAACGCACTGAAATTCCGATTTCCGAACTTAAAGTCGGACTTAAATGCGGCGGTTCGGACGGTTTTTCAGGGCTTACGGGCAATCCGCTTCTCGGACGTTTCTCTGATTGGCTGATTCAGCAGGGGGGGACATCGGTACTTACGGAAGTTCCCGAGATGTTCGGGGCGGAAACTCTGCTTATGAATCGCTGTATCAATCGGGAAATTTTTGAGAAATGCGTCAAAATGATTAATGACTTCAAAGACTACTATGCCCGTCATAATCAGGTGATTTACGAGAATCCCTCGCCCGGCAACAAGGCGGGCGGAATTACCACGCTTGAGGATAAGTCGCTCGGCTGTGTACAAAAAGGTGGTTCAAGTGCCGTTGCAGATGTGCTGAATTTGGGTGAGCGTTTGAGCAAAAAGGGTTTGAATTTAGTAACCGGCCCGGGGAATGACATTGTTGCATGTACCAATCTGGCAAGTGTCGGTTGTCACTTAATTTTGTTTACCACAGGTCGCGGTACTCCGCTGGGTTCAGTTGTGCCGACGGTGAAAGTTGCAACCAACAGCACTCTGGCTGAACGCAAAAAAAATTGGATCGACTTCGATGCTATGGCGGAGAGCGATACCGAGAAATTTATTGAGTACATTCTGGAAGTTATTTCAGGTGCTAAACGCACTTGTAATGAGCAAGCAGGCGATTATGAGATTGCAATTTTCAAAAACGGTGTTACATTATAGAAAATCAACAAAAAAAAGAAGGTGCAATTATGTTTTTATCAGAAAATTATCTTTTAACTAACGAAACAAGTAAAAAAATTTATCAATCAATCGCGGCTTTGCCGATTGTTGACCCCCATAACCACGCTGATGTAAAATCTTTGGCAGAGAATAAACCATTTGCGAATATGTGGCAGCTTTTTGCCGCAACCGACCACTATGTCTGGGAGGTTATGAGAAAGTGCGGAGTTGATGAGAAATATATTACCGGCAAAGAGACAAGCGATTTTGAGAAATTCATGGAACTCGGACGGGTTTTCCCGAAAATTGCACCGAATCCCTGCTATGAGTGGATTCACTTGGACTTGCGTTTTTTGGGAATTAATGAGGTGCTTAATCAAAGCACTGCGGAGCAAATTTACCGCAAAGGAACTCTCTTGCTGCAGAAAGAGGAGAACTTGCCATTGAATATCCTCAAACGCTTGAATGTCGAAATCATGTGTTCTACTGACGATCCTTTGGATGATTTGGAGTATCACGATATTATTAATGAGAAGTTCGGGCGAATCATTGTACGCCCTACTTGGCGTCCCGACAAGGCAATGAAAATTTTTGCCGCAGACTGGAATAGTTACATTGAGAAAATGGGTAATAAATTTGCCGATCCGATTACCTCGCTTGATAAGTTGCTCGGCTGTTTGAAAGAATCACATGACTTTTTTGACGAACACGGCTGTAAGGCTTCAGACCACGGTTTAGAGTATATGGTTTGTGCTGAATGTGATTACCATGAGGCGGCGAAAACTTTTGATAAAGCTCGTAAATTCAAGGAGTTATCACAAACTGAAATCGATAACTTCATGGGCGTATTGATGATGAAATTCGGCGAATGGAATCAAGAAACTGATTGGGTAACTCAACTCCACTTGGGGGCGGTTCGTGATGTCAGAACTTCGCTTTTTAAGACTTTGGGACCCGATGTCGGCGGTGATATTTCATACTATTATCAGGATCACCTCAAAGGAATTTTGAACTTCCTTAATGCCTTTGATGACAGTTTGAAAGTAGTCCTTTATTGCCTTGACCCCTCACAGCAGGCAACTTTGGCAACTATTGCGAGAGCATTCGGGTACAAGGTCAGATTGGGTTCTGCATGGTGGCTCTGCGATACTCCTATCGGAATGAAAAGACAATTGGAGTACATCGGCAGTGTGGACTTATTAAGTGCTTTTGCCGGAATGGTTTCTGATTCCCGTAAACTTCTCTCCTACGGCTCAAGATTTGAGATGTTCAGAAGAGTTATGAGTGATGTCCTTGGCTCTATTGTTGAAAAAGGTCAAATGCCTGAAGAGGTCGCAATTGAGTTGGCAAAAAGCATGGCATACGACAATACCAAAGGATTTTTCAATATTTAAGAAAATTTTTATATTGTTTAATTATCACCTCTCTGCTGAATTTATGGTCGGGAGGCGATTTTTTTTGGGGGGGGTATTCGTCGCACGATTAAAAAAACGTGCGACACCTGCTATAATTCTTAATTCTGCATTTTTAATTTATAATTCCCCTGTCCTCCATAGCCTTTGGCGAAGGAGGATAATTCTTAATTCTGCATTCTTAATTCTTAATTTATCTTAATTGCATTGCAGTTTGGTATTGACTGATTAGAAATTGAGTAGCGTCAATTCCGTAAAGGATTTGTTCAGTTATGCTGGTAGTTGCTCGAATTTTGGTTAAAGAAGTCGGATCTTTGAAGTTGAATGAATTTTTAACTTTTCCGACATTGAGTTTGATATTATTCAACTCATTTACAATGGCAGTTAACTCTCTGATTTTGCTTGAGGGGTTGAGGCGGTCGATAGTTTTTAATCCCTGATTTACCGCTCTATCGACATCGCCTGAAGACAAGTTGTGATAAGCAATAATGGCATTTTCAGCTTGCAGCAAGGCTTGAGATAAGGTCATATTGCGATTTTGCTGTTTAATTTTCTGTGCTTCAGCAATTACTTCATTGTACAAATTATTTGCCGAGGTGGCATTGTAGTAACTATTCAATTGATTTTTTACCATAGAGTTGATATTTTTAACGCTTTTTTGAATTTCATTCAAGGCGGCATCATCGGTTTGAATGATTGAAAATTCCGGGTAATAGTTTTGGAATTTAGCGTAATCAGCTTTCGGGTTGCTTGTTGTTATACAGCCGCAACCGATTACTGAAGCGACAACGATTGAAATAATTGTTTTTTTCATTTTTTCTCCTTTTGAAAATTTTATTAAATTGAAATTAAGTGTCCTTTTAAGTAGAAACCCTCCGGCACCGAGAGTGCGACCGTGTGATCGCAATTTTGTTCGAAGCGGCGGACGAGTTTAGCATTGACCCCGGCATCAATTGCGGCATCAAAAGTGATTTTTTGGAATAAATCTCTATCCATAAGCCCTGAACATGAGAAATTTGCGAGAAGTCCGTTTTCGTTCAAAATCTGGAATGCTACAAGTGCCATATCTTTGTAGGCTTTGGCGGCTTTATTCAGATTTTTTCTGGAATCAACCAACTTCGGCGGGTCGAGGATAATCAGGTCAAATTTGCGTTTTTCGGCACGGAATTTGCGGAGCAGACTAAAGACATCTCCGCAGATATTCTCGTATGAATCCTCGCTGAAGCCATTAAGCTGCATGTTTTTTTCGGCAATCTCCAGTACCGTTTTGGAACTATCGACATTGGTGACGGTTTTTGCTCCGCCGAGGAGTGCCGCTACACCGAAGCCTCCGGTGTATGAGAAGCAGTTAAGCACCGTTTTGTCAGCAGAAATTTCGCTGATAATTTTGCGAGAAGCGGCTTGGTCGAGATAGAAACCGCTTTTATGTCCTTTGACTATATCGATATGGAATTTTGCGCCGTTTTCATTGATAATAAGTTCTTTGTCGGGCATTTTGCCTGCCAAAAGTCCTGCTGACGGGGGGAGTTTCTCCAGACTTCTCACATCGGCATCGCTTCGCTCATAAACTCCGACTGCCCCGGTTTTTTCGAGCAGAATTTGACTGATAAGTTCCTTGTAGGAGTCGGCGGCTTTAGTAAGGAATTGGACAACTACCATGTTGTCGTAAAAGTCGGCAATTACCCCCGGTAGGAAGTCGCCCTCGGAATTGATAATTCTGAAGCCTCTATTTTCGCAGCATTCAAAGTTGAGAGCCATTCTTAAATTCAGTGCTTTTTCGATTCTCTCGTCAAAAAACTCATGCGAAAAAACATTCTCATCCTCATCAAATGACCAAATGCGTGCCGCAATTTTTGAGTTTGGATTGTATGAAGCATAGGCAAGGAAATTGTCCTGATAATCAATAACTTGTAATAATTCTGAAGAGTAATCACTGTCGCCGTCGTCGGAAGTGACTCTATCTATACTCCCTGAAAAAAGCCACTGGTGCTTGAGTTTCAGGGCTTTTTCTCTACCCTTTTTTAAGATGATTTGCCGCATGTTTTCCTTTTGCTCCATTCAAAATAAATTTTTCTTTTTGGGATAAAATATATCAAAATCGGGAATTTTCAAGCATTAAAAAGAGATTTTAGCAAATATTCTGCGATTTGTAATGGAAAAAACTTGAAAAAATGGACTTTTCGTGGTAAATTATAATATGTAATTTTTATTGGTTCAATAAGGAATTTAATGATGCAGAAAATATTGTTAAGCGGAAAAATTCATACCGCCAGAGTTACCCATGCGGAACTTGATTATGAGGGAAGTTTGGAAATTGATGCGGAGCTGCTTGAGAAAGCCCGCATTGAGCCATACGAGAAAATTTTAGTTGTCAATAAGAGCAACGGCGAGCGATTGGAAACTTATGCTATCCCCGGTGCCGCAGGGTCGAAGCGTTTTTGCTTGAATGGACCTGCCGCTCATAAGGGAAAAGCAGGAGATACAATTACGATTATGGCATTTTCGATTTTCTCCGAGGAAGAAGCTTTTTCGCACAAGCCGAGAGTAATTGTTTTAGATGAAAACAATGAAATTGTCGCTCAAAGAAATTAAAATCGGGCGAAATCAGGAAGTTCATGCAGTACCCATTTAACGAAAAACTGAAAAAAATCAATACCCTGAATTCTTCAGGACAAGTTTTAATTGAATATGCTGTCATGCTGCTTATTTGTGCTTTTATCGCAATCGCTTTGATGACGCTTTTCGGGGTTTTCGGCGAATACGGCGATATTTTGATTAAGTTTATCAGCGTGGACTATCCGTAAAATTTTGAAATTATTTCTGCAAACTTTCCCGCACAATGAATTTCAGTGGCAATGGGTCAACTGCACATTTCCCCTTTAGAATAATATCCATAATCCGCTGAATCAACTCCTCGGACGGGTGCGACAATGTGGATAACGGCGGATTGAGGTAACTGCCGTAAATTTCATTATCCAAGCCGACTACGGCAATATCTTCCGGAATTTTGATTCGGTGTTTCTGGGCGTAGGAGTAAAATCCTGCCGCCATTCTGTCAGTGTCAAAAAATACCACATCCGCATTGCTTGAAGCAATTGAATCGCCCAGTAATTCGCCGTTTTCAAACTCATAATTGGACTCAATCATAGAAATCTGCATCGGGAGGCGGCTATGCATTAACTTCTCAATCCCCTGTTTTCGGCTCGGGAGTTTTCCGCAATAAAGAAAGTGTTTAAATCCCATTTCGGCTATTTGGTGAACCATTTGTTCCACGCTCCCCGCACGATCGACGGCGACGATATACTCCGCATCGTGCATGTCGCAGTCGGCGAAAATAAATTTTAACGGGTATTTGCGGTGCATACTGCTCAAAAATTCCTTTTGGGTAAAATCGTGGTCAGCCTGAATAAAAACCACCACAAATTCGGCAATTCCTGCCCAGTTGGCGAACATTTTTTCACATTCAAGCTGGTTATTTTCGGCAATTTTGCCGAGTAAGGGATAGAAACCATTGTTGATAAGTGCTTCATTTAGGAGATTGAGTTTGTGAAGTGAGGCATTTTTATCAAATGCCGAGAAAAGAATCCCGACAAAATTTTTCTTTTGAAGCCGTAAACTTCTTGCCGCCATATTCGGCACATAGTTATATTTTTTTGCCAAATCGAGGATGAGTTTTCTTTTTTCACTATTTACATGCGGATAATTGTCCAGCACTCGCCTGACGGTGCGAATTGATGTTCCTGACAGTTCTGCTAATTGTTTCAAAGTTATCATTATTTAATCTCCTGCAAATAATATAACATAATCTTATTTTTTTTCAAATAAAAAGTTGCGTATATCACGGGATTTTTTGATGTATGGAGTGATGGCTGTACGGGCTGATGGAGTTTAATGGCTGTAAGTGCGGTGATTGTTGTTATAAATTCTCTTGAGGGGTATTTGACAGTTTTTTTGCAAAAAAATGCAAAAAAAAGTTATATTTTCATTTGCGAAAAAGCGATTTTGGGTGTATTTTAAAATAAAGAAAAATTCTGAATCGGAGGTATTAAAATGGATTCAAACAAAAGACCCGAAAATATGGTTCGCATCACTACTCGTGAGTTGGCGGATAAATTCATTGAAGAGCAAGTAGCTGCTATTCGTAAACAAGTTGGCGACAAGAAAGTTCTTTTGGCACTTTCAGGCGGAGTTGATAGTTCCGTAGTTGCGGCATTATTGATTAAAGCAATCGGCAAGCAGCTTGTCTGTGTGCATGTAAATCACGGCTTGATGCGTAAAGGCGAGAGCGAAGCAGTTGTCGAAGTTTTCGGCAAAGAACTTGATGCTAATTTGATTTATGTCAATGCGGCAGATCGCTTTTTGGATAAATTGGCAGGAGTCAGCGATCCCGAAACTAAACGCAAAATTATCGGTAATGAATTTGTGGTAGTTTTTGACGAGGAATCTCGTAAACTTACCGGAATTGATTTCCTTGCACAGGGAACAATCTACCCTGATATTATCGAGAGCAAGGGAGTGAAAGCCCACCACAATGTCGGCGGTTTGCCGGAAGAGATGAAATTTGAACTTGTTGAGCCGGTGAAGTTGCTTTACAAGGACGAAGTTCGTGTAGTCGGTTCTGCATTGGGCTTGCCTGATGCTATGGTTTACCGTCAGCCGTTCCCCGGTCCGGGTTTGGGAGTTCGCTGTACCGGAGCAATTACTCGTGACCGTCTGGAGACCTTGCGTGAATCAGATGCGATTTTGCGTGAAGAATTTGATAAGGCAGGTTTGACCTCTAAAGTTTGGCAGTTTTTTACCGTAGTTCCTGATTTCCGTTCAACCGGAGTCCGTGACGGCAAAAGAGTTTTCGATTGGCCGGTAATCATCCGTGCGGTAAATACCGTTGATGCGATGAGTGCGGAAGTTCCTGAACTTGATTGGGCGGTATTGAAAAAAATTACTGATCGTATTTTGGCAGAAGTTCCCGGTGTATGCCGAGTTCTCTATGACTTGAGCCCGAAAGCTCCTGCTACTATCGAGTGGGAATAAAGTAAAGTTTCATTAAAAATTTAAGGCTGCTGCAAATTGATTTTTGCAGCAGCCTTTTTTTGTTTTTTTATTAAAACGTCAGATTTTTTGAAGTTTTACAAAAAATGCCATCGGGAGTTCATTTTTTTGCAGAGTTGCAACATTATCTGCCACTGAATAGTCCCAAGAATTTAATTCGACAAATCTGGCATTATTAGCATTCATTATTTCGACTGATTTTAATTTGAAACCGTCGGGAATGCTGAATTTAATTGTGCGAGCATTCTGCAAATAACAACCAAGCATCATTTCGATATTTGCTTCGTCAATTTCGCATGCCAAAGCCTTTACATTCGGTTCATCATCGACAAAATCGACTGCTATACGGCGTTTGGCATTGTTGAACATCGAACAGTATTTGGCAAACATGTAATACTGCGGAGTCGGAATACGTCTTTCATCAAAAAGTCCGTAACCTCCCGGCATGCAGACGGAATAATAGCAAGCCCGCTCCGCAGGTACATCCTGAAGTCCGCAAAGCACTGTTCCTGCGAAAACTGCACCGTTGTAGCCGCGAATGCGGTTGGATTCACGCATATAACCGACCTCATCAGGGAATGAATCCCATAATGGACTGCCATGCCATTCATCCATCCACAAGGGAATATCCTTAAACCCATGGTCATCGACCATTTTGCGTCTGACGAAACTCTCTGCCAGAATCTCTGCAGGGGTTTGGTAGTAAGCAGTATAGCAGACAAAATCAAGCGGAAGTTTTTTCTCTTCACAAAATGCCAGAAATTGTTCCAGATACTTTATTCCGAAAGTTGTTGATTCGGGTCCGCCGATACGCAAATTCGGGAAACGTTTTTTGAATTTCACTGCGGTAACTTCGTACAAGCGTAAGTATTGTTCAAAAGTTCCGCCCCATAAATTAGGATTATTCGGCTCTTCCCAAACCGCCCAATCTCGAATATTCCAGTGGAAACCATTTGCCCAACCTTCAGTGTAGTGGCTGACAATGTGCAAGCAGATTTCTGCCCATTTTTCAAAATCAGCAGGGGGATTTACCCGAAAACGCTTTGCAGGAGTAACTTCGATAGATTCTCCCAAGCGGAAAATTACCTCCGTCCCCGAATCAATTACCTGCTGTAAATACGCATCAGTCTCTTCAAAACGGTAGTTTTCAGGATTATTCACATCCGCCGAGAAAATCGGGAAAATTCGTGATACATCAATCAAATCCAACCCCGGATTTTCCAATGGAGTGTCATGGAAATAACTGTAAGGAATCTTCAAATCACGAACCATCGTTAAAAGCGGATAATTACAAGTCATTGCAGAATTCTGCAAGGGGGCAAAATTTGTAACTCCGTGCATCGGACGCATTTTCGGCATTTCACGATTCAAGTCCAAAGATAAGCAAATATCTCCATTTTTTTCAATCGCATTAACTGCGACTTTTTTGAGTTCTCCCGGATCGGGTGCAAAATTTTTTTTATTCATAAAAAACCTCTTTAATTTATTGCTTGGTCAGTTTTTTATAATATAATGTAAAAATTGAAAAATACAATTTAATTATCAAGATATTTTACGCCTAAATAACTTAAATCGATAATTCCATACACCTGACCTGATCCATCCCCGATAGACATGCCCGGAGCATTTTTAGTCGGGGTCATCGGAGAAGTTGCGAGCGGAGTTGATTTGCCTTTTTCGTAAATTTCAAAGACGCCTTTTTCGGCATCGCACTTGATGATAATATTTTTGAATTGGGCAATCCCGAAGTCAAAAGGAATATTTACCCTTTTGTCGCCTTGAATGTATTGGATGAAGTTTTTACCGAAGCCGACATAAGCCCATAGGTTTTTGCCCTCTTCAGCAGCCATAACTACTGAAAATGTGAATTGCATTTTGGGGGTAACATTATCCATTAAGCGAAGTTCCAGTTCATATTCAGCTTTTTTAACTCCGATTGGAATACTTGGAATGTCGCATCTGACCCATTCTCTGCCGTCTTTGGGAGTTCCGCAGCTATGGAAACGCATTACGGGGTATTGACGTTCAGGGATTTCATGGATATAGGCGTGGGCGGAGTTGCTTTTGTAAGTGCTGTACCCATTTGCCGCACCTTTGGCAAAAGGATTTTTTGACTCATAGAATGAGTAAAAAAGATCAAAACCCTCTTCTCTGGGGTCGCCTGTTTTAACTTTTGCACCGCTGATTTTCTCAATTTTGTAGGTTGCTGCCATGATTCTGGCAAAAAGCCCGTCGGTTCTGCCTGCTCCAAAATTACTTTCATCATAGATGACCATAATTTCATTAGGTGCTACTTCCAAAATCGAAGCGTAACTGCTGGTGCTTCCTTTCCAGAGACAATAACGCTGATAGTTTTTGCCCGTTCCTGTGAAGTCGAGATAGAGGTAAAGTCCGGGACGACCGGTTACGAATGCTAATGTGCCGTTTTCAAGCAAAATCGCATGCGGTGATGCTCCGAAATTTGCGGCAAGTTCTGACTTGCTCCAAGTTAAACCGTCATCACTTGAGCGTTTCTGGCGGCATGCTTTATTTCCGTCAACGCGGTAAATAACGAGGATTGTGCCGTCTGCAAGTTCGACCAAAGTGCTTTCATTTGCACCCTCAACATCATTAAATTCAGGTTCGGCAATGGTGGAGAGGAAGTGCCAAGTTTGACCGTCATCATCAGAGTAATAAGAAAAAATATGCGATTTTGAAGCCCCCTCTTTCATGCCGTAAGCAGTACCGATAAGTCTGCCGGTTTTGGTACGCAAAACATCACGGTGAGCGTGAGCACTGGTAGCATAAGGAAGTTCAATTTCTGCATAACGGATAGTTGCTTTGCCGTTTTCGTCAAGTTCAATAACTGAAAGTTTGTGATTTTTCAGAGCTTTTCTCTCCCAAACAGTTACACGGCATTTTTTGCCGTCACGAGTTTCATAAGCAGTCATACCTGCGGCGGTAAAGTCTTTAGGTGGTTTCTGCCAACTTTTGCCATTATCGAAAGAGACTTCAGCACAACTCCGTTCGGTAATAATGTGCATGCCTTTTGAGTGAGTTAAGTGAATGCTGTTATCTGAATAGCGAGTAGCAAAACAGAAGTTCAAGTCTTCGGTAAAACTCTCAATCATCTTCAAATCCAATGGAATAATTTTGCCGCCATTGAGATTAATTTCTGCCGCCAATGCTATACTTGCCGCCGCAAAAAAGATTGCTGAAAATATACTTTTTTTCATAAAAATTCCCTATTATTTTTTATATTTTTTTAGAGTTTTGAGCAAAAAAATTCCTCCCCTGTTTCGGAATAAAGAGAGGAATTTTGAAAAAATTTAATTTTTACAGAGCCATAAAATACATGGCGTATGACTGATTGTAGTCAGGATTGTCCTTGCAGAAGTCGATTTCAGTAATACTATTTCCGCTGGCTTTCGGCGGAGTTACTGCACGGGCAGAACCGTCAATGAAGCCCATATTGATTTTGCCGCTGTGACGAGCAGCAATACTGAGGTTATTCCAACCGTTAATACATGAACTTGCACCCAAAGAAGCATCTTTTCCATGAGAATCAAACATATAGAATAAATCACTTGCATTTTTTATGCTTTTAGCATTAATATACTGCTCATAGATTTCTTTACCAGGATTGTGAGATTTGACACTGGTAATTACTTTGATACCGGTATTTGCATAAGGCTCACGAGATGAGTTCCAAGCAGTATTCTCATCTACCATAACACCGTAGCAAGTTTCCATCGCGTTGTCATTTACAGTATCGTTAGGATTTCTGGTTTTTGTATTAGGACAATAAGCAACTTTAACAATTTTGCCTTTATCCAAATAACCGTCATTGCGGAGTTTACCTGCCCATGAAATAGTTGATGACCCGATGTCAGCATTCCAAATTTTTGCCGGCATAACAACCCAAAAAGCATTGTTATCATCAGCATACATTGCACCAGCTAAAGCAAGTTGTTTCAAGTTAGAGGTACAGGATATTGCACGAGCTTTTTCACGAGCCTTGTTAAGTGCGGGGAGCAACATTCCTGCGAGGATTGCAATGATTGCAATGACAACCAACAGTTCAATGAGGGTGAAATTAAAAAGTTTTTTCATTTTTTTACCTTCCTTTCTGTGTTTTTTAAGGTATTTTTTCGTTTTTTACATAGCCTGAATTGACAGTTGTTAGGTCAATTATTGTGAACTATACTCTATAGTATAGCACATAAAATTGAAATGTCAAGAGGCAATTCTATTTTTTCTTTTTCATTTTTTTGCCACAACCAAATCTCCTTCTTTGATAGTTACAGGTAACTTTGCCTCCTTATTGTTTACATAGATTTTTTCAACGGAAAAATCTAATTTTAATTCTTTAAGTAAAAACTCTCCGTGCAATACTTGCATACTGAATTCGGTATTTTTGCTTGTGTAAGTTCCCCAGAGATCTCCCAATGCCCAAAATGATGTAAAATCATTTTTGATTACCGGAGAAAATCCGAGGATTCCATTGTTATGGTCGTATTGGAAATTCGATGCGGCAAGCAGCATCCCATAAGATGCCATACTGCGTGTGTAGTTGCTTCCGCATTCAAACTCATTAAATGGGTTGCGTTTTTTGCCGTCAAAGCGTTTGCGAATCGCTGTCGCAACTTCAAAACTTTTTTTAGTCATTCCCATGCTTAAAAGGTGTGTTGCATAAGCCCATTCAAAACCGGTCATGGTCTCGCTGTTGTAAGTTAATGGAATTGCCGGCTTGTCAGCAGGATAACTGCAAATAATTACACCTGCTTCATCATCAAGAGAGTACACTCGCCAGAAATTTGCAAAGTTTCTCATTGTTTTATAGAAATTATTTTTATAGACTGCAAGCAGGTGTTTTCTGCACTTGCCGTCATCAAAAATTTTATCTAATCCGTATAAATTTGCATAGTTTTGAGCCAAGCAGCTGTCAATTTCACAACCATCGGCAATTTGATACTTAATTTCCTGATGTTCTTCGCTCCAGTAGTTATCTGTTTTTGCGAATTTATCAATGATACTTCGATCGTGCAAGTCAATTTTGTGATAAAAATATTCGCCGTTAAAAAGATTTTTATTAACCCATTTTTTCCCTTTTTCAAAAAGTTTTCGGCATTTTTCGGCAAATTCCTTGTCGCCCATGAAGTCGGCTATCTTGCTCATGGCATTCAGCCCGCCCAGATAATGACCTGTCAAAAAAGCATTCGGACCGAAAAGTTCCATGTCCAGAGTATGGTGCTGTCTGCCATGAAGCACTCCGGTTTCATCAATATCCCAGCAATCGGGATTTTTATCATTCCAAGCGTACTCCATAGTCTTTTTGATTGTCGGATAATATTTTCTTAAATACTCCTCATCTCCGCCGATTTTCCAGTCGCGGTAAATTTTCATAATATCGCCGAATTGTCCATCCGCACAGGGGCGGAAGGTATTGAGATCGGCTTTGATTCCGTATGGGAGATAGAGGCGGAAGTGACTGCCGCCAAGCTCATCAACGCTGTATTTAAGGTGCGATTCACGCATAGAACGCTCTAAGTCGGGAAAAAGAAATGGCAGACTTTGGGCATAATTAAGCACATGTGTGCAAGAGCCTTCACATGACCCCCAAATAGAACCGACTCCCTCGTAAGTATAAAAAGTTCCGTCCTCCAACCGCATGCAGACCGGGGATTTCAATACTGCCAAATTATCGGCAATGCCGTCTAAAATCAATTCAGGCAACTGAGTGGCAAAAAGGGCATCTCGAAATTGATAGGTTTTGGAGCGTAATTTGCAATAATTCTCTCTCGCATACGCCCCTGATTCCGCAGAGTTTTGCCAGATTGTTGCGTAATAATTTTTCCACTCCCAGGGCAAATTGAATTTCTCTGCCAGAGCCTTGCGGTCTTTGAGATTTTCAATATGTCGATACGGCACACTCCATGAAATAATGAAGCGGACACACTTTTGCTCATTCGGTTTTAAGCGGAAGTGGGCAGCCATTGCTCCATGGTCAGTTCCGGTTGTTTCTGACGACGGCTCATATCGGCGATCCTGCAAAAATCCGCCTTTTTGCAAATCACGGAAATATATTTCCTGATAATCACGCCATAACCCCCGATATAAGTAGGTTTGATAAGAGCAATTTTGAGCATCCTCGCACAAAGTTAAACTCAAATCACCGTGATTTTCTCCGCTGACAAGTGTCAGTTGATTATTTTCAACTTTGTTATAAGAACCTTTTTCATCGCGGCTCCATGGATTGCTTAAAACTCCGATTACAGTGTAATCAATCGTCCGATCAGTGTCGTTTTTAAGAGTGATTTCAAAAAATCCTGCGGGCAGGCTTGAGGGCAGACTCTCTCCGGGAATAAAAACACTCCAAGCTTCCAAAGCAACTTCGGCAGGAAATTTCTCGCCCCCGAAGTTTATTTTCGCTGTCGGGAATGTCCCCTCAAAGGTATGCTTTCTAAAGTGGGGTAAATTTACCAATGTCCCAATTTCCGGCCCATATCCGTATCCGCAATAACTTACTGTCTGCTGGTAATTGCCAATGTAATGAGGCGGCAAGTCACCATTTAATATGCGGATGTCCTTGACTTCGCCATTCTCCTCTGCCCGCACGGCAAAGTGGCTTATGCCATTATAACTGCCTTTATTCGGGCGGTTGAATATCTCCCAGTCGATAAGCCTGCCATTTCCTGCCAGAGAAATTGAACCGCTTCCGATTCCGCCCAGTGGGAAGGATATTGCAGAACTTTTTTCTTTATTAAAAATCATTATAGAATTTCCTTTTATTTTTTTATTAAAATTTGTAATTTTCAGTTTTTATGATATAATATAGCAGTTAAATTAAAAAAAGACAATGGAAAAAAACGGGATTATTTTGTATGTTTCAGGGGAAAATTGATTATAATGAAATTGTGACTAAACTTAATGGCTTCAGTTTGGAATTTCATGAGTGTGCGAAATTCAAATTTGAGTGGAGCGGCAGGAATTTGCATAGTTTCAATCGAATTTTTGCCGTTATTGCAACCGACGGCAACTCTGAAGTCATACATGAGCAGAGCGGGAAAAAATATATTTTGAAAACGGGTGGAATTTATTTTTTAAGCAATGGTGAAACGTATAAATTCAAGTTCGACTCTGCGACCTATTTCCTCTCATTTCACTTTAATTGTTATGTTGACGGATGTCGGGAGATTTTTGCAGATAGTAATATTTTCACTGAATTACTTACAGATTCAGAATGGGTTATCAAAGTTGAGAAATTGCTCAAAGAAAATATTTCCATTGCTGAATATTCTCAATTATACCGTTTTTTGTGCGAAAAAGTGAGTGAATTTATCCCTGAAATTGATACGGAAATTCATTTATTGTATCAGCGTGATATGAAAATTCACCGATTTTTGCGTAATGAGGCGGATGCCAAAACCGTTATTGAGGATTTGGCGGATATTGCCGGACTGTCTGCGGATACGCTTTCCAGACGATTTTCAAAAGATTATAAGAAAACTTTGAAAAAGGCGATTAATCAGGCGATTGCAATGCGGGCAGAAAAATTTTTGCGGAATAACGAATTAAAAGTTAAGGAAATTGCAGAAATCTTAAAATTTAATGATGAGTATTATTTCAGTAAATTCTTTAAGCGGGAAAGCGGAAAATCCCCAAGTGAGTTCAGGCAAATGCTTGGAATTATTCGACACACCTCATGAGCTGTCAACTCTATGCGTCTATGCTTTTTTATTTTTTTACAGAATCAATTTCCGCTTATGGGCAGGGGCAATTTCCATGGCGTCCCGGACAGAAAAATTATTGTCTTTAAGTACAAAATGGAACCCGCTTATCATCTGCATGATATTGCTGAAATCTGCTTTGGAACCAAGCAGTTTGATGCATCGGAAAGAGAAATTAAATTCTCTTTCCGATGAGGTGCTTTTATATAAACAGCGTATTATTGCTGTTTTTTGCAAGTTCTGCAAAAGTGGCAACCCCTGCGACTTCATCGACCTCAATAAGTTCTTCTCTGGTAATACCCATAACATTCATTGCCATATCGCAAGCAATGAACCTCACTCCGGCATCACGGGCAGAAGCAATAAGTTCTTCGAGAGAGAGGACACTTTGTTTTTTCATGACAGACTTCATCATGGCACTTCCCATTCCCAGCATATTCATTTTGGAAAGTGCAAGTTTTCGGGAGCCTTTCGGCAGCATAAAGCCGAACATGCGGGAAATAAAATTTTTCCGTACATAAGGAGACGGATTTTTCCGCAGGACACTTAATCCCCAGAAAGTGAAAAAGATATTAACCTCCGAGCCGGCTGCCGCCAGTCCGTTGGCAAGAATCAGTGCCGCCATCGCTTTGTCAAAATCATTACTGAAAAGCACAATGGAGGCCGCAGAGGTTTTCTGTTTTACCTGTATTTGTGCAGTGTTGACAGCACCTTTAACAACATCAGCCTCCAAATATCCATCTTTCTGTTTGATGTTCGCCACTGTATGGTTCGCTCCCTTTGCCCAGTTAAGAAGATCGGTTTCAAAAGTTTCAGCGGCCAAAATATGCAGAGATTTACCCTCCCGGAGCTCTGACATTTTCGCTTTAAGTTTCAATATCGGACCGGGACAGGGCAGAGCCCGCACATCCAATGAAGCTGCATTTTCTATAACTTTGTTATCAGGGGTTTGCATATTTTTATTTTCCATAATACTTTTCTTTTCCGGGTGATAAAGTTTCCATGTCAGATAACCGCCGGAGAGATTGGCGGCATTAAATCCATTCTGCTTCAAAATTCGTTCTGCCAGATATCCGCGTAATCCCACCTGACAGCAGCAGACAATTAATTTACTTTTATCTAATTCATTCAAACGGCTTCTGAGATCTCCGAGACGGATATTTACCGATCCCGGTATTGCGCCCAATTCATTTTCTTCCGGTTCGCGGACATCAAGAACAAGGGCTTCTGCAGGGATTGTGTCTGGATAAACCACATTAGTTGTGCCGTTAAGGATATTTTCTGCAACGAATCCGGCAAAATTTACCGGATCTTTGGCGGAACTGTAAGGCGGTGCGTATGCAAGTTCCAGTTCTCCAAGCTGCGGTGCAGTAAGTTTATTGCGCATTGCCTGAGCTATGGTATCAAGTCTTTTATCAACACCTTTACTGCCGACTATCTGTGCTCCGTAAATCTGCCCGTCATTACCGAAAATAAGTTTAAGTGTCATCTTGCTGCCGCCGGGGTAATAAGAAGCGTTTGACGCTGGATGCAGATAGAGTTTCCGGAATTCTATATTCATTTTTTTCAAACGCTCTTCTGTATAACCGACTGCGGCTGCGGTTAATTTCCCGATTTTGACCACAGAAGTTCCGAAAGAGCCATTGTATGTTTTATTTTTTCCGCAAATATTATCTGCGGCGATTCGCCCCTGTTTATTGGCAGGCCCCGCAAGCGGAATTGCAGCAGTCCCTCCGAAAACAGGATCAAGAACTTCGATCACATCACCTGCCGCATAAATATCAGGATCAGATGTTTGCAGAGAAGGAGCAACTTGAATATGCCCTTTTTCTCCGCATTTCAAGCCGCAATCTGCCGCAAGAGCTGAATTCGGTTTCACTCCGATGGCATTGATGACAATATCCGCTTCAAGACGGTCGCCGCAGTCAAGTTCAATCTCTACGGCAGATGATTTTTGTCTGTAATTTTGAACCAGACAGCCGAAGCGGATTTTTATTCCCGACCGCAGCAGTTCATTTTCCAAAGCGACAGCCATTTCCTGATCAAATGTGGGCAGAACGTGTTCGCCGCGTTGGACAATTGTAACATCCATTCCCCGCAGACGGAGATTTTCAGCAACTTCCAGCCCGATAAATCCGGCTCCGACAATGATTGCAGTTTTTGCTTGCGGCAGTTCCGCAATGACCTTATCCATATCTGCGATAGTCCATAGATTATAAACGCCGGGAACAGAGCTTTCTCCGATGGGCAAAGAACCGGTAGCAATCAGAAGTTTGTCGTAGTTTTCCTGATAAATGCCACTTTGATTTCTGATATCCAGAATTTTATTCTCACGGTCAATTTTGATAACTTCATTTTGAGTGCGGACGTCAATATTGAACCATGATGAAAATTTTTCCGGGGACATAACCAGCAAATTATCACGATCAGTTATCACATTTCCAAGGTGATAGGGCAAACCGCAATTTGCGTAAGAAATAAAACTGCCTTTTTCAAGCAGAACAATTTCTGCATTTTCATCCAGTCTGCGTAATCTTGCCGCTGCACTTGCTCCTGCGGCAACTCCGCCGATTATAAGTACTTTCATAAAAAATCTCCTTGCCTTTTAAGGTTTGATAATGATATACCTCTCAGGAGTAATATATCGCAGATTAAACGATTTTTCAATTTAAATTTTTGTAAAATCAAATAAAAAAAATAAGTCTGCCTGCTTTTGAGTATAATGCAGTATGGAATTATGTAAAAATATCATAGGATATGCAAAAAATAATACTGATAGTGTACATTCACGGGATTGTCTCATCTGTTCCATGTTGATGTTTCCGCTGATCCGGCAGAAGTTTTTACAGAATCAATTTCCGCTTATGGGCAGGGGCAATTTCCATGGCGTCCCGGTATTTAGCCACGGTACGGCGAGATATATCAATTCCTTCCGATTTAAGCATTGCAGAGATTTTTTCATCTGAAAGCGGTTTGTCGGAATTCTCGGAATCAATAAAGCGTCTGATTTTTTCCTTAATTGAGGTAACAGAAAAGTTTTCTCCATCAGAATTTTGTATGCCGTGGCTGAAAAAATACTTAAATTCCAAAAGTCCCTGCGGAGTAAGCAGATATTTGCCGGAACATCCTCTGCTGACAGTTGCTTCGTGGATATTGAGTCGCTCGGCGGCTTGTGCCATGGTCATTGGTTTCAAGGATGCTGCACCGTTTCGCCAGAAGTCGTGCTGTTCATTCATAATCAACTCGGCGATTTTTGTAATGGTTTTTTCACGCAAAGCAAGCGATGCGGTAAAGTTTTGAGCCTCGGTAATTTTTTGCTTGAGGTAATCACGGTCATTCGCAGAGAGAAATTTATCATTGAGCATATTGGTATAACGCTCAGCGATGCGGATTTTTGGGATATAATAGTCATTGATTGCCAGACGGTAATCATCAAGTTCCTCATCGTAGATAATTTCAGCTTCGGGGATGATAAAATTGCTCTTGTTTTCGTGATTCATCGCCCCGGGGTGCGGATTGAGGCGGCGGATTTGCTCCAGCAATACATTTAATTCGTCGAGCGAAATCTTCATGCTTTCGGCGATGAAGTTCAAGTTATTGTCGGCAATATCCTGCAAGTGATTGTCAATCAACTCAAAAAGTTGCTCATCGTTGCGGTTTGCGGCAATTAATTGCAGTTTCAAACACTCTTTCAAATCTCTTGCTCCGACACCCGGAATGGTGATTGATTGAATTAACTGCAGAATCCGCTCAATATCTTCAAGTTCAACATTGCAGACCATGGCAATATCGGCTAAAGTTGTTTCGATAATTCCGCTGTCGCCGATGTTGCTGATAATCTCTTCGGCAATTTCAAAATCTTTGGCAGATAACTCCAAATAGGAGAGTTCATTCAATAATTGCTGCTGCAAAGAGACTTCCTCGGTGATATTTGCTAAAAAATTATCACGCTTTTTCTGCTTTTCAGCATTATCATAATTATCGGATTCATTGTAATTATCATTGTAATCGTCAGAAAAATTCTCTGAATAACTCTCCATGTTATTGTCATTATCGGAGAAGTTATTCTCTTTATTTTCAACTTGCGGAGTATTATCAGAAAACTCCTCATATTCAAGCACGACATTGGTTTCAACCGCATTGTTTATGGATTGCTCCAGTTCAAAAATCGGCACATAAAGCAACTGCAAAGACTGTAATTGCTTTGCGGAAAGGCTTAATTTTTGCTCTATTTTCTGCTGTTGATTAATTTCTGTCATCTGTTTCTTTCAAAAGCGGTTTGATTTTTATCAATTCATTGTTATATTATAATATATAGTTTTATCATTTAAATACAACATAAAAAAAATATTTTATTGAATTTTTAGGCAAAAATGGACAAAGAGAGCGAAAAAAATATCAAAATTTGTACCCTCGGAAGCGGGAGCAAGGGAAATTCTTTTGTAATCAGTAATAATTACGGCGAAGCAATTGTGATTGATGCAGGTTTTTCATGCCGGAAAATGTTGGAAAAAATCTCCCTCTCAGGAATCAGCATTAATTCGATTAAAGCGGTGCTGCTGACCCATGACCATGATGACCATGCCGCAGGTTGTAAAGTTTTTTGCAATAAATTGGATATTCCTTTGTACACAACTTTCGAAACTGCCAAGTATTTGGAAAAAAAGGATAAACTCCCCAAGCAGGTGATTCAATTCGAGGCAGGGGAGAGTTTTGCAATCGGGAATTTTTCCATTAATGCTTTTGCGGTTCAGCACGATGCGATTGACCCGGTCGGTTTTACAATACATTGCGACGATAGAAAAGTCGGGATTGCAACTGATTTAGGAACTCTTAATAAATTGTGCTGCAAGCATTTGTGTGATTGTCACGCTTTGGTGCTTGAGAGTAATTACGATCGTGAAATGCTTTATAACTCCGATCGCACGTTGTCGCTTAAGCGGCGTATAAGCGGCAGCAGTGGACACTTGGATAATGCCGCTGCGGCAGATGCTTTGGGAATTTTACTCGGCGATAGAACTCAATTTTTGATGCTGGTTCACGTCAGCGGAGAGTGCAATTCCCCGGAAATTATTGATAATTTGACCGTGAATAGCCTCAAAAATTTACAGAAAGAGCATGTTAAGCGGTATATCGCCTGTCAGAATGATGTCAGCGAATGGTTTGAAATTTAAGGAATTTAACTGGATATGGATAATAGCGGAACAATTGAAAAAATGATATGTCCTTACTGCGGCAAGCATTTGGATGTAACTGATTTAGAGCCGTTTGAACGTTTCCATTGTCCTTTGTGCGATCATATCTTGCAGAAAAACATTCGATTTGAGCGTTATGATTTGATTAAATTGTGCGGTATCGGCGGTATGGCAAAAGTTTATGAGGCAATCGATAGCGTCGATGGCAAAACTGTGGCAATCAAAATCAATAATAATGATATTTTTGAGGAAAATAAGAATGCCGAAAGGTTTATTCATGAAGCAGATTTGGTGTCGCAGATTAATCACCCCGGAATTGTAAAAATTTACCGTGGCGGAATCTTTAACCATAAACCATTTTTGGTCATGGAGTTTATGAAAAAGGGCAACTTGGAGAGCTTGCAAAAAAATTTCATGCTCCCTGATGTCGCCAGAATCCTCAGTTGGCTGGCAACTATTGCCGAGGGGCTTTATGAGGCTTACAAAATCGGTATCGTCCACCACGATGTCAAGCCGGCAAATATTATGCTTTCGGAGGACGGGGAAGTTAAAATAGGGGACTTCGACCTCGCAGAAATTTCGCATGACGGAGTTCATTCAAACGAAGCGGCTTTTGCGAGTTTGGCGTATGTCAGTCCTGAGCGGCTTATCAGTGGTTCGGAGGGGCATGCGGGGGATATTTTCAGTTTGGGAGTCAGTGCTTATGAGTTGCTCACAGGCGAGTATCCTTTCGGCAATTCAGGCACGCCTGAGGAGTTGCTGAAACGTCGGGAAAATGCTGATTACATGCCGGTAAAATTTCTTAACTCCACTATTGATAACCGTATATCGAATTTGATTGACCGCATGCTGGCATTTCATATTGAGGATCGTCCGTCGTATCAGGAGATTATAGATGTTTTTCGGGGGAAAGAGTTGAGTCAAGCCAAAGGAAGTGACGTAACAATCAGCGGCGCGATAAAAAAATGGTTCGGCAATAAGTAATTGCTATCTAAAACTTTGACGATAAGTATGGGAGAAAAAATTGTATGATGCTTAAATTAAAAAGACGTTGTTTGATTGCCGCAATTTTGTCGGCAATCGGATTTGTAATGTTTTTTGCAGTAACGACTTGGACACTGGTTATCCCGATGATCGGCGAGATAAAAAGTTTTCAGGATTTAGGTAAAACTTTTGACCTTTTTCCGAAGTTGCCGTACTGGGGAATTTTGGCTTTATGTATTATCTGTGATGTTATTTTCTATCGTTTAAGCAGGATGTTGTATATTTTTTACCGCCAGATTTATAAGCCCCTGATTGAGTACAATGATTTTATTTTGGCGTTGTCGGAGAATAAAATTCCGCCGCAGCTCAAATTAAATCTGTCATCTGATGCTATTTTGACCCCGCTCGGGCAGGCATTGAATTTGGTGCGTGATCGGATTATCACCAATTTGAACCGCTTGCGTCAGAGTCAGGAGCGTGAGGAGAATTTGAAAAAATCTTCAGAGACGGCAAATTATTTGAAGTCAATCATTATCGGACGCTTGACTCCGGATATCCGTCAGCCTTTGCAGTCAATAAAAGGATTTGACGACATAATGAGAACCAAAAGCGATAGGAAAAATTTAAGCGAAAATGAGATAAAACATTACTCAGATGGGATCCAGCGAAATATCGATAATATTTCCACTTTGATTGCTCAAATTGTCAAGTTTGTGGAGTTTGATACTACCGGAAAACAGCATTTGATTGCTTCGGTGCGAACCGAGGATTTGCTTAATGATGCGGTGAAAATCAATACTCTGCCGTGCAAGGAACGCGGCGTAACAATTCATACGCTTTTTGAAAGTTCAATGCCGGAGCGAATTGTGGTAAATGAAGACTTTTTTGTGCAGGCACTTTTGATTATCAGCAGAGCGGTGTTCCGTGCTTCTGAACATGGAGAGAATCTCTATATTTACTGCAAAAGCGATGATAGCAAGGTCTATTTCCACGTCCGTGACAGTAAAAAGGCTCCGTGTCGTGAGAAGTTGGGGGCGATTTTTAATAATTTTAATCGGGCGAATGCATCGTTCGATGATTATAATAACTTAAGCACCACGGTTTTGGGACTTTTTTTCATCGAACTTGAGTTGTCAAAAATCGGCGGCAGTTTGATTGTTACCGAGAATGTCCATGCTAATAATGAGGTGATTATGGTTTTCGACAAAATGGATATTTTGTCAGGGGGCGCTGAACGTGGGTACGGACATAATGCGGATAATCAAATTTATACCCCGGTATTTCAGGGAAGTGCCGACAGTACGGAGCAAGTGCATGATTCAGGCGGAAATTACAAGGTTCTGCTGGGGGAGGATAATCCCGATAATGCAATGGTAATGACCGAAATTTTGCAGCTCTATGGTTTTCGGGTAGTCGCCGAAAAATCGAGTGAAGATATTATAAAAAGCATTGCAAATGAGGAGTTTGACGGTGTAATTCTCTCTAACTCTATGCGACACAAGCATTTGCTGAAACTTATTGAGAGTATCCGCTCTGATAAACAAAATTCTGCTATTCCGATTGCGGTTATTGCGAGTAAAATTAATCAGCAGAAGAAAAAGGAGTTGAAGAATTTGGGAGTATCGTTTATCATGCTTAAACCGATAAACTTTATAGATTTTATCAATAAACTTAAGCATTTTATCTATTATTTCAAGTTAAAAAATCAGAAGTAATTCTGCCGAATTGAGATTTTTTCATACATTCATGCATAGATGTTTGCGATTTTATGAAAGTTCAAATGTGCTTCTTATTTTGCGGTTTTTTGCGGGAGATACCCCGAATTGCTGTTTGAATAGTTTTATAAAGTAATTGCTGTCGCAAAAACCGCAATCAAATGCAATTTCTTTAATCGGCATATTAGTATTCTCCAAAAGTTCGCAGGCGTGATTCATACGAACTTCATTTAAATATTTGATAGGAGATGTTCGGAATTTCTCCTTGAATTTTTGCAGAAAAAGCGATGTTGACATGCCTGATTTGTGGGCTAAAAATTTTAATTCTAATTTTTCTTGAAAGTGTTCATTTATGTAATTTGCCACATCTTCAATCGGTACATTGGCGGAAATTGTCGGTGGTCGATAGGCTTGTATCAGCAAAATCAGCAAAATTCCGAAGTATGAACGCATTTTTATCTCTTTATCAGGACTGTTATTGGAATAAATGTCATACATGGTCTGCAACATATTTTTTATATCATAGAGCAGCATACTGTTGATTTGGAAATTGGTAAAACGGCTTTTCTCATCAAATAAAGATTCCCGCCCCCGCAATATGGTCAGTGTCAAGCCTAATTCTTCAAAAAGTTTTGTTGCACATGTCATATTAAAAAGTTTCAGATTTCTTACATTTGTAAACCCATGGGAACACCCGGGCTGGATAATGGTAATACAGCCCTTGTATGAACTAACTTTTTTATTGTCAATGATTTGCGTAGCGTTTCCGTCAATTATGAATACGATTTCTACGCACTCATGTTGATGTATATTGACTTCTGATGTTAAACTCATGGGATTAATGTCAAACAAGACATTATCCATTTTTATTTTAGGGGTTAAAATTTGAATCATAATAAAAAATCCTGTTTTTGTGATAATATACTATTTTTTGTTAAAATGTCAAGTTTTTATCAAAAAAAATATGCTATAATATTAGCAGAAATAGATGAAGTCAGCAGCATACGGTGTGCTGTTGAAATAGGAAAAATTGAATTTAGATAATGATAATTAAATTCAAATTCCGATATTAATGAGGACGGTATTCCCATTGATATTTAACAACAAACCTTAAATATGAAAGGAAAGAAAAAATGAAAAAAACACTTTATTTCACCCTCATCGAGTTGTTGGTTGTTATCGCAATCATCGCAATTTTGGCAGGAATGTTATTGCCTGCTCTCAACAAGGCGCGCGAAAAAGCTCGTGCAATTACTTGTACCAGCAACATCAAGCAGATCGGAACAGCAGTTTTTATGTACACCGGTGATAATGGTGATGTGCTGCCGTTGTGTGGAACATGGGCTCCTTGTGAAATGGGATTGGTTGCTCCTTATATTGGATTGGATAATACCGATACCGATAACTTTTTGGCAGTAAACGGCGGAGTTGCCCCGGTTTCAAAGAGTCGCAAAGGTGTCTTCTACTGCCCGTCAATGCCGGGAGCAAAAACAGGTGCATCCTTGTCAGGAAACTATTACACAACTACTTACTGGGCAATCGGTTTGGCAACTGCTGCAACTAATGCAGGGTATCCCAAATGGACTTCAAATCTTAGCGATAAAAATGTTCCGAGTCAAATTACTCAACTTGAAGGCGGTTCTGTAATTTTGACTGAAGTGCATTATGCTTATGAGCGTACTGACGGCAGTGTTAATTGGAGACGCGGACAGAGATTATTCGGTACTACTATTGAGAGTGCTGATTTAGGTAATGTCCATAATGAAAGTGCTAACTTCCTTTTCTCTGACGGTTCAGTTGCCGCAATTAATAAACCAAAAAACGCCATGTTTGATAGTAATACTTTGGTTTATAAAAATTAATTAAGCCGAAGCAATAGATTATGAAAACTAAATTATTTTTGTTTTTTTCATTACTTATGGGGGTGATTTCAGGAGTTTATGCTCTTGAAGTAAAACTCACCCCCAAAGATTTTGAATTAGGAACTAAAGAAGTTAATGGAGTTGCAACAACTATTACGCATAAAAACGGCGTTTATACTGTAAATGTCAAAAAAACTCCCAAAATCAGTAATCAAACCCGCGGTACGGTAATTAAATATAAAAAAGATTTTTTTGCCGGCAAGGGTGTCTGGTTCAGAGCCGAAATGCGATGTGAAAATATCGGCTCTGACGGTTCAGGGGATCATATCGGCGGCAAAATTATTGCTCGTTATACCTCTAATGGAGCGACAAACTTTTTTACTACCAATCCGCCGTTTAAATTGACTCAAACTTGGCGTGAAGTTGCAGTTTTCTGCCCATTTGCAGCTAAAATGGATCACAGCAGTGTGGTAATCGGTATTCAGCAGGGGTGGGGGACTTTGCAATTCCGCAATCCGAGATATGAAGTAGTTAATGCGGAAGACCCGACTTTTAAGGTAGCGAAAAATTTTAAGTGTTCTTATTCCGATTCTCTCCTTGACGGCAAAACTTATCGGGGCGTGATGTCGCCTCCGTGGTACAAACTTACGGAGCAAGACATCATTGATTTGCAGAAGTGGAATGTGAATTTAGTTCGCTATCAAATTGTTGACGGAATCAAAGATTACAGTAATATCAAAGAGTATGAGGCGTGGATTGAGAGAAGTCTTAAGCACCTGGAAAAACTGCTCCCGACTTTTGAGAAGTGCGGAATCAAAGTAGTAATTGATATGCACCGCACTCCCGGCGCAAATTACGGTGTAAATCCGAATCGCAAAACCAAAGGGGCGGAAAATGCTCGGCTTTTTAACAACTCGCAACGCTTTTTGATAATGGAAGAACCCGAATACCGGCAATGTTTTATTCGCACTTGGCAGAAAATAGCAAAGCGTTTTTATGAGAATCCGAATATTTACGGTTATGACCTCTGTAATGAACCGCAACAAAAGGGCGTGGCAACTTACAGTTATTATCAACTGCAATTCGATGCGGCTCAAGCGATTAGAGAGATTGATAATATCACACCGATTATTGTGGAAGGCAATTATCAGGCATCGCCTGCTCATTTTAATATGCAGCCCATGCCGTTCAATAATATTATCTACTCCATTCACATGTACATTCCTGATACTTATACGCATCAAGCCACAGGGACTTATCCGAAACGCATCCACGACTATCGGGATGAGGGTTGGAGCAAGGCAAAACTGCGTCAGGCAATGGCGAATGTCAGAAAATTTCAGAAGCAATATAATGCCAAAATTTATGTCGGCGAATTTTCTGCTGCAATTTGGGCACTCGGAGCGGCACAATGGCTTGATGATGTCATGTCGATTTTTGAGGAGTACAATTTTGATTATACCTATCACGCTTTCCGTGAATGGGAGGGCTGGTCGCTTGAACATGAGGGAACACCTGATAATATCCGAAAAAGCGAGAATAATGATCGTAAAACTGTTGTTTTAAAATATTTTAAGAAGAATCAAAAATAATTTTATAAAAGGATAAAAATGGACGAAAAACAAAAAAAATATTTACAGCTTCAATACGGTATGTTTCTCCACTTCGGAGTAAATACTTTTGCCAGAGCCGCTTGGGGCGACGGTAAGTTTCCTGCCGCTGAATTTAATCCAGCAAAATTAAATACCGACCAATGGGCGGAAGTTGCTGCTGAAGCGGGAATGAAATACGGAGTTTTGACAACGAAACATCATGACGGTTTTTGTCTTTGGCCCAGTAAATATACTAATTATTCAGTTAAAAATTCTGCTTGCAAAGTCGATGTAGTCGGAAAATATGCGGAATCATTTCGAAAAGCAGGCTTGAAAGTCGGCTTGTACTATTCACTTTGGGATTTGAATTATCCCGATTATGAGAATGATGAGCTGTATGCCGAGTACATGATTAACCAATTAACCGAACTTTTGACGAATTACGGCGATATTGTTGAGTTGTGGTTTGACGGCGGTTGGGACAAAGATAACCCGAATAAGCAGTGGTTCGATGAAATTGACCCTGCAAATCCGATGGACGGACACCGCTGGCATTGGCAGGAAGTTTATGATACAATTCATAAGTTATGCCCTGACTGCATGGTGATTCAGAACTCGTCAAGCAATCGCCCCGGGGAAGCAAAATATATGCCTGTTGACGTGGTTACATCAGAGCATTTGGAATTTGTATTTCAGGGAAAAGTTTGTAAATTAGCAAAAAATCGTACTTTGCCTTTAGAGTTTTGCACTACTTTAAATCCTGATTGGTTTCAGCGTGAAGCCGATTACATTCACCCGACAGTTGAGCAGATTGCAGGTTGGCGTTTAACAGCAGATACTGAAAATGCAAATCTTTTGCTCAATATCGGGCCTGATAAAGACGGCTTAATCCCTGAATATCACAGGGAGTATCTCGTCAAAGCTAATGAGTTATTCCATGAGTGGAAAGCTCTCGGACTCAAGGCAAAAAGATAAAATGAATAAAAAAAATAACAAAATTACTCTGCTTGAAGTCGTCGATAAGTGCATAATCACTCAGCACACGGAGGCACAGAAAGAATTTTCTTTGTCTTCCGGTGCAGAAAATAAAAATCGTGATTATTTGCACTTATCACGTTCGGAGTCAAAAGATTTGAGTTTGCCGAAGTTAATTAAACTATGTTGGGAAACGGAATTTGATTTATCGGGCATTGTACAAATTTCAAGTTCACAGGATTTTTCCGGGAATGTTTGGGAATTTGCGGCGGCACAGGGAGAGAATTTTGTATTTATTCATAGTTTGAGGCCTGATACGGATTACTATTGGCGAGTTGTTGATAGCGATAAACAGCAAGTTAGCGAGGTAAGAACTTTCCGTACTGCCGATGAAATTCCTCGTTATATCTATGTTGAAGGGGTTTCTAATGTGCGTGACATTGGCGGTTACAGTGCTTGCAATGGTTCAAAAAAAGTTAAATATGATTTGCTCTATCGAGGCGGAGAACTTAATAGTCACATGACGGCAACTTTGAAAGCATTAAATTTTCTTGAAAACAATTTGAAGTTGAGAAGCATTATGGACTTAAGAACGGCGGATGAACTTAAAAATTTGCCGAATAACGGACATGCTTTGAGTAATAAAGTTAAACACATAAATATTCCGATTTTGGCTTACAAGCAGATTGAAAATCCTGAACAGCAAAAACTCTATGCAGAAGTTTTCAGGATGATTATTAATCCTGAAAATCTCCCTACTTATCTCCACTGCTGGGGCGGTGCGGATAGGACAGGGACTTTTGTGTTTTTGTTACTTGCTCTTTTGGGGGTTGATGAGGAGACAATTTTGCATGACTATGAATTAACCTCGCTATCAATTTGGGACATTCGTTCTCGCAACGGAGAGTGGTTTACTGAACTGAAAACGGCATTACGCAAATTCTCTGATGCAGATGATTTTCAAACTCAAAGCCGTGATTATTTTATGAGTTGCGGTATTAGCGATATGGAAATTAATAAGCTGCAAGAACTTTTTTTAACTGATATTTAATATAAGGCAATTTATCAATGAGTGCAAAAAAAATTTATGCGATTGCTAATTCGCATTTAGATCCGATTTGGCTTTGGCGGCGGCATGCAGGAGAGAGCAGTATGCTTAATACGGCTCGTTCAGCAGTTGCAATTTTGGAAGAAAATCCCGATTTGAAGTTCAGTTGTTCGTCTGCGGCATTTTATCGTTGGTGCGAAGAAAATTCTCCGCAACTTTTTAAGCGTATAATCAAGCTCGTAGAACGGAAACAATGGGAAATTGTCGGCGGGTGGGAAGTTCAATCTGATGCGTTGATTGCTCCGCTTGAAGTTTTGCTCCGTCAAGCAGAATCAGGTCAGGAATATTTTAAGTCACGATTTGGCTTCGCTCCGAAAATTGCTTACAGCGTGGATGCTTTCGGGCATATTGCCATGTTACCTGCTATTTTGAATCAACATGGCTTCACACATTATGTTTATGTGCGTGGCAGAGCAGTTAAAGAACATCTTTTTCGGTGGAAATCAGCCGATAATTCAAGTGTTATTGCCCAGAGATTGCGTACTAATTATGCTCAATCTGCTTTCGCAGATAAAAAGGCATTTTTTGATTTAATTGAGGAACATTTGACCAACGGAGATGATTTGCAAATTCTTTTTTGGGGGCTTGGTGACCATGGCGGCGGACTTTCTCGAAAGCACTTGTCTTATTTGCGGGAAGCGGCAGAGGGCATGCCGATAAAATTTGCCACACTTGAGGAATATTTTGCAGATGTCGCTTCTTCGGAGATGGAATTAGTTGAGTATTCTGGTGAAATATCTGACAATATCGGACATTGTTCCGCTAATCATGCAGTAAAAGCACTTGCCGCTAAAACTGTCAAAACTCTTTTGAATGCGGAGAAATTGGGATTTGACGGCGAAAAATTTGAGTTGGCGAAACGGGAATTGCTTTTTAATTATTTCCATGACATTGTTCCCGGAACTTCAATTCGTGAAGCCTATACTGAAGATATTTACCCCTCGCTTGGATTTAGCAAATTTACGGCACAAAATTACATTGATAAGTTTTTGGCTAAAGCAGAAAGTTCAACAAATTTAAGTTTCGTAAAAGAGGGGGGAGTGCAAATTTGGAATCCGATTCCTCGGAGACGCGAGGTGGTTGCTCAAATTGACGGTTTTACTGACCCCGATGGGATCGGCGAAAATTTTTGCAGTGTGAAAAATCAGTTCGGTGAAATTTTCCCTTTGCAAATTCTGCGTGCGGCAAGTTGTTACGGTCCATTTAATGACCCATGGGGCAGACTTACTGCTATAGTTCCGACTGCCGCTATGGGATATGAATATTTGGCATTTTCAAGAGAAAAAACGAATTTGCCGACGGTTGGATTTGAGCGTTTGGAGAAATTAATTAAGCGGCTTTCGGTGCAAATTTTACCTGATAATAATGGTTCATGGGGATTTACTATGCAGCCATTCGGCAAGGCGGAAAAATTTGCGTGTCTCAAGGATGTCAGCAAATTATCTTCAGGACAAGTTTGTGCAGAAATTGAGGCAGTTTATGAGTATGAAAATTCAGAAATTCGTCTGATTTTGAGTGATTTTGCCAATCAGAAACCAATTAAAATTACTGCAACGATTTGCAATTTCAAAAAAGACTGCTGTATTAAATTAGGGGTGAAATTTGCCGATAATATTGTCGAATTTGCCACCGGAAATCCGGCAGGGATCACGATGAGGCAAATTGCAAAAAATTTTAACAGCTCCGAAGAATACGCTTTCAATGACTTTTTTACTGCCTCAAGCAAACGTGAAAAAATTGCAATTTTAGCCTCTGATTTGCATAGTTGTGATTGCGAATGTGATTGCATGCGATTGACTATGCTCCGTCCGAGCCGTTATGCGGATTTTGTAGAGTTTCCATGTTACGAAAATGAGGGCATAGCGGATATCGGCTATACTTACTTGGAATTTTATATCCTTGTCGATGATTTTGCTGATATATCAGAATTGCCGAAAATTGCAGAAAATTATCTGAATCCGCCTGAAGTTCGTGAAATTACCGGACACCTCAAAGAGGGAGACTATCCCAAAAACGCGGTAAAAGCATTTGACTTGGCAAATTCGCAATGCATTGTAACATCAGTAAGCAAGAGAGTTGTTACTATTTGGAATCCCTCAAATAAAATGGAAACAGTAATAATTTACGGTAAAACTTATCAAATTGCTCCATTTGCAATCAAGAAAATTTTTTATAACTAATTCGGGGCGGAATTTATTCAAAAAGGTCGGCTTGATAATAAGTTGGTTCGCTTGAGGCAACTTTTTCGGTTTTTGCTTCACAACTGCAAGCAAAAAGGGAGTCGTCCATGTTGCTGAATAGATCATCCGCATTAGATTTTTGCTGTGCTTTCGGAGGGATGAAATTATGCTCCTTGGCTAACTTCTCAATGTCTTTGCGAATAGAATTAAGTTCATACTCATCACACAAGGCAAAAAGTTTGGCAAAATCAATAGCTTTTTTCTCACAGATTTGCTCTAATTTGCTGAATTTATCAGGCAGATCGGTTTTGAGGGTAATTAAAGCAATGTTTTTCTCCAAAAGGTCACGATTTTCCAGTAATTTTGCACGGGTTTTCTCATCGCTTACCAGTGATGGATCAGCAAAAATTTGCTGTAAAGAACCATAATTATTCAAAATTTTAGCCGCCCCTTTAGGCCCAATTCCTGCTGCTCCCGGGATATTATCCGCACTGTCTCCCAAAAGTGCCAGATAATCAATCAAAAGATCTGCGGAAACTCCGAATTTCTCGATAACTTTTTCCGGAGTTCGCTCGGTAAAAGCATTTTTAATATCAGGTACAAGCTGGGTGATTTTGCTATTGATTAGTTGTGATAAGTCCTTGTCTGAACTTAAAAACTTGACTTCGCCGTCAAAATTTCTCGCAATCGCCCCGATCAGATCGTCTGCTTCGTACTCGCACTCCTCCAGCAAAGTCCAGCCGAATGCTTCAATAAATTCTCGAATCGGCGGCACTTGCATTTTTAATTCATCGGGAGTTGGTTTGCGGTTTGCCTTGTATTCCGGGTTCAGTTCCATGCGGAATCCGACTCGTCCGCAGTCAAAAACTACTGCTCCGTGACTGCTCGGGTATTCACGATTGAGCCGCATGAGAATTTTGATGAAACCATGCAGGGCATTGGTCGGGAATCCTTTTGAATTACTTAAACTTTTTACCGCATAGAATGCCCGGAAAATTTGAGAATAAGCATCTACTAAAACAATTTTTTTATTATCTTCAGCCATTTGATTTTTTTTAGAACTCCGTTTTTATTCTACTTCAAAATCATCATCTTCAGAATCATCACTGTCGGCATCTTCCTGAAGAGTTTGTGCCGCAATCGCACCCTGAATAATGGCGGATTGCAATGCAATCATTTCGTCGATAGACGCCATATTGAATGAACTTACTGCGATTGATTTGTAGCCGTTTTTCTGCACAGTTGATTCGGTTGTTAAGTAAATCGGCTCGAACTTTTCATTGATATTATTTGAGATAAGCAGAGAATTAATCAACTGTACCTGACTGTCATCAAGCGCTAAGTAAAATTGTGAAATTCCGTTGTTGGCAAGGTATTTGCCGTATTCAGCGAATTTGGCAATAGTGCGGATGTTTTTGCCTGAATCCTGTGCTTTAATTGACTGGTCAAGTGCGATTTGGTTGGTGCTGATAATAACTGATTTATTGCCGAAAACTAAAATCGGGGCTACCATACCGTCTGCTTCGCGAATCGGCAGATTTACAATATTGTCTTCGGTTTGCAAGAGGGTTTTGAGGAATTTTGTCAAGTTTCCGTTGTTATCGGGAATGCGGATAAGCCCCTGCAGTGAAACATTGTTTTCGGTTATTTCAGTGGTGGCAAAATAGGCGTATTCCCCCGAAAGTGATTTCATGAAATCGGCAAAAGGCATGCCTAATTGCATCTCAAGAAGCTGAATATATTGCGATGCCATCGGGTCGTTTTTGAGATAGTTATTGTAAATTGAGTTGTAAATTACTGCCATGTCAATATGTGAAGAACCTGCTAAAATCGCATTTTCAGGAACGATATTGAGATAGTTGAACGGGCGATTTACTCTGCCGATTGCGTCGTACAAAACGCCTTGGGGATTATCCGCAGTTAAAATAAAAGATTTGCTGATAAAAGTTGAATTATTAATTTGTTTGACACTTGCACCGATGCTTTTGATCTCATTCAGGTTTGCTTTTTTGATAATTTCATGCAGTGTTTTGCTAAACAATTCAAGCTGAAATTGCGGAATTTTGGAATTAGCGGCATTCATCAGAAGCAAATCAGCCAGAGAAGTTGCGGTTGCTTCTAAATTATCCAATTTTTGATATTGAAGTGCCAGACCGCCTAAATCAATTTCTTTCATTGTCGCATCGAATGCGGTCTGCTGACTTAATTCAGTGTTTGCGTTAACAAAATTGAACGAAATCAAGCTTGAAAATAAAATTGCTAAAAACTTTTTCATAAAAACCTCCTTTAAATTATTTTGCTGAATACTCCATATATTACACCCGATTTGACAAAAAAACAAGTTTGAAAATTAAAAAAATACAAAAATATCAGGAAGTCAGGAAATTTTATAGCGGCATGGCGTTATCGTTGACAGGGCGAGAGTGCCTGTAGTAGAAAAAAATATTCTCTAATATTCAATTATTTTTTTTTGAATTATTGCTACGAATTTATTCGCACAACAAGTCCTATCCACCAAACTGGCGACATTGCCCGCAGGGCAAAGCCTGAGCGATAGCGAAGGCAATCACACGGTCAGAAGTTGAAGCAGGGCAACTCATAAATTTTTTATGAGTTGAGAGCGAAGCGGTTTTATTTTTTTAGCAGTTTGTAGCGAATTTATTCGCAATTACAAACTGCTAAAAAAATAAAAACCCCTGCTTCCCCCCCAAATCAAGACAAAAAAATGGAGCGAGTGACCAGATTCGAACTGGCGACAATCACGTTGGCAACGTGATGCTCTACCAACTGAGCTACACTCGCTTGATTTTTTTGATACAATTAATATACTGCATTTTCCGTAAAAGTCAAATAAAAATTTGTTAAAAATGCAAAAAAAATGTAAAAAGTCTTTTTTATGGCAGAAAAAAACACGAAAAAAATTGAATTTCGCTTGAAATTTTGCCGAATTGGTGCTAAATTTGCTATGATAAACTATTTTTTTATGGATAAAATTAAAATGAGTGATGAAAACGAAGTAAAGACAATTCAAGATTATGATGAAAGCACGATTAGGACGCTTGACCCATTGGAGCATGTGCGTTCCCGTCCGGGTATGTATATCGGACGATTGGGAGATGGTTCGCACCGTGATGACGGTATCTATGTGCTTTTGAAAGAGGTAATCGACAACTCTATCGATGAATTTATGATGGGGTATGGTCGCAGAATTGATATTTCGCTTGACGGCGATCGAGTAAGCGTGCGAGATTACGGGCGGGGAATACCGCTGGAAATGGCGATTGCTTGTGTTTCTAAAATGAATACCGGCGGTAAATACGGTGATTCAGGGTACTCAAGCACTATCGGTATGAACGGAGTCGGAACCAAAGCGGTTAATGCATTGTCCGAGGAGTTCATAATCCGTTCTTACCGTGACGGCAAGTTCAAAGAGGGTAGATTTGCCAAAGGCAAATTGATTGAGGAACTTGACGGTGAAACAACTGAAAAAAACGGTACTTTTGTCTCTTACGTTGCCGACCATGATAAAAAACTTTTCGGCAACTACAAGTATTCGATTGAGAATATTGAACATCGTTTGTGGATGTACGCCTATTTGAATACGGGCTTGTCGCTCTATTTCAATGGGGAACGCTTCTATTCGCAAAATGGGTTAAAAGACCTGCTTGACGAAAAGGCGGAAGAGGAAAAAATTTATGATATTATCTATTACCGAGGCAAGAAAATTGAATTTGCCTTGACCCATGTTAATAGTTACGGAGAGAGCTGTTATTCATTTGTTAATGGCCAGTACACCAGTGACGGCGGAACGCACTTGTCGGCATTTAAGGAGGGTGTATTAAAGGCGATTAATGAATTTACCGAGAAGTCTTACAAAGCCGATGAAGTCCGTGACGGCATGCTTGGGGCAATTTCGATTAAATTGGTTGATCCGATTTTTGAGTCGCAAACAAAAAATAAACTCGGCAGCACCGAAGTCAGAGGCCCGATTGTGGCGGAAGTAAAGAAAGAAATTGTCGATTTCCTTTTTAAAAACAAGGAAGCGGCAGAGAAGATTTTGGAAAAAATCCAACTTAATGAGCAACTTCATAAACGAGTTGCCGAAGCCAAAAAACTCGGCAAAGAGGCGGCTAAAAAGTTGGCAGTTCGCATTCCGAAACTCAAAGATTGCAAATTCCACCGGGGCGATAAGGACAAAAAAGGCAATCCTTTGCCTGAAACGATGATTTTCCTTGCCGAGGGAGATTCTGCGGCAGGCTCATTTGTTTTGAAGCGGGATGTAAATACGCAGGCGATTTTTGCACTCAAGGGAAAACCATTTAACTGCTACGGTGAGGACAAGAAAAAACTCTATGAGAATGATGAACTCCGCAATATCATGTACGCACTTGATATTGAGAGTGAGGTTGATAATTTGCGGTATGACAAAGTTGTAATTGCAACTGATGCCGATGTGGACGGAATGCATATCAGGAACTTGCTTATTACCTATTTCCTTACCTACTTTGATCAGTTGGTGATGTCAGGGCATTTGTACATCCTTGAGACTCCGCTTTACAGGGTAAAAACTAAAAAGCACGGCAGTATCTATTGTTACAGCGACAGTGAGCGTGATGAAGCGATTGCCAATGTCGGCAAAGAGAAGTTTGAACTTACCCGCTTCAAAGGTTTGGGTGAAATCTCTCCTGAAGAGTTGGGAGAATTTATCGGCGACAATATTAAATTGGTTCCGGTAACTTTGGATCACTTGAAAAATGTACCGGAGATTTTGGGTTTTTACATGGGTGATAATTCTCCGAGCAGACGTGAATACATTATGAATAATTTGGAAATAAGTATCTATGAATAACGAAGATGAAAACAAAATTGAAGATTTCCGAGAGGCTGCGGATGAGATTGTAGTTGATGAGCTGCAGGAGGGGACTAAAGAGGCCGCCAAATCAGTCAGTCACAATGATTTTTTCCGTCGTCTTATGGATAAAAACTTTTTGGAATACGCTTCGTACGTTATCAAAGATCGTGCAATTCCTAATGTCGATGACGGTCTTAAACCGGTTCAGCGACGAATTTTGTGGGTGCTTCACAAAACCGATGAGGGTGGGACAAAGAAAACCGCCACTATCGTCGGTGATGTCATGGGTAAATATCACCCCCACGGAGATGCTTCAATCAAAGATGCTTTGACTGTCCTTGCCAATAAAGAGTATTTTATCAAGAAACAGGGAAACTTCGGTAATATCATTACCGGTGACGGTGCGGCGGCACCCCGTTATACCGAGTGCGGTTTAACCCAACTTGGGCGAGATGTGCTTTTCTGTGATGAAATTACTCCGATGGTGGAAACTTACGACAGCCGAAATATGGAACCGATTGTGCTTCCGGTGAAAATTCCGGGCTTGCTTATGCTTGGCTCTGACGGTATCGCCGTCGGTATGAAAACAACGATTTTGCCTCACAACTTCAATGAACTTCTGAAAGCCCAGATTGCCGTTTTGAATGGGGAAACTTTTGAACTCTATCCCGATTTTTTGCAGGGTGGTATTGTCGATGTCAGTGAATACGATGACGGTAACGGCAAAGTTACAGTGCGGGCAAAAATGGAACTTGACGGCAGAGATATTATTATCAGAGAGATCCCGTACGGCACTGATACAGAGAAACTTATGCAGTCGATTGAGAAAGCTGCCGATAAGGGGAAAATAAAAATTTCCAATATCCAAGACTTTACCAATGAGGTAGTGGAAATCCGTATTACCCCGACTCGCGGGCAGGATCCGAATAAGACGATGTCGGCACTCTATATGCATACTAATTGTTCAATGCCGATCTCTACGATGATGACGGTTATTAAGGATAATCGCCCCTGCGAGATGAGCATTACCGAGGTGATTCACCGCAATACGGAGAAGTTGCTTTTTTATCTCAAAGCAGAGTTGGAAATTGAACTCAATCGCTTGAATGAGCAGTTTCATGCAAAAACTTTGGCACAGATTTTCTTTGAAAATCGTATCTACAAAAGAATCGAGGAAGTTACCAGCGAGGAAGAGGAATATCGTGAAGTTGAGGATGGTTTGAAGCCGTTTTTGCACCTCGTGCGTCGTGAGTTAAAGCGTGAGGATATTGATAAACTTCTGGCACTCCCCGTCCGCAGAATTTCCCGATTTGACATTGAAAAAAATCAGAAAGAATTGCGTGAAATTGACCGAAAAATTGCCGAAATTAATAAGAAATTAAAGAATTTGACACAGCATGCAATTGATTATTTGAATAACTTGCTTGAGAAGTACGGTTCATTGTTCCCGAGGCGTACCGAAATCGTCCACGGATTTGAAAAAATCGATCGCCAGAAAGTCGCTCTCAATAATATCCGTATCGGCTGGGACAAAAAAGAGGGATATATCGGTACTGCAATCAAAAGTGATGAGCCGATCGTCTGTAATGAATTTGACCACTTACTGCTTATCAAGAAAAACGGCTGGTACAAAATTATTAATCTGCCAAGCAAAAATAAGGAGTTTGTCGAAAAACTCTATGAGTGCAGAAAGTATGACCCGAATCAGGAATTTGCGATTATCTATTTTGATACCAAAGCAAAAAAATATTACTCAAAACGCACCTGCATTGATAAATTCAGAACCGATAATGAGTATATGCTTTGCCCGCCAAATTGCAAAATTGAATTTTTTACCCCCAGAGTCGATGCTATTTATGAGGTAATCGAAGTTAATAAGCGAGGACAGGAGAAAAAAAGCGAGATAAATTTGATGGAATTTACTCTGCGTACTCCGAAAGCCAGAGGTATGCTTTTTACTGCCAATACAATTAAGAAAATTACCCATGTACGCTATTTAACTACGGAGGAAATTGCTGAAATTCAAGCACGAGCTGCAGCGGAAGAGAGTGCGGAAGTTGATGCTGAAAATGCCGATGAAGTTATTGATAATCAAGAAGTTGCAACTCAAAATACTGCTGAAATGGTTTCCGTAGCGGAAGAGGTACAGGAAGTTGTTGAAACTCAAGAACTTATCATGGATGACGTCTCTGATATTGCTGAAATTTCAGAAGTTGCTGAAAAGGTCGATGAGATTGCTGAAATTTCAGAAGTTGAGGATACAACAACCGTAGAAGAAGTTGCGAATGACGCTGAAGTAATAGAAACTCCCGAAAAAGTCGAGGAAAAAGTCGAAGCGGCTGTTGAAGAAAAAGTTGAGGAAAAAGTTGAGGAAATTCCGCCGATAGCGGCAACTTCGGAAGAATCTCCAAAGAGTATCGACAGCGAAGAACCCTTTACATTAGATTCTTCAGCCGATGTCGAGAAGAAAAAAACGCCTCGCCGTCCGCGAATTACCCCGAAAAAAACGGCTGAAAACAAGTCTGATGATGACACCCCGTCAATTGCCCAAATGGAACTTTTTTAGAGGTTTTTATGGTGGATAATTTCAAATATTACTCTGAATTAAAGGAAATTTCCAACTTTATTCACAGTAATCCAGAACTTGGCTACAATGAATTTCAAGCGGTCAAAGTTCAATGTGATTTTTTGCGGAAATGCGGATTTACCCCTGAGTTTTCTTTCAGCGATTTTCCGACGGCTTTTCGGGTGAATTATATCCCCGATTGGGCGGATAATCAGGCAAAAACAGTTGCTTTTTTCAGCGAATACGATGCATTGAAATCACTTGGTCACGGGTGCGGACATAATTTGATTGCCGTGAGTGCTTTGACGGCATTTTTGAGTTCAGTCGAGCGGATTAAAAAAGAGAAATTGAACCTTAAAGTTACTCTGTTCGGCACTCCGGCAGAAGAAAATTTCGGCGGCAAAATTGATTTGCAGAAATTGGGTGCTTTTCGTGATATTGATTACGGCTTTATCTGTCACCCGTATTATCGGAGCGGACTTGATTCAGGGACTTTGGCTGTAAGCAGATTCGATATTGCTTATCATGGGCGTAGTTCGCATGCGGCTACTGCTCCTGCGGACGGAATCAATGCACTTGACGCAATGATTCTGCTTTTTAATTCGATCGGGTTATATCGCCAGCAGATGGACAAAAAATCAATGATTCACGGAATTATTACCAATGGCGGTGAGATGGCAAATATTATTCCCGAACTCACTGAAGCCCATTTTTATCTGCGGACAACCGAAAATGATAAACTTGCCGAACTTGAGCAACGATTTTCCCAAATGGTTGAGGCGGCGGCACTTGCAACTAATTGCAAGTTTGAATGCAAAAATCGCCCCAATACCTATCTCGCATCTAAAAAATCTCCTGATTTGGAAAATGCGGTAAAAAATGAGTTTGAAAAATTGAACTGGGATAGTTCATATATCGATGAAAAAATATCTTCTGATTACGCAAATTTGTCGCAGGATTTTCCGTTGATTAATTTCTTTTTCGGCATTACTGCCGATAATGCGAAAGTCCCTCTGCATACAGTTGAATTTAGAGAATTGGCAAAAACTCTTTACGCATTTGACCAAGCAGTTACAAGCGGACTATTGATTTCACGAGTTATAAATTTATAGTTAAAATCACACGGATAATTTGGAGGCATGGAGTGTGTCCGGCAACTGGTCATGACGACGGTGGTGTGATAAGATGCGTTAGCATCTTTCAGGTCAAGGTCGCTGACCTTGTGCGGAGGTCGAAGTTATTGTTTTTTTGTGGGGAGTTGATTGCACTCCCCACACCCCAGCAACCAGTCATCAGACTGGACGATTGTAATTTGAGTGGGCGTGATATGGCGGTTTGGTGATTGCTTTAATGTGGCAAAATTTTCGAGTTGTCCTCCCGCTTTTTTGCGGAATGACACCTCAAATCTTTTGCCACGAGTTGCCACACAACGGGGGAGATTGCCACTTGTCGCTAAATCGCTCCAAGCTACTCTCCCCCTTTGTATTCC